>CAKZKU010000031.1 GCA_937124545.1 uncultured Microbacteriaceae bacterium | reverse complement strand
GACACCACCCGAGAAGTACGACCTGGTGACAAACTTTTTTGGACACGGCCCTCGCGAAATGCGTCAAGGGTTATGGGGAGCAATGGCCAAGGTTGTCGCCCCGGGCGGGCATCTCGTGATTGTCGGACACAGTCCCAGCGACGTCGCCGCCGGAGTTCAAAGACCCCCGGAAGACATGATGTTTGATGCCCAGGAACTCACTGATTTTTTTGCACCTCTGGGCGACGTGCTCACCGCCGAAGAATGGAACCGTCAGCAAACAGGTCCGCTGGATCAACCTGTCACGGTGGCCGATGTCGTGGCTATCGTTCAGTTTTAGGGAAGCACACCCATGCTGGCAAGCGCTGCTCTCACGAGTGAGCCCCGCCCGCCCTCCATCTCCGCCAAAACATCGGGTTGACTGACTTCTTCCGTGCTCATCCACGTCATCTCGAGGGCATCCTGACGGGGTTCACAGGTCCCCGTCACGGGAATCACAAACACGAGGGAGACTGCGTGCTGTCGAGGGTCCTGATACTTCGACCCGGGAAAGGGGAAATACTCCGCCACGTGCGCCGGGGTGGGGGAGGCGGGCAGCTGGGGGAATGCCATCGGCCCTAAATCTTTTTCGATATGCCGAAAAAGTGCGTCTCGCACGGTTTCGCCAAACATGACGCGACCAGAGACCAGAGCTCTCGTCATCGCACCCTCGTTGGATGCTCGCAACAACAGTCCCACTTCTGTCACTTCTCCGAGACCACCCAGGCGCACGGGCAGCGCCTCCACATAAAGAAGTGGCATTCGAGCACGGAACGCGGCGAGTTCTTCCTCCGACAGCCAGCCGGGGTTGGGATCAGGGGTTCGCGTAGAAGACATATCTACAGTTTTACTCCGGTTTGTCCCGTGACAACAGCCCGCCGGCGCTGCGGAGTGCTTCGGTGAGTGCGAGGGGGTCAACGTGCCACTGGCTGTGGGCGTCATCTTCAATCAACACCACCGGGATTTTGTCCGAGTAGAGCTCCCGCCAGTCCGCACGATCATCCACGGACGCTTTCGTCACTGACACGTTGGCAAACTGGGCAACCACTTCGTCCACCAGCGGTTCCGCTTGCTCACAGAGGTGGCAATTCTCGCGGCCCAACAGTGTGAGGGTGACCGAGGACATGCCCTCAGCCTATGCTGATAGCGCGATGTCTCCCCCCAGCCAGAAGTCTGCGAAGCCTGATTCGCCCACCCTGGTATTTGTGGATGTCGACAACACCCTGGTGAAGGGCGCGACGATATTTATGTTCGCGATCGAGGCCTGGAAATCTGGCTACATCAAATGGCGTCACGTGATTCCGGCGCTGTTTCAGCAACGCACCTTTATCCGCAAAGGAGAGACCCCTAAACGGGTGACCTCGACCCGCGAGCGTGCGCAAACACTGGTAGCCGGGCACTCGGTTGCCGACTTTGACCGCATCGCAGAGGTGGCCTGGCGGCGCTCTATAGCCCCCAAAGTTTTCCCCGATGTTTTGGAGGCTCTTCAGGAGCACCAAAAGCAGGGCCACAAGGTGTGGTTGCTCACCGCAAGCCCGCAGGGTCTCGCGTCCGTGATGGCTGATGACCTCCAGCTCTCCGGAGCGTTTGGGACACAGCTCATGGAAAGCGACGGGAAATTCACCGGGGAAATTAACGGGGATCTTCTGCACGGTCCACTGAAAGAGGAAAGAGCGCAAGCATTTGCCGCCGAGGTGGGCGCTGACCTCAGCCAGTGCTACGCCTACTCGGACTCCGCCGCTGATATTCCCCTGTTGAGCTTGGTCGGGCACCCGGTAGCGGTGAACCCCGACGCCACACTGCTTGCTCACGCATCCCGAGAAGGGTGGCCCGTTATGTGGCCGGAGGCCTCGGGACGATCGCAGTCCGGTAAAAACAAATAGGCAGAGAAAAGCGCCGGTCACGACGGGCGTGACCAGCGCGATTGCTCGACGAGCTACTTCTTGTTGCGACGCTGGTGGCGAGTCTTACGAAGCAACTTGCGGTGCTTCTTCTTCGCCATACGCTTGCGGCGCTTCTTGATAACAGAGCCCATTAATTGTCCTTTTGAAACGGAAAGTGTGTCGCGCCCTTTCGGGCAACTTGCCTACTCTAGCGCAGAGCGCACCGCTCACTAGCTAGCGGGAAAACTGTCCCCCGGTGTGCTGGAGCCATTTCTGAAAGTCACGAACGGCGCCTCCCACTGCTCGACCAGCGAGTGTCAGGTCCGTGAAAGGCTCACTCACGGTGGTGTCGGCGCGATGACCGAGGGTGTGTAACCACTGCTCCAGGGCTGCAAGCGCCGAGGGTTCAAAACGGTAATAGCGATGCTGGCCCTCCTCACGAACCCCCACAACGCCACCTTCGCGCAGAACCTTCAGGTGCTTAGAAACAGTGGGCTGGGTAATGCCCAGTGCTTCCACCAGTTCACCAACACTCATCTCTCCGCCGGAGCCTGCACCGTGCAGGAGTCGAACAATATCCCGCCGTGTGGGGTCCGCAACCACATCAAAAACATCAGCCATAATCCTCTAGCGTACTTCGGCCCGGGGAGGAGTACCATGGCTGGCGGTTGTCCCCACGACAGTCAGGAAGCGAGCGGGCGAACGTGTCCTCGTGGCTTGCCAACATCATCCGTCGCGCGAAACGTGCTCGGACGAAAAGACTGGCGTGGTCTCGCACACGCTCAGAGGCACCTCTCCCACCAGGAATTCGGGGTCTGGGCGCCCGCCTGCAAATGCTTTTGGGGGGCCAAGCAGCAACCACCACTGTGGTCGTCTTTATTTTTCTCGTGGGGGTCACCACGGGCCTGTTGATGATGCCCTTTGCCGCAGCCAGTGGCGAGGCGACTCCGCTGGCTGATGCCCTCTTCACCGCGACCTCAGCCATCTGTGTGACCGGTCTCACCACACTCGACATGGCCACCCACTGGTCACCGGCGGGACACCTGATTGTGTTTGTTGCCCTCCAGGTCGGTGGAATCGGGGTGATGACCCTGGCGACGCTGCTCGCGGTCATCGCCTCCAAGCGTCTCGGCCTTTCCGTGCGCAAGATGATGGCAGGGGACGTTGACCCCTCAAGGCTCCACGAAAAGGAGGGTTCGGGAAACCACGGCATGCGCTTGAGCGATGTGAAGGGTTTGCTGAAAACCGTCTTCATCAGTGTGATTTTGATCGAACTCGCGCTCGCGGCGATCATCGTCCCCCGCCTGATTGTGTGGGGTCTAGACCCGGTGACAGCGCTCTGGCAGGGCGGCTACCTGGCTGTTTCTGCCTTCACCAACACCGGCTTTGTCCCCCTGGTCGATGGCCTGGCGCCGTTTGTCGCAGACCCCGTCATGGTCTTCACAATCGGGTTCGGCGTTTTCTTAGGCAGCATCGGATTCCCGGTGATTTACGCCATTGCCCGAGCGGTGCGCACAGCTCGGCAGCGCCGTCAACGTCGAACCTGGGATCACGCTCGCCTGGGCATGCACGCTCGCCTCACACTTTCCACCACCACACTGCTGTTGGTTATTGGTGCCATCGCCATCGGTGCGCTGGAGTGGAGTAACGAAGACACCCTCGGCGACAAGAGCCCGGGTGTGAGAGGCATGACCGCCGTCTTCACCTCGATGATGGCGCGCTCCGGAGGCTTCTCCACAGTCGACACCGCAGAGTTCTCCGGGGCGACACTGTTGGTGCTGGACATGCTGATGTTTGTCGGCGGCGGATCCGCTTCAACCGCCGGCGGAATCAAAGTCACGACGCTGGCCATTTTGTTCCTGGCAGCGTTTGCCGAATCGCGCGGTAATCAAGACATCGTTGTCTATGAGCGACGCATTCCCTCCGACGTTGTCCGCCTGGCGGTGAGTGTCGTTCTGTGGGGGGCGAGCATTGTTGCCGTGTCCACTATCGCCCTGATGCGGGTGACGGAGGCGCCGCTGGATCGGATTTTGTTTGACGTCATCTCCGCCTTTGCCACGTGTGGCCTCAGCGCTGGTTTCACCAGCGCTGACCTACCCGACTCGGCGAAATATATTCTCTCGGCCACCATGCTGTTGGGCCGAGTTGGTACAGTGACGCTCGCGACCGCGCTGAGCGGAACCCACCGGCAGACCGTCTACCGCCGGGCAAAAGAAAGGCCAATCGTTGGTTGAGAAAATTCCCCATGATGCCCCCGTCCTCGTTATCGGGTTAGGGCGCTTTGGCGCGGCCACCGCTGGCGAGCTCGACAAACTTGGTCGCGATGTGCTGGCCGTCGATGAAGACCCTGCCTTGGTGCAGAAGTGGTCCGATCGCGTTCGACACACCGCCGTCCTTGACGCGCGCAACATGAGCGCCCTCCAGCAGGTAGGGGCAGCGGACTTCCCCATTGCGGTTGTCGCCACGGGCTCCTCCATCGAAGCCAGTGTG
Organism: uncultured Microbacteriaceae bacterium; assembly: GCA_937124545.1. GTDB lineage: Bacteria > Actinomycetota > Actinomycetes > Actinomycetales > Microbacteriaceae > Pontimonas. The sequence continues at coordinate 84,228 of CAKZKU010000031.1, read as the reverse complement.
CTCATCACCACCAACCTCGTTGATCTCAAGGTCCCCCAGATTTGGGCTAAGGCGATTAGCGAGTCGCACGGAAAAATTCTGACCAGGATCGGTGCCCACCGCGTCATCTATCCCGAGCGTGAAGCTGGCGAGCGAGTAGCTCACCTGGTCTCTGGTCGGATGATCGACTTCATCCGCTTTGATGACAACTTTGCGTTGGTGAAGATGTATCCACCCAAGCCGATTCGGAACCTTTCCCTCGAAGATTCGAAGGTTCGGTCTAAGCACCACATCACGGTGGTGGGTGTTAAATCCCCCGGCAAGCCCTTTACGTATGCAACAGAGAAAACTGTGGTCACCAACCACGACCTCATCATCGTTTCGGGAACCAACGAGGACATCGAGGCGTTCGCCGCACTCGACAAGTAACTACTCGCGGGACATTTCCTCAGCGCGGGCAATCGCCGCATCACTAGCTGCGGCGAAGATTGCTTCGAGATCTGCGTCCTCGAACGCCTGGAGCGCGGCGGCCGTGCTCCCTCCCGGGCTAGTCACCTCAACCCGCAACTGCTCAGGGTTTTTATCCGACTGAGCGAGCACCGCTAACGCGCCGCTAAAAGTGCCCTCGACCATGACTCGCGCTTGATGCTCGGTGAAACCCTTCTGGCGAGCAACCTCCATGAAGTGCTCGATGAAGAGGTAAACATACGCCGGCCCGGACCCAGAGATCGAGCTCAAGGCGTTTATTTGGTCTTCCTTCACAACCAACACCTCGCCCACCGTTGAAAACAGTGCCTCGACCATGGCCGCCTGGGTATCCGATGTCCTCGAACCACGGGCTAATCCCGTCACACCCCGGCCTACTTGAGCAGGGGTGTTGGGCATCGCTCGCACGAGCGCACCTGGCCAGATGTCCTCCATCGAAGCGAGCGTGATCCCAGCGGCCACGCTCACCACAGTTGCCTCCGGGCGGGCGTGCTCGACCAGATCGGTCAGCACCTCCAGGATTTGGTAGGGCTTTACCCCAAGGACAATGATCTCGGCGTCAGCGACCGCCTGTCGATTAGCGTCCGGGTCCTGCTCGAGTGAGACCGCGCTCACTCCCCGCTGGACGAGAGCCTCAGCGGAGGCGGCCCCGCGAGTGGTCGCTCGAAGCCCCGCGACCTTCACACCCGGCTGCAACAGGCCCTGAAGGATGGCACCGGACATATTTCCCGTGCCGACCAGAGCAATCTGAGGAAGTGTCGTGGTCATAGTGCCCAGTGTAGATTGGCAGACACGATGTCGCGCCGATGCGTCTGAAGGGAGTCTCTGTGGCTAAGAAAAAATCCCCCAGTCTCCCTGAGCGCTCGCTTATTTTGGATGCACTCATCGACAGTCCTGATGTTGAATCCGTCCTCCGGCTGTGCGTCACCAGCGAACCGGATGGCCAGTGGGTCATCGCCACCACGGTCCAACTGATTGACTCGATGCCGGTCTATGCCCTGAGCAGCGCACTGGGTGACGCTAAACGCCGTGTTCGCGGTGTTGTGGGGGAAACCGCTGACATTTATGTCGAGCCAGAGCTCGTGCGCGACCCCGCTCGCGAGGATCCGGCCACGGACGTTATCGTTATTAAGGCATCCGACTAGAAAGGCCGTCATGGAACTTGCCCGCGATATCTCCCTTATCTTTCACTTTCTCGGATTGGCCATGATTCTTGGCCCCTTCTTCATTCAGATGCGGGCGCACACGAACTATGCCTTCGGGTGGGTTCTCCTCGGCGCTACCCTTCAACTCCTCACCGGCATTGCCCTCACGGGGATTGCCGAAATGCGGCTCGCGGATGACGATATGTCCCTCAACTACCCGAAAATTTTTGTGAAGCTCGGGCTCTCCCTGGTGATTTTCGTGGTGGCTCTTATCGCACGCCGCCGCCAGCGCAAGATGTCACCCACGGGAAACCAGAGGGCGCTGCTGCCGCTACTCCACACAGCTGGTGCCCTGGCGTTAGCCAACGTGGTGATGGCCGTGGTGTGGCCGGGGCTGGTGTCCTAGGCCTACTTCTGCGCGAAAAAATCGCGGAGTAGCTGGGCGCATTCTTTTTCCCGGACCCCTCCCCGAACCTCGTCCACACGGTGAGGAAGGCTCCGATCGCGCACCAGATCGTGCTTGCTACCGGCTGCCCCTGCTTTGTCGTCCCAGGCGCCGAACACCAACGTGGTGATTCGCGCCTGGGTGATCGCTCCCGCACACATCACGCAGGGCTCGAGCGTCACCATCAAAGTGTGACCGTGAAGGTTGGAAAGTCCCAAGGCTTTACCCGCAGCTCGAAGCGCCAGCACCTCCGCATGCGCGGTCGGATCGCTATCGCGCTCTTTGGTGTTTGTGGCCCGGGCAATCACATATCCGTCGGGATCAATCACGGCAGCAGCCACCGGGACATCACCTGTCAATAGGGCCTTTTCGGCAAACACAAGGAGGTCATCCATCGCCTCGAGATCACCGCGCATCGCTCAACACTAGCTCGGCTAGGGTTGAGCGATGCAGGTTCACGTCGCCGATCATCCGCTGATTTCGCACAAACTCAGCCTTCTGAGGGATCAATCCACGTCCTCGCCCCAATTTCGCGCGCTAACCTCGGAGCTCGTCGCTTTGCTGGCCTATGAGGCCACACGAAACATCCGCGTCGAACCTCGCGAAATCACCACTCCGGTCAGCACCATGCTGGGGACCAGGCTCGCGGAACCCCGTCCTGTTGTCGTGCCTATCCTGCGAGCTGGGCTCGGAATGCTGGAGGGAATGGTGCAGCTGCTTCCGAGTGCCGAGGTCGGGTTCTTGGGAATGGTCCGTAATGAAGAGACCCTGGAGCCGAGCGTTTATGCCGAGCGCTTGCCGGAGAACCTCTCGAATCGCCAGTGTTTCATTCTTGATCCCATGCTGGCGACCGGCGGGTCACTGCTGCAAGCGATTGACTTCATCTTTGACAAGGGCGCAACAGATGTCACGGCTGTCTGCATCCTGGGGGCACCCGAAGGGCTGGCCGCAATCGAAAAAGCTACCACCGGCCGGGACTTGACCATCGTCCTGGGCGCTCTCGACGAGAAGCTCAATGAGCAGGGGTTCATTGTTCCGGGCCTTGGTGACGCGGGTGACCGCCTCTACGGAACGGTCGGCTAGACGATCACTTGACCCCCGCCTACGCCAATCGCAATAATGGAGTCATGTCGAACACCAGGATGCTGACCGTCGTCGGTTCGCTCTGGTGTTGTCGCGCTCGAATGTGTAACTAACACCTCACCTTCTTGTTTTGGGCTTCCTGCCCCCGACCGAATCGACATTCATGAACCCCTCCTCTCCCCGCGAACCTCGCGGCTTCGCACTCTATGTCGGCATCAGTGAAAAAGATGCCTTGGCGGCAGGCCACAGCCTGCAAAAGATCGTGTCCGAGCTCAAAAAATCGGTGGACGGCTATGTTCCCGGGTCCCAAACCCACGCCTCCATTGCCTTAGCGCCCGAGGGCGCCGGGGGTAACGACCTCGAGATCGTCCGAATGGCTCTCCACGACCCTGCGGCGCTCGCCAAGTTGGCCCCCGCGAAGGTGTCGGAACCCTCCGGGGTGGTCATCGATATTTCCCGCAAGCGCGTGGTGTTGCACGGCAGCACCGCCCCCCTCACGTTCAAGGAATTCGAAATGCTCCAGTTCCTCGTTCTTCGTGAGGGCCAGACGGTGAATCGTGAGACCATCATCGAGGCTTTGTGGGAGCAGGGCGACGAGGAAATGCCCAGCGCTCGGACCATTGACGTTCACGTCCGGCGCCTGCGCGGGAAACTGGGGGAGTTTGAGGACATTGTGCGCACCGTTCGGGGCGTGGGATACCGCTTCGACCGCCATGCCGATGTCGTCATCGAGTATGGCGTCGCACCTTCTCCCGACATGATCTAGACGCTCTCGACGCCGTTACCATTTCGTTATATAGTTAGCTCATCGTCGGTTGTGCTGTGACAAAAGGCGATCATGTGATTGCAGTAACACTCTTGGTAGCGACAAGTAGGGCCGGTTTCTTGCCTCAGGAACCGGCCCTACTTGCGTCTACGGTCGGCCTTCAGCGATAACGCTTAGGGTGAAGAAATGACTTCAGCACCGGCCATTGTGTGGCTACGCAATGATCTTCGGTTGGGTGATAACCCGGCTCTGCACGCGGCCACCGAGCTGGGTGGGCCCGTCATCATTGTCTACATCCACGATGAGGTGTCAGCGGGCATCCGGCCACTGGGTTCTGCCTCACGCTGGTGGCTTCACCATTCACTGCGAGCGCTCAACACCCAGATTGACCAACTCGGCGGAACACTCGTCCTCCGCCAGGGCGAAGCTGCCCCCATCATTCAGGAGCTTGTCGCAGACCACGGCGCCCAAGCGGTGTTCTGGAACCGTCGATACGGGAAAGCGCGTGACAACGATGCCACGCTCAAGGAGGAGCTTCGCCAGCGCGGCATTACGTGTGAAAGCTTCGCCGGAAATCTTCTTTTTGAGCCCTGGACGATCAAAACCGGGGAAGGAAACCCCTTCCGTGTCTTCACCCCTTTTTGGAAGGCGTGCTTGTCTTCTGCGCCACCGCGTTTCCCGCTGCCCGCACCGGAGTCGCTCACCTGCGTTCCCGGCGTCGAGAGCGACGAGCTGAGCTCATGGGGTCTGCTTCCGACGAACCCCGACTGGTCAGCAGGCCTCGAAGCACAGTGGACGCCGGGGGAAGCTGGCGCCCACACACGGTTTGAGAATTTCATCGAGTCCGCCCTGAATAGCTACCATCGGCGCGATGAGCCGGGTATCGAGGCAACGTCCAGGCTCAGCCCTCACCTGCGGTTTGGGGAAATCAGTCCCCACACCATTTGGCATCGGCTACAGGACAACCTCCCCCATGTCTCGTCAGAAAACACGGCCAAGTTCCTCTCCGAGGTCGGCTGGCGTGAATTCTCGTACAACATTTTGTTTCACCACACCGAACTCGCCGAGAAGAACTTCCGACCGGAGTTTGATCACTTCCCCTGGGGCGAGCCGGACCAGAAGGCTATCGCCGCCTGGCAGAAGGGGCTGACCGGGGTTCCTCTGGTTGATGCCGGCATGCGCGAGCTCTGGGAAACCGGTTATATGCACAACCGCGTGCGGATGGTAGCCGCGTCGTTCCTGATCAAAAACCTTTTCGTGCATTGGCGAGTCGGGGAGGCATGGTTCTGGGACACTCTCGTCGATGCTGATGAAGCCAACAATCCCGCGAGCTGGCAGTGGGTCGCGGGAAGCGGGGCTGACGCGGCCCCCTACTTCCGGGTATTCAACCCGCTCCTCCAGGCGGACAAATTTGATCCTGACCGCACGTACATTTCCCGGTGGCTTCCGGAATCAGAGGACTATCCCAGCGAGCCGATTGTCGACATGAAAGCCAGTCGAGAGCGGGCGCTCTCAGCGTTCTCCGCGCTCAAGGCCGCGCGCCAAGCCGGCTAACCGCATCTGCGGCAAGGGCAGCTGCCGCGGTTGCCGACTCGGCAAGGGAAGCACCCTGCGCCAACCCCGCCAGCACGCCCGCGTTAAAGGCATCACCTGCCCCGGTGGGGTCGACATCCCGTTCCGCGGGGACTGAGGGTATGTGATGCGTGCTCCCACCCTCCCTGAGCAGCGAACCTGTCTCGCCAGTCGTGACAATCACACGGGGGAAAATCTCACCTAGACGCTCGAGTGCTGTGTGCGTGTCAACAGAATCAGCTAAAACCTGCGCTTCTTCCTCGTTGCAACGCAACACGCTGGCTTCCCGGACCCAGCTGACGAATCGCTGCGCACCCACGTCCAACAAAAATCCTGCCGAAGACGCATCCACCATGACTCCCAGGCCTTGAGCTCTGGCACGCTCGATCAGTGCGCTGAACATCTTGGGGTTGTGATGGTGGAAGAAGCTATAGCCGGTGAGATGAAGCCATGAGGCCTCCGACAACACAGAATCAGAAATCTCGGTCGGATCGAGCGCCAGGTTTGCGCCCCGGTCGCTCAGCATTGACCGATCATCGCCGCGCACAATACTGACCAGCGATCCCGTCTCGAGCTGTTCGTCGCCAGCAAGATGCGGCGTTACCCCAACTTCAGAAAAGTCCTCCGAACAACGCACGACGTCGCGGATCCCCACTCTCGCAAAGAAATCAACCGAGCAACCCTGGTTGGCAAGCCAGACCGCTGTGTTCGCGGCTGACCCGCCCAGCGTGCGCTTGATCTGTGCCGGGGTATCGGTATTCGCACGCAACGGCTGGTCAACCACGGCGATGACATCGTCGACGACATCCCCTGCCACAACAATGCGCACGGGGGTCATGGGCGGCGCTGCGCCCACGCAATGGCGATCTGGCTGGCTAGGGCGACGTTGTTCGTGACCAAATCAAGATTCACCCGCAAGCTTTCTCCGCCCGAGGCCTCGACAACAGCCGCGAGCAGAAACGGGGTGACCTCGTTGCCGCGGATTCCTTGACGGTCAGCCTCGGCAAGCGCCTGCGCCAAAATCTGGTCGTGCCGATCCGGGTCCCACTGAGCTTCGGCGGGGACCGGATTGGCCACAACAATCCCCCCGCGCTGGGAAAGCTCATCGCGAGCCGCCATCACGGCAGCGACCTCCGAGGGTTCCTCGACCCGCCACTCCAGTGCGTAAGCACTTTCGCGCAGCCAAAACGCCGGAAACACTGACGTTTGATAGCCCAACACCGCGACGCTCGAGGTCTCCATTCGCTCGAGTGTCGCGCCAATGTCGAGGATTGACTTCACTCCGGCTGACACCACGGTGATGGGGGTTTGAGCGAGGACGGGGATATCGGCCGATTCGTCAAAATCTTCACTGGCTCCGCGGTGAACACCGCCCAAGCCGCCCGTTGCAAAGACCCTAATTCCCGCCAGGTTCGCGAGATACGCGGTGGATGCCACCGTGGTGGCCCCCGATACGCCCAGCCCCATGACAACCGGCAGATCTCGAACACTAACTTTGGCGACATCCTCATTCGCGATGCGCTCGAGCTGGTGGGGTTCCAGCCCCACCGTGGGAACGCCATCAATCACCGCGATGGTGGCGGGTGTAGCTCCCGCCTCCCGCACCTGATTTTCCCAGCCCTTCGCAGACTCGAGGTTTTGCCCCCGCGGAAGACCATGAGAAATGATGGTGGACTCCAGCGCAACAACGGGTTTTTTGGACTCGAGAGCTTCGCGAACTTCGGGCGACAAGGCAAGATTTTTCACTCCCCCAGCGTAAGGGCAGAGGTACTGCTGTTCCGTGCTGATATACCCCAGGGGGTATAATGGAATCATGTCTTCCACCGAAACCCAGCAGCCCGACTTTGGAGAAAAAGTCGAGGGCATCGACATTCCCGTCTTCAACGAGCGGGCTGTCCGCGCGGCTGCCGGCCTTCTTTTCGTCGTGGGCTTTAGCGCCGCGGCCACTGCGTTTTTCACCGGGGATATACAGCCACTTCGTGGATTCGGAATTCTGTTTTTGATCGACATGGGAATTCGCCTCACCCTGAACCACCGGTTCGCACCGAGCATGGCGCTGGGCTCGCTTATCGTTCGACGCCAACGCCCCGAGTGGGTGGGGGCCGCGCAGAAACGCCTGGCCTGGGGAATCGGCTTTGGAATGGCTTTCGTCGGGTGTCTGGGCCTCGGGTTTTTTGGGCTCCCCGACGCGCTGATGCTGTCTTTCTGCGCGGTCTGTCTCGTTTTTCTCTACCTGGAGACGTCTTTTGGCATTTGTGTGGGGTGTGAGCTCTACAAGGTGTTTGCGAAAACTCCACCCGAGCTGTGCCCGGGAGACTCCTGTGCTTACGAACCGCCTTCCCGGCGCTCGCTTTTCTCGCGCAACTAGAGCTTGCTGCGAATCTCCCAAAGATCCACAAAAAACGGGTTGAAGAGGGTGGAGGCCAAATAGCCCACGCCTGAGGAACCACCAGATCCCATCTTTTTTCCCAGTGTTCGCTCGACCATTTTTACGTGTCGATACCGCCACTCCCCCAGACCCTCATCAAGATCCACCAGCGCTTCACACACCATCGCGGACTCGGGATCGGTGTGGTGCAAATTGACCAAAACGTCCTGCACGTCCTCGCGCGGCTCCCACGGCTTCGACACATCAGTGTCGATGACATCTTTCGGCATCTCGTGGCCTCGCGCGTGGCAGTACCGCAGCGCGGAATGCCACACACTAGCCCTGGCCATAGCTGCTTCCACACGGAGCCTGGCGGGAGACCCTGGCACCAAGTGCTCTGCCATCCTCATCCCGGAGCCCTCCTTAGCTTTTTCACCCGCGTGATCTCGACGGCCGAGGACTGCTTCGAGCTCCCGAAACTGAGCGGATTGGAAGCCGCTCGCGGAGGAAAGCCTCGATCGAAACGACGCAAACTGCAGGGGCGTCATTGTCTCCAACACATCGATTTGCGCGACGCACGTTTTCATAATCGTGCGCACACGCGAGAGCAGGGCCAAACTGCGGTGAGTGTCCCCGCGCTCCAGAGCCGGCTGCAAGGCTTCGAGCTCGTGCAGCATCTGTTGGAACCACAATTCATACACCTGGTGAATGGTGATGAACAGCAACTCATCGTGCTCCGGCCCCTCAGAGAGGGGTTGCTGGAGAGCTAACAGCTCGTCCACTTTGAGGTAGCTGGTGTACGTGACGGCCTTCTCGTGCGAACTCATGTGACCCTGCTTGTCGGCGCCGGCGCATTTCGGTAATCACCGGATTCAAGAAGCCCTCGTAACCGGTCGAACCCATCCCACACCTCGGTATACGAGGTGGGGAGAGGGGAAATGGCAAGGCGAATCGTGTTGGGCTCGCGATAGTCCGGAACCACATTGACCAGTTCCCGGAGCCCGTGCGCAATGGCCGCAGCTTCTGGGTGGGAAATGATGATGTGGCCTCCCCGATGGTTCGCCTCGCGTGGGGTGTGCAACGTGACCCCAAACGGGGTCAGCCACGCATCCACGAGCGCAATCATGAGTTCTGTGCCCACCGCCGCTTTGTGCTCGATGGCGTTAATACCCGCCTCTTCGATCATCGCGTAGCTGGCTTCAACGCCGCGAATGCCGATGATGGACGGGCTGGCAATTTGGAACGCCCGCATATCGGCGGCTTTTTCGAACCACGGGCCCATCGCAAACTGGTCTCTCTGAGCAAACCACCCCTGGATAGGAACATCCAGTTCTTGTTGAAGCTCCTGCCGAACAAACAACCACGCGGGTGATCCGGGGCCTGAGTTGCCGTACTTATACGTGCACCCCACCGCGAGATCTATCCCGTTGTCATCAAAGTCGAGCGCTATCGCCCCGCCCGCGTGGGAGCAGTCCCACAGCATGAGGGCGCCCGCAGCTTTCACCGCAGCACTAATGGCGGCGAGCTCGGATCGCGCACCTGAGCGATAGTTGAGCGCCTGGAGGGTCACCAGCGCGACATCGTCAGTGAGGTGGGGCTCGAGCGCTGCTGCTGTGAGGCGCTCGTGCTCGACATCCACCGGAACAGCCCCCGGACCACCGGTCCCGTCGTTATCCAGGGTGATCAGCGTGAGGCCCATCTGGTCGCAAATCCCCTGGATGATGTATCGGTCGGTGGGGAAGTTGGCGGAATCGATAATGACTGTGGAGCGACCCGGGCGAGCACGAATTGCCGCAACCGCAAGCTGATAGAAGTTGACCGAGGTCGTGTCACACACCAGTGTTTGACCTGCTCCAGTGCCAAGAGTTGCCCGAGCCAACAGGTCGCCGGCGCTCTGAGCCTGGTCAATCCACTGCGACCAGCCGCCAACCAGTTGCTTTCCCCACTCTTCGGTGAGGAAGTGGTTGACCGACTCAATGGTGGATAAAGGAAGTTTGCCGAGCGAATTTCCGTCGAGATAGCACTGGTCAGGATCGGCGTGGTGGAAACGTGAACGAAAAGGTGCCAACGGGTCGTTACGATCGAGCTCCTCCGCAGTCGCGCGGAGTGTGGGGTCTCCGGGGAAGAGTGGCGTATTCATCGGGCTAGCTTAGGCGCTAGCCGAAACGCCCCGTGACGTAATCGAGAGTCTTTTCGTTACTCGGGCTCGAAAAAATCTTGGCCGTCTCATCGTGCTCTACCAGCACGCCCACTCGACTTCCCGCTTCGTCGTCGCTCGCGACGGTGAAGAATGCCGTCCGGTCCGCCACACGCGCCGCCTGCTGCATGTTGTGGGTGACGATCACGATCGTGTACTCAGACTTCAGTTCGTTCATCAAGTCTTCGATCTTGAACGTGGATACCGGGTCCAGCGCCGAGCAGGGTTCGTCCATCAGGATGACTTCAGGCTTCACTGCGATGGCCCGCGCGATACACAGACGCTGCTGCTGACCACCCGACATGCCAAACGCGTTGTCCTTGAGGCGGTCTTTCACCTCATCCCAGAGTGCCGCTCCACGAAGAGCCTCTTCGACCGTGTCATCCATGTTGCCCTTGAACCCAAGGGTCTTGGGGCCAAACGCGATGTTGTCGTAAATGGACTTGGGGAACGGGTTGGGCTTTTGAAACACCATGCCGATGAGCTTGCGGACCTGGACCGGGTCAACATCCGGGCCGTACATGTCTTGCCCGTGGTAGCTGACCTTGCCGGTCACCTTTGCTCCGGGAATCAGATCATTCATCCGGTTGAGGCTTCTCAAGATTGTCGACTTACCGCAACCGGAGGGCCCGATGAGTGCCGTGATTTCATTGCGGTAGATCGGCAGGTTCACGTTTTGGACCGCCAAGCTCTTCCCGTAGTAGACGGATACGTCGTTGAGGTTGAAAACTTCCGTTGGCATCTTCTTTTCCCCTGATGTTGTGTCGATCATCGGTCTGTTACCAGCTCTTTTCGTATCGTGCGCGAAGCCAAATGGCAAAGGAGTTGATGACAATCAACACCGCCAGCATGAGGAGCACTCCTGCGGCTGCCAAAATTTGGAACTCTTCCTGAGGGCGCCCGGCATAGTTGTAAATAAGCACGGGAAGTGCGGAGAATCCACCGTCAAAAAAGCTCGGTGCGAAGGTCACAAAGGTGAGCGCCCCCACGAGCAGAAGAGGCGCCGCCTCTCCAATTGCGCGGGACACCGCCAGGATCACCCCTGTCAACATTCCCGGTGCCGCTGCTGGCAAAACCTGCAGCCACACGGACTGCCAGCGGGTTGCGCCCAGAGCAAGCGAGCCCTCCAGGATGGAAGGGGGCACAGCCTTAATCGCTTCACGAGAGGCCAAAATCACGGTCGGTAGGACCAACAGGGCCACCGTGGCCGAGCCGGACGCAGCCACCAACCCCCAACTGAACGGACCGCGGACAAAGAATGCGAGCCCCAAAATCCCGAACACAATGGAGGGCACACCCGCCAGGTTTTGAATGTTGAGCTCAATTGCGCGGTTCCACCATTTGGTCTTATCGGCAAACTGCTCAAGGTAAAGAGCCGCCCCCACTCCGAGCGGAATGATGAGGACGATAACGCCACCAATAATCTGCAGAGTTCCCAAAATGGCGACGCTGTAACCAGCGGTCGCCCGGTTGACGGTCGAGGGTCCGTTGAAGATCAGATCAGAATCAAGCCGCGTCCGACCCTCAAAAAATGCCCACGCAAGAACCGCAACGATTGCAGAAATTGCAACGACAAGGGCCAGCAACATCAACGCTAAGAACAGGATGCTCGCAGTCTTGCCCTTGGTGTCTTGAGACTTGAAGTGGTTCTGGACCGCTAAACCGGCGCCTGCCACCGCGAGACCGGAGCGACCTTTGAGTCGAGAGGAATCACTCATCACTCATACACCTCTCTAAATCGCTTGACGAAACGGATGGCGAGCATGTTCATCGCCAGAGTAATCACAAAAAGAAGTGCCCCGACCGCGAAGATCGTGTCGTAGACGACCGAACCCACCGCGATTTCGCCTGTTGCTCGGCTTGCGATGTACGCCGTCATGGTCTGAATGCCCTCAAAGGGGTTGAAGTTCAAGGACGGGGAACCCGCTCCGGCGACCAAGAGCACAATCATTGTTTCGCCCACCGCGCGCGACGCCCCGAGGACGAAGGCCGCGATGATTCCCGAAAACGCTGCGGGAACAACCACACGCAGGGCCACCCGCATCTTGCCTGCGCCCAACGCGTAGGCGCCCTCGCGCAGCGAGCGTGGCACCGAACGCATCGCGTCATCGGAGACGGAAGCGATGAGCGGGACGATGATCAGCCCCACCGCAATGCCCGCAACACCCGTCGAGAAAAGGCCACCCCAGGGCAACCACGGGGTGAGGTACTCCAGAAATGGTCGGAGCCAGAAAAAGGCGAAGAGGCCGGTCGCAACAGTGGGGATTCCCTCAAGAATCTCCAGGACCGGCTTGATGGTTTTACGCACGGCGTTAGGCGCATACTCCGAAAGGTAAATTGCGGAAAGAAGACCCAGGGGGATCGCAACGATCAGAGCGGTGATGACGACGATGAGTGTTCCCACCACGATGGGCCACACCCCGTACACGGGCTTGAGGAAGCCGGGCGACCATTCGGTGGCCGTGAAAAATTCAACGATCGAGATTTCCTGGAACAAGCCGGGGAGGGGCTGGAACAGTGCCAGAACGATCGCAGTGGTGACGGCGACGGAGACCGCCGCGGTGATGAACAAAAAGCCAAAGATGACCTTTTCCCCGTAGCGGGGTTTGTCGGAGCGGAGCGCCCTCGTACGGTCGCTCCGCTCCGACATCACAGTTGAAGACATTAGTCGCTCAGCGTCCTATTCTCCAACTGATGTTTCGCTGATTCTCGGCTGTTTAGCCCAGGCCCGCTACGACGTCCAACTGCTCTGTTTTCTGGTCGGCGGTCAAGGCGACCAGACCTGCTGCAGAGGCGATTGACTCGTTCTGGTCAATCACGAAGTTGTAGAACGCGAGAACCTCAGGGCGCTCCAGCGCTGAGGATGCGGGGAACATGTAGAGACCGCGACCCAGCGGGGTGTAGTCCCCGGCGAGCAGGTTCTCCACGGTGGGGTCAACACAGCCAGCTCCGCTGTCGATGGCCAAGCCCTTCACGGTGTCCGAGTACTCCTGGTAGAAGGAGTAAGGGATGAAGGCCATGGCACCGAGCGATCCGGAGACACCCTGGACAGCCTGGTTGTCGTCTTCACCGATGTTGTTGTAGTCGGTGCGGATGTTGCCGCTCTCACCGTTGATTTCATCGGTGAAGAAGTCGAAGGTTCCGGAGTCAGTTCCGGGACCGTAGAGAACAACATCTTCGGAAGCGAGGTCACCGGAGTCGATTCCGGGAATGTCGCCCCATGTGGTGACCGAGGAGTCCAGCTCCCAGAGAGCCTTCAGCGACTCAACGGAGATGCACTGGAGAGGGTTGTCCTGGTTCACGATGACCGAGAGTGCATCGTTGGCAACGGTGATCTGGCCGAAGTCAATGCCGTTGTCGGCACAGAGAGCAGCTTCCTCATCCTTGATTCCACGAGATGCGTTGGAACCATCGGTCTCACCGTTACAGAACTTCTCGAAGCCTCCACCGGTGCCGGAGATTCCGACCGTTACGGCGACGCCAGGGTTCTCGTTCATGAAGAGCTCAGCAGCGGCCTCTGCGAAAGGACCAACCGTGCTGGAGCCATCCAATAGAACCGTGCCCGAAAGCTCAGCAGCAGCCCCCGTCGTTTCTTCCGACGTGGTTGCCTCTTCGGCTACAGAAGCCGACTCTTCTTCCGCTGCCCCAGCACACGCTGACAACAGCAAGAGCCCGGCTGCGGCTAGCGCCACCGGAGCAATGATGTTTTTCTTCACTTTGTGTTTCTCCTCTTGGAATGCATGGTGACAACTGTCTGCTGTCGAACTACAGACTGGTTTTCTCGTCTATACGCGGAATGATGAGCAGGTAAACACCAGGGAAACAATCCGGCGAACTTCGTCCTTTAGGCTTCCTTGCTAAACCACGCTTCACAGAAAGTGCGCGCCATGGACTCTCGTGCCCGTGTCATCACCGTCACTCCTGCCCCCTCTATCGACCGCACCTACGTCGTTGATGTCCTGGAGCTGGGGGGTGTTCACCGCGCGAGCTCAGCTACCGCTGATTTTGCCGGCAAAGGCGTCAACGTCACCCAAGCGCTGACGCTTGCGGGCGTTGCGTCCGAAGCGATCGTCCCGCTCACGCCCGAGGACGCTGCGCAATATTGCTCCGAGCCCGCCATCCGGGCGTCTCTTTCCTCTCAGACTGTGCGCCACAACATCACCGTTATTGAGCCCGGTGGCAGGACCACAAAAGTAAACGCTGTAGCACCGGAGCTCACGGCGCCAGAGTGGCACGCACTTCACACTGAAGCGATCTCTCGACTGCACACTCATCACTCCGAGTGGCTCTTGGTCGCGGGAACGCTGCCGGCGGGCCAAAGCGAACTCGCTCAGGCTCTGATGCGGGAGGCCAGCTCCGCAGGATTCCTCGTGGCGCTCGACACCTCCGGGGACGCCCTCATTGAGTCAGCCCGATCCGGCGTTCCCGATTTTGTGAAGCCCAACGCTGCGGAGCTCGCCGAATGCGTGGGGTTCACGATCGCCACGATCGGTGACGTCCTTCGTGCCGCGCGCGAGCTCATCTCGTGGGGAATCAAGAATGTCGCCGTGAGCCTGGGTCCCGACGGAATTGTGGGAGCGAGCGAAAGTCATGCAATCCACGCATGGACCGAACCCCTTGTGGTGCGTAACACCATCGGCGCCGGCGATGCCAGTGTCGCCGGTTTCTTATCCCATCAGGTGCACAGCCCAGGAGACCTCCCCGGGGCTATCCGCCAGGCCGTTCAGTGGGGAGCGCAGAAGGTGCAGCAACCTGGATCACAACTTGAGCACTTTGATTCACCGCCGAAAGTATTGAGCTCAGTTGAGCCCGACCTGGATCGTCGATTGGCGGAACCCGGCATCATTTAGAGCCCTCGAGTACCGCATTATGGTTTTGTGTGGTTTTGAATGTTGTTTTCTGTGGTTTTGTGGTACTTTTTTGCCAGCTATTTCATAGAAATGCGAAAGGCAACAACGATGTTGGCAGAAGAGCGGCGCTTATTCATCGCCGAGTGGACCCGTGAGTCGGGTCGCCTCGATGCCGGTGAAGCTGCCTCAAAACTGAACGTTGCCACCGAAACTGTCCGCCGTGACCTCGATGTTCTCCAGCGCCGCGGTGTTGTCCGACGGGTTCACGGGGGCGCGATCGCGATGGAGCGATTCGCCCACGAGTACACGATCCCTGAGCGGCAAAATCTCAACCCCGAAGCCAAGCAGCGCATCGGCGAAGCTGCCGGCCAGTACGTCCCCCACGAGGGTTGCATCTTTGTCGATGGCGGCACCACGACGGAGTTCCTGGCGCCCGCGCTACGCAACCGACCCGATCTCGTTGTGGTCACCAACAGTGTCAACCTCGCAGCTCGCATTGCCGACACCTCGACAAAGACCTACATGCTGGCCGGATACATTCGCCCCACGACGTTGAGTGCTGTCGGGGCAAGAACGGTGGAAGACCTCAGCAGCCTGAACGCCGTTGTTGCGTTCCTAGGGACTAACGGTGTTTCTCCAGAGCTGAACTTCACGGCCTTCGATACCGACGAGGCCGCGGTGAAGAAGGTCATGATTGCAAACTCGGCCGAAACGATTGTGCTCGCAGATAACAAGAAGTTTGGTTCCGTCTACCCGGCAACATTTGGCCAAGCCACAGATTTTGATCGACTCGTCACGGATATCGGCACCGACCAGCGCTACATCGAAAAATGTGGCGAGCTGGGTGTCGAGGTGGTCGCAGCATGAGGACCACACCACTAGGTTTCGCTTCCAAAGCCGGAAGCGAAAACGCACGCGAGACCGGTGAAGGACGCTCATTCTCCCTGAGCATTTTTCCCCGGGGGCTCATGTGTGGAGCACACAACCTCTCGAAGGAAGGTAGTACCAATGAGTGAATTCATTTCCGCTGGTGTTGGTGACCAAAAAGGTTTCCGCGCCGGCGTACAAAAGCTGGGAGGCAACCTCGCAGGAATGGTGATTCCGAACATCGGAGCATTCATCGCCTGGGGTCTGCTGACCGCTTTGTTCATCCCCACGGGATGGCTGCCGAACGAGAACTTCTCGTCGATGGTCGGTCCCATGATTCTCAACCTGTTGCCGATTCTTATCGGTTACACCGGTGGTCGAATCGTTCACGGTCAGCGCGGTGCGGTGATTGGTTCGATTGCCACCGTTGGTGTGATCGTCGGAACCGACATCCCCATGTTCCTCGGCGCCATGATTATTGGACCGCTGATGGCGTGGATCCTCAAGTACATCGACAAGGTACTTGACCCCATCACCCCTCCTGGCTTCGAAATGCTGATCGGCAACTTCTCGCTGGGTATTGCGGGAATGTTGGGCGCGATGCTCGGCTACCTCGGCATTGGACCCATCGTGTCCGGTATCACCACGTTCCTCGGAAACGGTGTGGGCTGGCTCGTGGACAACTCGCTGCTTCCTTTGGCCTCGTTGCTGATTGAGCCCGCGAAGATCCTCTTCATGAACAACGCCATCAACTTCGGTGTTCTCGCCCCTCTGGGTGTCGTGGACGCTGAGGCAACCGGTAAATCCATCATGTTCATGCTGGAAACGAACCCTGGCCCCGGCCTTGGACTGCTCGTTGCCTTCTGGCTCGCCGGTCCGAAACTGCTCCGCGGTTCCGCTCCCGGCGCGATCATCATCCACTTCCTGGGTGGTATCCACGAGATCTACTTCCCCTACGTTTTGCTGAAGCCTCAGGTTGTCCTGGGTGTTATCGCTGGCGGCATGGTGGGAGTGGCAACCTTCATGGTGACCGGCGTTGGACTTGTGTCAACACCGTCGCCCGGGTCGATCTTCGCTTACATGGCCGTTACCCCCGCCGGAAACCACCTCGGTGTCCTGCTCGGTATCGTCCTCTCAGCCGCCACGTCCTTCGTGGTGACCTGGTTCATCCTGCGCCTGTCGAAGGGTGACGCTTCGGAAGCTGACCTCCAAGAGGCCAAGGACCGCAGCAAGGAAATGAAGGCTGGTAAGTAAGAATGGCCTCCGTATCGGCTAGTGACATCAAGCAAATTGTCGTTGCCTGCGAAGCAGGCATGGGTTCATCAGTGATGGTGGCCCGGGCACTTGCCAAACAGTTGAAAGCACAGGGAATTGCGGTCACGCACTCTCCTGTCAACCAGCTCGCTGAAGCACCGCACGATCTCGTGCTTGTTCACCGGGGGCTGAGTGCCCGCGCGAAGCAAGCCGTGCCCGATTCGGTGGTGATCATCTTTGACATGTTCTTAGGTGATCTGAACATTGCGAAACTGGTCGGAGCTATTCAGAACGGTGACGTCATTTCCGATGGCTGATCTGCTTCAACTGGCCGGTATCACGCTAGACGCTACGGCCTCCTCGAGGGAGGAGGCCGTAGCGCTCTGCGGCAAAATGCTGGTGGAACTCGATGCGGTCTCCGCCGAGTACGCAGATGCGATGTGGGAGAGAGAGCAAGTCTTTCCCTCCGAAATGGGGGAAGGCTTTGCGATCCCCCACGGCACGGACGAATCCCGGGCCTTTGTGAACTTCGACCAACTTGTCTTCCTTCGCCTTCGCGAAGAAATTACCTGGGTCAACGAACCTGTCTCCGTGTGCGTGGGCATCGCCTCAGCCGGGGACGGTCATGTTGAGATTCTGGGGAATCTGGCCGACATCCTGATGGATGATGATGCGGCCCACATACTTCGAACCTCCACCAACCCGGAAGAAATCCGGGACCTCATTATGAAAGGTGTCTAAGGCATGAGAGCTGCGCTATTTACCGGACCGGGAAACTTGGATGTCGTGGATGTTGACACCCCCGAGGCTGGGCCTAGCGAGCTGAAAATACGCGTCGAATCGTGTGCGACCTGTGGGACCGATGCCAAGATTTTTGGGCACGGCCACCCTCGTCTTGAGCCACCCCAGATCATCGGACACGAGATTGCCGGCGAGGTCATTCAGGTGGGCTCCGACACAGCCGGTTTTTCGGTGGGCGACCGGGTGCAAGTCATCGCCGCGGTGCCGTGCGAAGAATGCTGGGCGTGTAAAGCCGGCAAACAGGGAATCTGCATCAACCAGACCTCGATGGGCTACCAGTACGGTGGTGGCTTCGCTGAAGAAATGATTGTTCCTGAGGCCGTCCTCAACGCGAACGGCGTCAACAAGATTCCCGGTGACTTGAGCTTTGACGAAGCAGCCGTCACGGAGCCATTGGCCTGCGCTCTCAACGCTCAGCGATTGATAAGAGTGGGCGAGGGTGACACCGTCCTCGTCATGGGTGCTGGGCCAATCGGCTGCCTCCACATCCGCCTTGCCCGCGCGCTCGGCGCCAAGCACGTCATGCTCGCTGACATCAATGGCGACCGACTCGCGCTTTCGGCTAACGCCGTGAAACCAGACCGTGCCATAGACATGTCGGCCGAGGACCTCGAGGCCATCGTGCTGGAAGAAACAGGGGGAATCGGACCTAGCGTCATCATCACAGCTGCCCCTGCCGGTGCCGCGCAGGAACAAGCAATAGGAATGGCCGCACCCGGCGGTCGCATCAGCTTCTTCGGTGGGCTGCCGAAAGACAAGCCGATGATTTCAGTGGACTCAAATGTGGTCCACTACAAGGAACTCATTCTCGCGGGAGCAAACGGTTCATCACCGGCACAAAACGCAGAGGCCTTGGAGCTCATCGCCTCCGGAAAAGTTCCGGTCGCGGATCTCATCACGCACCGCATGTCTTTGGAAAACGTCCGTGATGCGATTGAGGCGGTCACCTCAGGTGACGCCATTAAGGTCGTCATCAAACCACAGGGAGTGACCTCATGAGCGTGACCCACACGATGACCGTGCAGGATCCCATCGGGCTCCACGCGCGCCCAGTGGGACAGATTGTCGCACTTGTTCGCGAGAGTGGTGTTGCCGTAACACTGCGCGACAGTTCAGGAAAAGAAGCCTCCGGATCCTCTGCGCTGAAGATGTTGGCGATGAAGGTGAAGCACGGTGACACTCTTGAAATCGTCGTCGAATCCGAAGACGATGCCGCTGGCCTCTCCCTGGCCAAGGCTGTCGAAGCCCTCGTCAACGAAGGATAGTTTTTTCCACGTGGACATCACCGGGATTGGCGTGGGCTCACGCGCCGTAGTGGGCGATGTTTTTGTGTTGAACACTTCTGACGAGGTCTACGAACATCGCTCCACCAGTCACACTCCCGCCGAAGAGGCAAGTGTCCTGGCCACCGCTATTGCTACTACTGCGGCGGGGATTCGCGATGAGGCGTCCGCAGGCGACGACACCACCCGGGAAATTCTTGAAGCTTTGCTGACGATTCTCGAGGATCCCGAACTTCAAGAAATGGCGAAGCCCTACTTGGACACCGGGGACGATGCCCCGACAGCATTATTCAAATCTCTCGATGAATTCGCCGAAATGATGGGCGACGACGAAGACTTTCTGTCCCGCGTGGGGGACCTTCGCGGCATTGCCGCACGAATCTCCGGATGGGTCCGTGGGATTGCCGCCGGCCCCGGCATCCCCCAAGAAGGTTCGTGGATTATAGTCGCCGAAGACCTCACCCCTTTGGAAACCTCGCAGTTTGGGTCATCGGTTATCGGTGTCATCACCGAACTGGGCGGCCCCACCTCTCACACGGCGATCATCTGCCGCGCGCTATCGCTCCCCGCGGTGGTTAGCGCCAAAGGAGCAATGCAGCTGGAGCAGGGCGAATCGGTACTCGTGGACCCGGAGGGAAACCGTGTGGTTCGGGGGGGATCGATGTCCCAGGCCACCCAAGCGCTGAGCTTTATCCCGGAATCCGACACTCCCCTCATTACTGTGCGGGCAAACATCGGCGGCCTGGCGGACGCGGAAGCCGCCGCGGCCACCTCCGCGCGAGGCGTGGGATTGTTCCGCACCGAGGTCTTGTATCTCTCGGCTCAGAGTGAACCCACGCTTGAGGAGCAAGTCGCCAGCTACACCGAGGTCCTGAAGGCAGCACCCGCGGGGAAAATCATTATCCGGACGATTGATGCCGGTAGCGATAAGCCGGTGCCGTTCCTAAATCTCGGCGAGGAAGAAAACCCCGCTCTCGGGATTCGTGGCTTCCGCCTCAACCACGATCATCCCGCGTTCCTCGCTACTCAACTCAGGGCTATCGCCCAAGCAATCGACAACACGGGGCGCGATGTCGGCGTAATGGCTCCCATGGTCTCCACCGCAGGTGAGGTTGAGGACTTCGCAGCACTATGTGCGGAAGCCGGGATCACTCAGGTAGGGATCATGATCGAGACCCCGGCCATCGTCTCGGTTCTTCCGGATCTGGAGGGGCTGCTCAGTTTTGTCAGTATCGGCACCAACGATTTATCCCAGTACCTGTTTGCGGCCGATCGTATGCACCCGCAGCTGGGCGCACTCAACAATCCGTGGCAACCGGCCCTGCTGCGGACGGTGAAGGCGGTCTGCGACCACGGTTCACGCTTGGGCATCCCCGTAGGCGTCTGCGGTGAGAGCGCGGCCGACCCTCTGTTGGCCATCGTGTTCGCCGGGATGGGTGTTGCCTCGGTGAGTGCCGCGCCCAGTGCCATCGAGAGTGTGAGCACAGCGCTCTCCTCGCTCTCCTCGAGCAAGGCTGAGATTGCCAGTCATGCGGCGCTCGCCGCTCGAAACGCTGCTGATGCGGAATCCGCTGTAAGGGCTTTGTTCGCCTAACCGCCGCGGTGCTAGCCTCCGAGCAGGAAAGAGGTCAATCATGAAGGCAGTCGTGGTGCGTACCGCGGGTGGGCCCGAGGTTCTGGAGTACACCGAGGTCGCGCAACCCCCCGTTGGCAAAGACGACGTGCTGATTGATGTCGCTGCGGCAGGGGTGAATTTCATCGACATTTACCAGCGCGAAGGCATTTATGACATGCCTCTGCCCTACACGCCAGGCCTGGAAGGCAGTGGCACCATCAGCGCGGTCGGCCCGGATGTTAGCGATTTTGCCCCCGGCGATCGTGTCGCGTGGGCAGGGGGGATGGGAAGCTACGCCGAGCAGGTCGTGCGCCACCCGGACACCCTGGTCCGCGTCCCCGATGCAGTCACCGATCTTCAGGCCGCCCAGCTGATGCTGCAAGGCCTGACCGCCCACTACCTGATCACCAGTGTTTTCGACATCAAGCCCGGTCACACTGCTCTTGTTCATGCGGCCGCAGGGGGTGTGGGGTTATTGCTGTGCCAACTGATCTCCCAGCGCGGTGGCACTGTCATTGGAACGGTGTCCACCGAAGCCAAAGAAACGGCAGCCCGCACTGCCGGAGCCGCCCACGTCATTCGCTACGACCAGGACCCTGTCGCTGAGCAGGTTTCTGCACTGACCGGGGGAGCCGGTGTGGATGTCGTCTACGACGGAGTAGGCAAGAGCACTTTTGACGCAAGCTTGGCGAGCCTAAGGACCCGCGGCCTCCTGGCGCTTTTTGGCCAATCCAGTGGCGCTGTCGAAGCGTTTGACCCCCAAGTACTGAACCAGCGTGGGTCTCTTTCCCTCACCCGGCCCAGCCTCGCGCACTTCGTTGCGACGCCAGAGGAGCTTCGCTGGCGAGCCAGCGAAATCTTTGGAGCGGTTGCGGCAGGAACCCTCGATCTTGCCCTTCACGACAGTTATGCGCTCGCGGACACAGCCCAGGCCCACCGCGACTTAGCCAGCCGCGCCACCTCGGGCAAGCTGGTTCTGCTGCCCCAGTAGTTGCGCCTAACCGAAGGCGCTGGAGGTGAGCTTTTTCCGAGGCCACCAGAAGCGATCGCCGGCGATGAAGGCGGTCGCAGGAACAACCACCGTACGAACGAGCAGGGTGTCAATCAGCACACCAATTCCCACGATGATGCCGACCTGGAACAGCGCAATCAGCGGCAAGACTCCCAACACGGCGAAGACCGCCGCCAACAAGATGCCTGCGCTAGTAATCACGCCGCCCGTCGCACCGAGCGCCGTGATCATCGCTCGCCGGGTGGGCTGGCGAACGGTGCCGGCCAAAAGGGCTGATTCCTCTCTGGCCCGAGAGACCAGGAAGATGTTGTAATCCACACCCAGTGCCACCAAGAACAAGAACGAATAGAGGAACACGCTGAAGTCGAGCCCCGACATTCCAAACACGTTTTGGAACAACAGCCAGGCTGCGCCAATCGCCGAGAAGAACGACAGGACCACACTGGCAAGCAACAGCACAGGTGCTAACAGTGCCCTGAGCAGCACAACCAAGACAACGAAGACCAGGATGAGGATCAGCGGGATAACGAGGAGCTGATCCCGCTCATAGGTTTCCTTCACCGCAAGCCTCGTGGCATCGTCACCTCCGACTAACGCATCAGCGCCAGGCACAGCTTGGACCGCCGCGCGAAGGTCCACGATGGCGGCATAGGCCTCTTCGCTTCCTCCCTCGGCGTCAAGAACCACATCAATCCGGGAGACGGTGTCATTTGCGTTGGCGACCTCAGCGCTGGCGACAACATCCAGCGCCAGCGCAGCACCGATCACGTCGCCCGTGCTGTCGTTATTGGCAACAACCTGGGTCGGAGAGCTCTCGCCTGCGGGGAATGCCTCACCCAAGACTTCAATGCCGACCACTGCTTCTGGCTTCACACGAAACTGCTCGGTTTCGGGAATACCAATCGTGACCCCAGTGGAACCAGCTGCCAAGCCACCAAGGACCAATACTCCGGCAACAGCCACCAGCACCGGGCGCTTACTTACGCCAGTTCCCAGTTTTGCCCACCAGCCGGTCGCTGATTTGTTGACGCCGCCAAAACGCGGGATGAAAGGCCAAAACAGCCCTCGCCCAAACACCACGATGGCGGCGGGCAGAACTCCGAGGGCGGAAATCATGGCCACAACAATTCCGGTGGCGCACACCACACCCAGCGCCCGAGTCACGCCAAGATCTGCAAACACCAGTGTCAGCAGCGCCAAGACCACAGTTCCTCCGGAGGCAAGAATGGCGGGCCCGGCACCCTTCACGGCGCGCGCCATAGCCTCATGACGGTCCTCTAGTTTGAGGAGCTCCTCACGGTAACGGGCGATAAGCAACAAGGCGTAGTTCGTCCCTGCACCAAAGACAAGGACGGACAAAATTCCCGTGACCGAACCATCCGCGGCCAGGTTGAAGAAAGTCGCTACGTTGCGGCCGATCTGGCCTGCCATCCCGTCAGCGGTTCCTACCACCAACAAAGGGACGATCCAGAGGGTGGGGCTTCGATAGGTGACCAGGAGCAGGACAATCACGATCAGGACTGTCGCGCCCAACAGCACGAAGTCCGCGCCGTCAAACACCCCCGCCAGGTCTACTTGAAAGCCCTCAGGTCCCGTCACATACGCGGTGATTCCTGGAAGTGCCGCGTCAACGGCGAGCGCGCGAAGTTCCGCCACGCGCTCAGCCCGAGGGGCAATGTCAGCAATCTCAGCCATGGGCACGGTCACCACAGCGGTGGTGTTGTCCTCGGAGAGGGAAGCCGGCGGCAAAAATGGCTCACCCATTACTTCGATATTCGTGAATTCGAGGAAAACCTCGTTGACTCCGCCGGTAAGGCTCTGGGTCAGCGGGTCAAACTCTCCCTGCAACCATTGCTGCTCACTCTCGGTGAACTCGCCGCTGTCTTTGGCGAAGACAATGACCGCCGCCGTGCCCTCTGAGTTCGGCATGTCCGCCAGGGCGTTTTCGACAAGAACGACTTCGGCATCATCCGGCAGGCCTGTCGAGGGCGCTGCATCATTCGCCTCCGCAGCAAAAACGGTGAAAGACAGTGCCGCAAAGATGAGTCCGATGAGAAGCGTAACCCAGGACGTTTTCGGGCCCGTAACAAAACGAATGAGTGAATTCACCACATAACGGTAGCTCACCACCAAGAAGCCGCAAGACCTACCCAGGTTAATCCAGCATGCTGGTGAATGACAGAAGGGACCTCTTGGCCACTCACTTGCGCAACGTCGCTCTTCTAGGAGCCCTGGCTCTGGGCATCTCGGGATGCACCGGTCTGCCGGCGGCCCCTGCGCCACCGCCGGAGGTGGTCGAATCTTCTCCCGCACCGACCCCCTCGCAGGACGGAAGCCAGGAAGGCCCTTCGACCTGCGAGGTTGCTATCGAGCAGGGTCTTGCCGCGACTATTTCCACCCAAATTGACGCTCTAAGCGCGAGCGATTTCGCTACCGCCTACTCGATGGCCTCCCCCTTATTTCAGTCGTCGTTTAGCCAGGCTGCTTTCGAGAACGTGATCACCGATGGTTACGCCTTCCTTCTTGAGAGTCCCCGCTTTGTGCTCTCCGACTGCATCCACCTCGAGAGCATGGCTCAGGCCCAAACACGGGTCACGGTGACCACCCCGGCCGGGGAGATCTTCGTGTTGACGTATCAAATGAGCGAACAGCCCGCTGGTTGGCGCATTGATGGGGCTTCGCTGAGTGGTGCGGGCTCGAGCACAACCTAGCTAGCCTGACTGCATGGATCTTCCCGCGCTGGACACACCCTTCACGGTCATCGATCGGGATCAACTGGTCACCAATCTGGCGGCACACCAGGCGAGAACTCTCGAACGGGGGATCGCGTCTCGCCCCCACGCCAAAACTCACAAGATTCCCGAGCTCGCCCACCTGCAGCTGGCCCACGGGGCCGTGGGCATCACCTTGGCGACCATTGGCGAAGCAGAAGTGTTTGTCGATGCAGGAATTACGGACATTTTTCTGGCCTACCCTCTCTGGCTCACCCCTCATAAAGCAGAGCGTCTGGCCGCTCTGGCCACAAAAGCACACATCACTATGGGGGTCGATTCCGTCGCGGGAATTGAACAGGCAGCGAGCACCCTGGGCTCAACCACCATTGGTTTTCTGATTGAGGTTGATAGCGGCCACCATCGCAGCGGGTGTGACCCCCGTGCCGTAGAACCTTTGGCCGCGACCCTCGCACACCACAACCTCCGGTTCGACGGGGTATTTACCTACCCGGGGCATAGCTACCATCCAGACATCAGAGACACCGCGTCGATGGACGAGGTCGAGGCCCTCACCATTGCCACCGATGTCCTCGAGTCAGCCGGATACACGGTCTCTCGTCGCAGTGGTGGGTCAACACCATCCCTCCACACCACTCAGGGCTCTCTGACCGAAACCCGTGCGGGCGTCTATGCTCTGGGAGACGCCCAGCAGGTGGAACTGAACACCATGAACATGGAGGACGTCGCCCTGTCGATTGTCACCACCGTGGTCAGTTCACGAGAAAACACCGCCGTCGTGGATGCCGGAAGCAAAGTCATGGGAGCTGACAGAGCGAGCTGGGCCACCGGCCACGGCCGTGTTCTGGGACACCCCGATGCGCGAATTGTGGCGATGTCCGAACACCACACGACGATTGTCTTCCCAGATTCTGGTCCGAAATGGGAACCCGGTGACATCCTGCGGGTGATTCCGAACCACGTATGTAATGCCGTCAATCTGGTAGACCGCATCACCGTGGTCTCTGCGGACCAAGCCCCACAAGAGTGGGCAGTGGCCGCTCGCGGGAAGAATTCTTAGCGACGAAACGGTGCCGTGGGCTCGAGCTCATGAGACCGCTCCAGCGAAGGCGGAAGCTCCGCCCAGATTCTCTCCATTTCGCTCTCGGTCAATTCACACTCGAAGACCTGTGCGCACTCTCGGATAGTTGCCGCCCGGGTAGCCCCGGGAATAGCGATGATCGCCGGGGACGTCCCCACCACCCAAGCCAGGGCTACTACTGCGGGCGAGAGGCCTCGGTTCCGCGCAACCTCGGCAATACCGGAATCAGATTCCACCTGCCTGATTCCTCGGGATCCTCCCAGTGGAGACCAGGGCAAAAAGGCCACGCCGTGCTCCTCACACACCTCGAGCACGTCCAAATCATGCCGGTAGAGCGGGCTGAATTCGTTTTGAATCGAGACCACACCGCCCTCAGTCGGGCCACCCAGAACCTCCAGGGCTCGCGTCAACTGCGCCGCGCTGTAGTTACTCACGCCCACCTGCGAAACAAGGCCTCGATCCTTGAGATGGGCAAGGTTTTCGCACTGGTCTTCGAAAGGCAGCGCTGGGTCCAATCGGTGGTGTTGCCAGAGATCAATGTGGTCAACCCCTAAACGCTCCCGCGACGCCTCCGCGGCGGCGACAAAATAGTCTCGCGAGCCATTCCGGCCCCATTTTTCACCCTCTGAGCGCGTTATTCCTCCTTTGGTGGCGACCACAACGGAGTCCTTCACATCATCAGACGCATCCCACGTGGCTAGCGCCTCTGCGACAAAAAGCTCGTTGTGCCCGACGGTGTCCCATGAGGGGGCATAAATATCCGCGGTATCGAGAAGTCGCACTCCTGCGTCGAGACCAGCATGAATCCCGGCAATCGCACTGTCACGGCGCTCGCCTGGCTCGGTAGCAGCTCCCTGTGGCCACGACACGTTCATGCAGCCCAAGCCCATGGCCGGCAAGCGCCACGGTCCCAACGTGCGGTTCTCTCTCACAGTTACCCTCTCCGCTGCGCGATGTCTGGCTCTGGTAATGGCTGGGTCAGCTCAGGTTTCTCGATGCGGAGAGTATCCGCGGTGAGAGACACCACCGTAGTAGCAGCGAAATCGCTTGCGCCATAAGACAGTGCATAGCCGGGAACAATCCACTGTCCTCCGTCACTATCCCAAATCAGCAACGATGTCGTTGTGGCACCGGTGATGATGATCGGCTGATCAAAAAAACTGTCATCGAGCACCATGCTTTCTTCCGCGTGAAAGTCCTCGTATGGGGCTTCGTAATCGATGGGCGGGGCGCCCCACCAGCTCCCGGACGACACTCGGTCAACTGCGTCCCGGGGACTCACGGTCTCGTACTCGCCCCGGTATACGGGAGTGGCACTATGCCCGGTAGCCGAGGCCAGCACAGGCCCGGGTGCCCAAAACATGGTCCACTCGAGGGCCGTCTTCTCTCCCGCTACGCGCGCAGCAGCGCTGACACCAACACCCCATTCGTCGTCGGTGAGCACCACCACATCCTCGAAATTGGCCTCAAGCCCAGCGTTACGGAAGAGGTCCCAAGCCATGCGCCGTGCCTCACTAGCTGTGGGCAGCTCTAAACCGGGGTCTGCCGGGGAGCACTCCCATCCCGGTAACTCCTCTAGGCCCTCCTCGGCGGGAACCTCCTCACACACCGGCTCCGGGTAGGCCGTGGGGTTGGTGTAAAACCAGGAGCCAGAGCCTTTCCAGGTCAAGAGCAGGCTGGGGTTCTCCCAATCCTCGTCCCCGACCACGTACCCGGGCCAGGCTTCGGAGTAGTCGCGGCTTTCTCGAGGTTCACCCTCCAGCGAGAACAAGGGTGCGAGCTGCGAGAGAACGTCCGTCGGGGATCCCTGGACCACCATTTCATGCACCGACCCCGTGCCGGGGCTCCCGGAAAGTTCCGGGCCTGCGACATAGTCGAGCGTGAATGCAGGATCCCCCGCAAACTCTGACCCTTCAGCAAAAATTCCTGAATCGGCCAACACAATGAGTGGGGGCTTGGGAGCAGTGGCCTGAACGACAAGACCGAGAGTAAACGTGGCAATTACTCCCGCTGCCGCCAAAATAACCGGCAGGGGGAATCGTGCAGGGCGCTGAGCGACATCGCGCACTTCGGGGTGATTGCTCATCCTGGACCCCTCCCGTCTCGCTCATTGTAGGCAGTCATCCTTTGACCCCCTCGGCCCCGGCGCAAAAGCGCGGAGCAATTCCCAATGGGCCGTTGGTGCGCGCAGTTCGTTCCCCTCGCCCGCACGAAGGGTTTCGAGCCGGAGTACAGTTGTCGCGTGAGCAACGAGCACGGGCCTGAACCGCATTCCCTGAAAATCGCGCCGCGCCTCAACTGGCTCCGGGCAGGGGTTTTGGGCGCCAACGATGGCATCGTTTCGATTGCTGCTCTCGTGGTGGGAGTTGCCGCCGCCACTCAGGAAACACTGCCGGTTCTTATTGCGGGTACTGCGGGGATTGTGGCCGGTTCGCTTTCCATGGCACTCGGTGAATATGTGTCAGTCTCCTCGCAACGCGACAGCGAAGCGTCTCTCATCGCTCGGGAGCGAGAGGAGCTGCGGGACCACCCGGAAGAGGAACTCCAAGAGCTCGCGGGGCTGTATGAGGCCAAAGGGCTCAGCCCGGTTACCGCCGCACAGGTCGCCAAAGAACTCACCGCGAAGGATGCCGTGTCCGCCCACCTGGAGGCGGAGCTCGGGATTGATGAGCGCACACTGACAAACCCCTGGCACGCGGCCATTTCCTCGGCCGTGGCCTTTTTGGCAGGCGCGCTGTTACCGATGCTCGCCATTACCCTTGCGCCTGTCGAGATCAGGATTCCACTGACGTTTGCCGCTTCGCTCGTTGCCCTGGCACTCACCGGAGGTGTGGGCGCTTACCTCGGCCATAGCCCTCTCCTGAGGCCGATTCTGCGGGTCACCGCTGGAGGCGCACTGGCACTGGCGCTTACCTGGGGAATCGGACTTCTCCTGGGCGGAGAAACGGCTCTCTAGAGGCGGGGCTGCAACTGCTGCGGTGTAAGTCCCCCACCAGACCAACCGGAAGGAATTCGCATGGCCACAAGCGATAGTTCGGGGTTTTCTGAGGTGGAGCGTGCCGCCATGAAAGAGCGGGCGCGCGAGGCCCGCGAATTCAAAAAGCTTCCCGGTGAGGAGCAGGTCCAGAACAAGATTGCCGAGATGTCGCCGGATGACCAAAAACTCGCGCGAGGGATTCATGATTTGGTGTTGGGGGTTTCCCCCGATCTGACGACGAAGACATGGTACGGAATGCCCGCGTATTACTTCCAGGGCAAAGTGATCTGCTTTTTCCAGGCAGGCTCAAAGTTTGAGTCAAGATATTGCACGTTTGGATTTCAAGATTCGGCAAAGCTCGATGATGGCCCGCTATGGCCGACGTCGTTTGCGATCACCGATCTCACCGATGAGGTGTCCAACACTCTTCGTGCTCGAGTGAAGCAGGCGATTTCCTAGCCGCGGGACGCAACACTCCGCTGAAGTTTCGCGGACACACATGGCGGTACCGGTGGGATTTGAACCCACGGTGGACTTGCACCCACACAACTTTTCGAGAGTTGCACCTTCGGCCGCTCGGACACGGTACCGCCCGCTAGTTTACACATCACCTGCCAGCCCAGGAAGGTGTCGTCGCAAGCGCTTAGGCTCGTACCATGGCAAAAACGGCGGCTCCGTACCACTGCTCTGAGTGTGGCTGGACAACGCTGAAATGGGTTGGTCGCTGTGGCGAGTGTCAGACCTGGGGCACTGTGGTGGAGGCGGCCGCGCCCACCACCCGATCCAAGCAGGTCAAGGCAATCGTTCCGCTCGGTGAAGCCGTAGCTAAACCGATTACCGAGTACTCCGGCGCAGACAGTGGCCACCAACCCACCGGAGTCGGAGAGTTTGACCGCGTGCTGGGTGGGGGAATCGTTCCCGGCGCCGTGATCCTGCTGTCGGGAGAACCCGGAGTGGGCAAGTCAACCCTGTTACTGGATGTGGCATCAAAAGTTGCCGCCCGAGAGAACACCGTTCTCTACGTCAGCGCCGAGGAATCTGCCGGACAGGTTCACCTTCGGGCTTCTCGAACGGGCGGGTTACAAGACACCCTGTTTCTTGCCAACGAGATGGATCTGGGAGCGGTCCTGGGACATATCGAATCCACGTCCCCCGACTTAGTGATCATCGATTCTGTCCAGACTCTCTCCTCCGGACTGATTGACGGTTCCGCCGGGGGCGTTGCTCAGGTCCGCGAAGTCGCCGCCACACTGATTCGTGTGGCCAAAGAGACCACAATCCCCATCATCATGGTGGGCCACGTCACCAAAGACGGCCAGGTCGCCGGCCCCCGAACGCTCGAACACCTTGTTGACGTTGTCTGCCAGTTCGAGGGTGACCGCCAGACTGCGCTGCGCTTTGTTCGCGCGCTCAAAAACCGTTTTGGCCCCACCGACGAAGTGGGGTGCTTTGAAATGAGTGGTGACGGCATCGTCGAGGTCCCCGACCCCAGCGGTTTGTTTCGCTCCGGCGCCGGAGATCCGGTGAGTGGCACCTGCACCACCATTGCGCTCGAGGGTCGACGGGCACTGCCGGTCGAAGTTCAGGCACTCGTGGTGCCCAGCGGCGCTCCCCAGCCCCGACGAGTGGTTAATGGAGTCGAATCCTCCCGCGTGGCCATGTTGCTTGCGGTCCTGGAGAGACGAGCCGGCATCACGCTCTCCAACGCCGATGTGTATGTCTCTACCGTTGGCGGGATCCGGATTCACGAACCGGGTGCTGACCTGGCTATCGCTTTGGCGGTTGCCAGCGCGGCGAAAGATATCCCGTTGCCACACACACTCGCCGCTATCGGGGAAATAAGCCTCGCGGGCGAAATTAGGGGCGTCTCGCAAGCTGCCCAAAGAGCTAATGAAGCGAAAAGGCTAGGTTTTGACACGGTCCTGGACCAAAGCAAACCCAGTATTCAGAAGGCCATTAGTGACGCTTTTGCTCGCAGCCCTGGCCGGACCCAAAAACCCGACTTCTAGTCGAGCAGGAACTGCTTGGTTTCTGGGGAGCTGACATCTCCGAGGGACACAGTGAGGTGATAGCTGGCGCCACCACCAGGCATCACCGGGCGCTCATCGTTACAGGTGTCCGGCGTTGACCGCGTGCGATCCCACGGCAGAGCCGTCGTCTCCTGAACTTCGTTCGGGGCCAGGGTGATTTCCATCGGGTTCGATATCTCCTGGCAATCATCCGATGCCCAGATTTGATCATCCCCCGACGTAATCACGTAGCGCTGCTGGTCGGTGCCCACAGCCAACGTGCACTCCTGGCTGGACACGTTCGTCACACTCAGCCACAGCTGGGGGGCCTCGCCACTGGCATAAGAGCTCTGGTCGGTCTTGGCGACAAGCTCGAGTTGGCCAGGAAGGCAATCGGGCGGGGTGAGCACCTCCACCGCAACTTCGGGGTCTGGTTCGGGAGCTTCAGCCGCCGAATTGCCGAACCCCGGGCGAACAATAATGAGGACGACCACAATGATGACCGCGACGAGTCCGCCAAGAACGGCGAACCGACGACGCCAGTAAACGCTCTGGGGAACCGTGGACATAGCCCTAGGGTACGACTGGGGAGCGCTAAATCAGCGCTTACCGACCGGCGAGCCTGAAGACTCTGAGTGTTTTCAGAGGTTCTTGACCATCCGGGAGTTACCCAACGTGTTGGGCTTCACTCGTGCAAGGTCGAGGAACTCCGCTACCCCCTCATCGGGTGATCGCACCAGCTCGGCATAGACATCGGGCTCCACATCCACATCGGGCTGAATAGCAAAACCGTGGGAGGTGAAAAAGTCCACCTCAAAGGTCAAACAAAATAGCTTGGTCAAGCCCAGCGAAACCGCTCGAGCTTCCAAAGCGTCAATCAGGGCGTGCCCCACGCCACGGTGAGTGTGGTCGGGAGAAACGCTGAGAGTCCGGATTTCCCCCAAATCCTCCCAAAATACGTGCAGGGCACCGCACCCTATGACGCGGTCATCGTTATCGACAGCAACAGTGAATTCCTGAACGGACTCGAATAGGACCACAAGGTCTTTACCTAAGAGCACACGGGACTCGACGAGCGGTTGAATCAGAGCAGAAATCGC
Organism: uncultured Microbacteriaceae bacterium; assembly: GCA_937124545.1. Classification (GTDB taxonomy): domain Bacteria; phylum Actinomycetota; class Actinomycetes; order Actinomycetales; family Microbacteriaceae; genus Pontimonas. The sequence goes on along the minus strand of CAKZKU010000031.1, from coordinate 52,606 downwards.
CCTGATGTCACCGGTCGTCGCCGGGCGAACCCGGAAACCGTCGTCTGTAGCCACGCCGCCAGCGTAGTCGCTAGGACTCGAGGGCACCCGCCGGTTCTGGTTCCACCTCACGCTTGGATGAAGTAAAAGTGAACTCCATCCCGTCATAGTCAACGGTCACCATGTCGCCAGGTGAGAGTTCGCCCTGAAGAATACGCTCACTCAACGCGTCTTCAACGTTCTGCTGAACAGCGCGACGCAGCGGTCGCGCTCCCATGGCAGGGTCCCACCCGCGAGAAATCAATTCCTTGCGCGCAGGATCCGAAACCGTCATCGTGATGTCACGATCGAGCAAACGATCGCCCAGCCGCTTGATGAACAGCTGCACGATCTGGAGGAGCTCGTCTTCGACCAACTGCGGGAAGACGATGGTCTCATCCACACGGTTGAGGAATTCAGGCTTGAAGTTCTTCTTCAGCTCTTCAACAACCTTGGCTTTCATGGACTGGTAGCTGGCTTCCGCGTTTCCATCCATGGTGAAGCCCACCGGGCCGCCCGTGATGTCCTTGGTGCCGAGGTTGGTGGTCATGATGATGACGGTGTTCTTGAAGTCGACCACACGACCCTGACCATCGGTCAGGCGCCCCTCTTCCAGCACCTGCAGGAGCGAGTTGAAAATATCGGGGTGAGCCTTTTCGATCTCATCGAAAAGCACCACGCTGAAGGGCTTCCGACGAACCTTCTCGGTCAACTGGCCGCCATCTTCGAAGCCCACGAATCCTGGAGGGGCACCAAAGAGGCGAGAAACGGTGTGCTTTTCGCCGTACTCCGACATGTCCAGCGCAATGAGCGCGTCCTCGTCGTCAAACAGGAACTCAGCGAGCGCCTTGGCCAGCTCCGTCTTTCCCACACCGGTCGGGCCGGCAAAGATAAAGGAACCACTGGGGCGCTTCGGGTCTTTCAGACCCGCACGTGTCCGGCGGATGGTCTTGGACAGGGTTGAAATTGCCTGCTCCTGGCCAATGACGCGCTGGTGCAACGCCTTCTCCATGAACATGAGGCGGGCTGTTTCTTCCTCGGTGAGCTTGAAGACAGGGATACCGGTAGCGGCAGCGAGAACTTCGGCGATGACGCCTTCATCCACAACGCCGACTCCGCCGGCTTCTCCGCTTCGCCACTTCTTCTCCAGCTGGAGACGCTCACCGAGAAGCGTCTTCTCCTCGTCGCGCAGCGACGCCGCTTTTTCAAAGTCTTGGCCCTCAATTGCTGCTTCTTTACGAGACCGCACGTCGGCGATCTTCTCGTCAAACTCCCGCAATTCCGGCGGGCTCGACAGAATCGACAGCCTCAAACGAGCACCTGCCTCATCAATAAGGTCAATCGCCTTGTCTGGCAGGAAGCGATCCTGAACATAACGATCAGCCAGGTTCACGGCTGCATCAATAGCGCCATCCGTGATCGAGACACGGTGGAAGGCTTCGTACTTATCGCGAAGCCCCTTCAGAATGTTGATCGTGTGAGCTGGCGAGGGCTGGTTGACCTGAACCGACTGGAACCGGCGCTCCAGAGCAGCATCTTTCTCGAAGTGCTTGCGGTACTCATCCAGAGTTGTTGCTCCGATGGTTTGCAGCTCACCACGAGCCAGCAGAGGCTTGAGGATGCTGGCGGCGTCTATGGCGCCCTCAGCGGCTCCCGCGCCCACCAGGGTGTGGATTTCATCAATGAACACGATGATGTCCCCGCGGGTGCGAATCTCTTTTGTGACTTTCTTGAGTCGCTCTTCAAAATCACCGCGGTAGCGAGAACCCGCAATCAACGACCCCAAGTCGAGCGAGTACAGCTGCTTGTCTTTGAGGGTCTCTGGCACATCGCCCTTCACGATGGCTTGCGCCAATCCTTCGACAACCGCGGTCTTTCCGACACCCGGCTCACCCACGAGCACGGGGTTGTTCTTTGAGCGACGCGAAAGAATTTGCATAACGCGTTCCATCTCGCGCTCGCGGCCGATCACCGGATCGAGCTTTCCCTCGCGAGCGGAGTGAGTGAGGTTGGTACCAAACTGATCTAAGACCTGCGAGCCCTTGTCGCTAGAAGTTTCTGACCCGCCAACCGAGACAGGGTCTTTGCCCTGATAACCCGAGAGAAGTTGGATGACCTGCTGGCGAACGCGGTTCAGGTCTGCGCCCAGTTTCACGAGAACCTGTGCGGCAACACCTTCGCCCTCACGGATGAGACCCAACAGGATGTGCTCGGTGCCGATGTAGTTGTGGCCCAGCTGCAACGCTTCGCGGAGACTCAGCTCCAAGACCTTCTTTGCACGCGGAGTAAAAGGAATGTGCCCGGTGGGAGCCTGCTGGCCCTGCCCGATGATTTCTTGCACCTGTTCGCGCACAGCCTCAAGGGAAATATCCAAAGATTCGAGAGCTTTCGCGGCGACACCTTCGCCCTCGTGGATGAGACCCAACAGGATGTGCTCGGTGCCAATGTAGTTGTGGTTGAGCATCTTGGCTTCTTCTTGTGCCAGGACGACGACTCGACGCGCCCGGTCGGTAAACCGCTCAAACATGTGTGCCACTCCTTATTTCGGGGTATCGGTGAGACTTCTCACCACTACTCGTGTTACGAGAGTAATTGGCAGATTCTGGCGATGGGCCGGTGTTCGCCCCCAGCGTGAGCAGTTATCCTGGCCCGATGAGCCGGTGGGATTCTGAAACCTGGGCGCCCGCCACCACCGAGGCGCCCGACCCGACGGCGCTCGAGGTGACCACCGCTCGAGATGTCCCACTCGGTGGACTTCGCGCGATGACGGTCCGGAGGACTCTGCCCAACCGGAGTCGAACAACCATCGGGCCGTGGTGCTTCATTGACCATTACGGGCCTGATGATGTAGCCGACACAGGTGGGATGTCTGTACCGCCCCACCCGCACACCGGCCTGCAAACAGTGAGCTGGCTCTTCGACGGGGAAGTTCAACACCGCGATTCCACCGGGGTGGAAGCCACCGTGGCCCCAGGATCCATCAACTTGATGAACGCCGGTGCGGGGATCTCCCACTCGGAGGTCTCCACCTCCACAGGGCTCCTGCACGGCGTTCAGCTGTGGCTGGTTCTGCCGGATTCCTCGAGACACGAACCAGCCTTCTTTGCTGCTGAGCAAATTGACAAACACCAGCAGGGTGACGGCCACCTTCAGGTCTTCCTCGGCTCACTGCAGGGCATCAGCTCGAGCATCCCGCCGGCATGGCCGGGGGTAGGGGCAGAGTTTTCTCTCCGCCCCAAAGGAACGATGACACTCAGCGTGGAAAACGAGTACGAGCATGCCGTTCTTCTGGATGCGGGAGCCCTCACGATTAATGGGGAGGCGCTCAATCAGCACGAACTGGGGTACCTCGCGCCAGGACACCACCAGATCGAGCTGAGCAACACCACCGACTTACCAGCACGCGGGCTTCTCCTAGGCGGTCAGCCCTTTGAGGAAGAGTTTGTGATGTGGTGGAACTTCATCGGTCGAAGCCACGAAGAGATCGAAGAGTTCCGCAATCAATGGCAAGCCTCTCTCTCCGGAGAGCGCGGGCCGTTTGGCAATCTCACCCATATGTCTCCTCTTCCCGCGCCCGAAATGCCCGGAGTTCGACTCAAAGCGCGAAACCGTCGTTAACAGCGAACAAGAATTTCCGCACTCTAGGCTTTTACTTCGATGAGCGAACCGCAAAAAAAATCACCCTGGCCCCCGGCCCGTATTGCTCTGGTGACAATTCTTGCCGGCTTTGGTCTCTATGCACTGACCACGTTGATTAGTTAGGGAACCCGTGATCGAGAATTTCTGGCTCAACGCCCTGTTTTCGGTGACCCCCACAGCACTCATGGGGGTGCTGTTCTGGTTTGTGGTGCGATCGATTCTCCGGGCAGACCGGAGCGAACGCTCGATTTACAAAAAAATGGAAACCGAGGAACGCCGTAAGCGCGGGCTTCCCGTGGACGATGACGTCACTTCACCAGGGGGAACAACACCGTCTCTCTGATGCCAAGCCCCGTGAGGGCCATCATCAGGCGGTCAATCCCCATTCCCATTCCGCCACTGGGGGGCATGCCGTGTTCCAGTGCGCGCAGGAAGTCTTCATCCACTCTCATTGCTTCCTCATCGCCCTTAGCGCCCAGTCGCGCCTGCTCGACAAAACGCTCACGCTGAATGACGGGATCCACCAGCTCGGAATAGCCGGTAGCAAGTTCAAATCCGCGGACATAAAGGTCCCACTTTTCGACAACACCAGGCTTCGACCGATGCTCTCTCACCAAGGGTGAGGTATCCACTGGGTAGTCCATGACAAACGTGGGCGTGGTCAACGAGTCAATGACAAAGTGCTCCCACAGCTCTTCCACCAATTTGCCGTGCGTCGGTTGAGCGACCTCAATCCCTTCGGCCTTCGCCATGGCCGACAGAGTCGCCATGTCCGTCTCCGGAGTAATCGTGGTGCCACAGGCATCGGAGAGGCTTTCGTAGAGTGAGAGCCTGTCCCACTGACCGCCCAAATCATGATCGGTGCCATCAGCCCACGTCACCGTGTGGCTACCCGACGTCGCGAACGCGGCCTTCTGGATTAGCTCCTGGGTGAGGTCCGCCATTTGGTGGTAATCCCCGTAAGCCTGATAGGCCTCGAGCATAGAGAATTCTGGACTGTGGGTGGAGTCGGCCCCCTCGTTGCGGAAGTTCCTATTGATCTCAAATACGCGCTCAAGCCCACCCACCACGGCGCGTTTGAGGAACAACTCTGGAGCAATCCGCAGAAACAAATCCGTCCCAAAGGCATTGGACTGCGTGACAAAAGGACGTGCGGTGGCGCCGCCGTGCTGCGTTTGCAGCATGGGGGTTTCCACTTCAAGGTATCCGTGCTCCGCGAACGTTGCTCGAAGCGAGGCGTTGACTTCAGCGCGCTGGCGAACGGTCACTCGAGCCTGCTCACGGACGATCAGATCTAAGTACCGCTGTCGGACGCGGGTCTCTTCGTTCAGTTCGGAATGAAGGTTTGGCATCGGCATGAGTGCTTTTGCCGCTACCTGCCATTGCGAGGCCATAATCGAGAGCTCGCCACGTTTCGAGGCAATCACTTCCCCCGACACAAAAAGGTGGTCACCCAGATCCACGAGGTCTTTGAGCGCCGCGTAGGAATCCTCGCCTACCTCGCCAAAAGAAATCATCGCCTGAATTCGCTCACCGGAACCCGCTTGAAGCGAAATGAATGCCAGTTTTCCGGTCACCCGCATGTGAACGATGCGGCCTGCCAGGCCAACAATCTCACCGGTACTGGCTTCTGGCTCCAGGTCGGGATGTGCGGCACGAACGGCGTCAATAGTCGTCGTGATGCCGAGCGACACCGGGTAGGGCTGAATACCCTGCTCCAACATGCGAGCGCGTTTAGCCAGCCTTACTTCGTGCTGTTCAGCGGTATCCGCACCCTCGGTGGGCACATCGGAAACGTCAGTCATCGGGATCTTTCAACCAGGGGAATGTCCCCGTAAGCCTACTGACCAAACGTCAGGCGGGCATTGTCAATCAATCGGGTGCTCCCCACCCGAACAGCAATCAACATCCGACCACTACGAGCAAGCGAGCCGGGAGGGAGCTCCTCGAAGCTGTCCTCGTCCACCAGCGCGACATAGTCCAAGGAGATCAGGGGCTCACTCTGCAGGACACGCTTAGCTGTCTCCACCGCAGACGCTGGTGAGCCAGCAGTGCCGGCCGCGTCGAGCGCGCGCGGAATGGTCTGCGCTACCTGCCGCTGGTCAGCGCTCAGATAGGCGTTTCTGCTGGAGAGCGCCACCCCGTCATCGTCTCGCACCGTCGGCACCGCAACGACATCGAGTGAAGGAGCCTGTGTTTCGAGCATGGTGGTGACCAACCACAACTGTTGCGCATCTTTTTGCCCCATCACGAGATAGTCAGGAGTCACAGCATCGACGAGACGCTTGACTACAGTCAGGACACCCGCAAAGTGGCCGGGTCGCTCGGCGCCTTCCCACAGGTCCCCTATTGGGCCCGGGGTTATCCGCTCAGCACCCTCCGGGCCCTCCGGGTACATGTCCGCCTCGGTGGGAGTCCACAATACGTCCGCACCCACACCCGCAAGAGCCTTCGCATCCTCCGCAACGTTGCGGGGGTAAGTGTCGAAGTCTTCCCCGTCCCCGAATTGCAGGGGGTTGACATACACGCTCACCACGACGCGGTCCGCGCGCTCCTTGGCCACTCGGACAAGCTCCTGGTGGCCCGCATGGAGAGCCCCCATCGTGGGCACGAACGCGATGGTCCTATCAGCCAAACGCCACGACTCGACCAGAGAGCGGAGGTCGCCCACTGCGGTAATGCTCTGCATCGGACTCACTCTTGGCCCTGCTCGACCTCGTTGCCTGAAACCGCGCGGAGTGCGTTATCGACGCTCGAGCCAACAAGCGCCGCCATCACGACGCCCGGGTTAGCGACCCCGGCTTGACGAAGCCTCGCCGCCGCCTCCTCGATTGTGGTGTGCGAAAAACTGGTGGCCAAAGCTACCGCTGAGGCGACGTGACCGCGGTGCTCGTCGGCCACCGCCAGGGGTTCCAAACCCATTTCTACTGCGAGCGCGTGGGCAATAGGAGAAGCCACCGGTGGAGCCGACACCACACACCATGCTCCTGCCATTCGGCTGCGATCCATGCTCCACCCGCTGAACTCCATGAGGGGGTGCAGGCCAATCGGAATGGCGCCCTGCGCCACAGCGGGCTGGAGAACATCGAGGCCGTGAACAATCGACGTGTGGGCCACAATTTGACCCGATCGCCAACCGTGAGTTGCCGCAAGGCCCTCAACAAATTCCGGAAGTTCCGAGTCCGGGAGAGCCAGCAGGACAAGTTCGCTTCGTTCACAGATTTCCTGTGGCGTCAGGAAGGGGACGCCCTCCAGCATCGCTTCGACTCGTTCGCGGTCATCACTGGGTGGCGTGATTCCCACAATCGCGTGCCCGGCCCCCGCGAGTGCGGACGCCAACACCGGGCCGATTTTTCCAGCGCCCATCACGCCAACACCAAGCCGGGACGAATCCATCAGGCCTTCTCTCCTTTCACGGGACGGGAACCCACCGCAGAAACGGCGGTGTGGGTGGCAATGTTGAGCTCTTCCCACCACTTTCTCGCGTCCGCAGAGTCCAGTGCCGATGCCCGCAGGGATACCGGCCCAGCGACACTGTGGAGGTGAATTTGGGAAAGACCCAGTGCCCGATGCCAGGGCCCCTGGCTCACACTCGCGCTTTGGATTCTGGTCAAAGGCGTCACGCTAATCCGAGAGGTTAGTAACCCCCTGCGCATCACCACGAGCCCCGGTTGAAGCGCTGCCATCGTGAGGTGTGCGGAAAACGGGTTTCTCCAGCGCCCGCGCCGGGGCGAACCGAGCCCGCCGGTCAGGCGTTTGCGCGGCTGCGACAACAAGCCCTCGACCTGCTCTTCCACCTCACCCAGGATCATCCCTGGCATCCCAAGACGCACGATCTTCATCACTTCAGCAACGGTTGCCACCGGAATGATGACCGTGTGTTCGGGCGCTTTGTTAGTGGCGGCGCCCGGTTGGGAAGCAAGATTCGCATTCAAGCGCCACCAGCCAAAGAGTTTCCAGGGCCAGGGCTGACTGAACTCGAGTGTGTGAATGCGCTGGGGCGGAATCGTTTCCACGCTGGTGGCGAGCAACCCGACGGACACCCTCAGATCCCCGGAGAGCGAATCCACCACGAAGTTCCCCCACCTCACGGTGCGCTCGACCAGGTAAACCACATAGACAAACAGAGCCAGAACCACAGCCAGCCAAACAGCAAGGTCCCCCACCGCGATGGCGAAGATGCTCACGGTGGTGATCACCGTAAGCAGGACCACTGTCTCCACGCTGGCCACCAGGGAGCCGACATAACGGAAAAGAGGAACGTCGACTTCACGTTGGGGCCGCTGCTCGACCTCTTCGCTCCGCTCGGACACATCACCCTGGAGAATGAGCCGCCTCAGATCCTGTGCGAGGGTGACGGGGAGATATTCCAACACCACATTCGCGTCGTTTCCCGCGGCTTGGATATCAAGCTTGGCAAGACCCAAGAGCCGAGGCAGCAGAGGACGTCGCACACCGATGGTGTTCACCCTGTCGCGCCGAGCTTGACGCCAGGTTTTGACCAGAAGCCCCTTTTTCACGTCAATGACGTCGTCGTCCATGCGAAACACGTGAACCCGCCACTGCAGCCAAAAAATAACGACCAACACCACCACAAGGAGAAGCGCGGACACCGCAATCCAGCCCAGAAATTCCTGCACGAAACGCCACAGATCTTGGTCTGGTAGCTCGTCATCAACACCAAAGAAAACCAAAAGGGTTGGCAGGATGAGGTTTTCCCACAAAATGAAAACCGCCGCCGTGAGCACGGCCACCACCACCACGCCCCCCTGGAGAACCGGGGTTAGCGGGTGAAGCCGATGCCACTGTCCACTGCTGGCATCGCTGGCTTCGCGAAGGGTGCCCTCGGCCACTACAGTCCTGCTCGCCTAGTTTCAGCCAGCGCGATGAGATGGTCACGCAACTGATCGGCCGTTGCGAGCGGAAGGCCAGGAATGGAGACGCCGCTTGATGCCGCTGCGGTCACGAGGCTGAGTTGGGATAGTCCTAAAGCCCGCGCAATGGGTCCTCTGCCCACGTCCACGAGCTGAAGCCGCCCATAGGGAACCGCAACGATGCGCTGGAAGAAAACTCCCCTGCGAAAAACGAGGTCGTCCTCTCGCAGGGCATAACCCAGTGCTCGAACGCGTCGCGGAATAAAGCCCAGGACCACAAGCCCCGCAGCCACAACCACGGACACAACGAACCACCCCCAGACGTTGTCACGAGTCCCCACAATCCATAACGGCACACTCGAGGCCGCCACCATCACTAACCACGCGATTCCCGTAATAACCCACAATTCCGCCTGATACCGGGAACTCACGCTTTGCCACTGAACATCGGTGTCACTCACGTGCGTTCTCCTTCCAGTAGGGGGCCAGGCGGATCCTCTCCACCCGGAGGATAGGCGCACCATCGCTCCGCGATGATTCCTCCAACGCCTAAGACTAGAGCGCCGATCAGAGCTGCTCCCACCCACCACAGGGCATCATCAGCAACAACGGGACGAGTGAGGAAAAACAGTCCCAAACCCAGTGCTGCGCCCACGAGCGCAAACCCCGCCAAGGCGCTCGCCTTCGCGAGCAAGACCACGCGTGTTGCATACAGAGGGTCCAGGGCAACTGTGGTGGCGCTACGAACACTGCGCCGTACCGGCCACGCCAACGTCACAATCGCTCCGCCAATGATTACAAGGGTTGCGCTCCAACTGGGCGGAGGCACAATGGCTTGTTCCCCGAGTCGCGTGAGTAACCATTGCCCCCCACCCGCAAGGAGCACTCCGACTGCAGCACACGTCACCAGCGTTCGAATCGAGGTAAACCTCATGACGAATCCCGCGGAATCCTCTCCAGGATTTCGGCGATAGGTCCCTGACCCGGCAGAGTTGCCGTCGGATCGACCTCGTGCCAGGGTTCCACCACGAATCGGCGCTCGTGTGCCCGAGGGTGCGGCAGTGTCAAGGTCTCGGACTCCATAGTGAGTTCGCCGTAGGCAATCAGGTCCAGATCCAGCGTGCGGTCCGCGTATCGCTCACCCGTGCGCACCCGACCGTGGGCACGTTCTACCTCCCACAATCGCGCAAGCGTTTGCTCAGGGGACCAGGCCGAGTCAAGAAGCACAATTTGGTTGATGTACCCCGGAGCGTCAGGGTCAAATCCCTCACTGGTCAACGCCACCGTCTCGTGCAAGCTTGACTGGGCGGTAATGCGAAACCCCTCAACCGCTCGAAGGTCAGCGAGGGCTCGAAAAGCGGTTTCTTCCCGATCACCCTGGTTTGTTCCCAGTGCCACCACGCAGGGGGTCCATCCGTCGGCTGTCACAGTTCGGCCCGCTCTCGTCTCAAGGACACCGAAGAGCCAGCCACGCGAACCGGCATCGGGGCGTCAGGTTTGTGGATGGTCACCGTGGCCGCGAGAGCTTTCTCAAATGTCATCACGACGTGGATTAGCCGCAGAGCGAGAGTCTCCAACAGATCAACCGGGTTCGCTGACGCGTTCTCGGCGATAGCGGCAGCCAGGGCGCCATAGTCAATAGCGTCACTCACATCATCCGATCGGGCTGCTGGCGTCATGTCGTACTCAACCTCAACATCAATCAGGAAGTTTTGACCGTCACGCCGCTCCTCGGGGAATACCCCGTGGTGAGCAAACACTTCTATCCCCACTAAACGGATGACATCAGCCATTCAGACCCCCTTCCCGAAAAGCTTGCCAGAGGTTAAGGGCCCGAGTCTGCTCGCTAACATTGTGGACCCTCAGAGCCCACACCCCTTGGTCAGCCAAACGTGCTCCGAGTTGAGCAGAGACGCTGTCGCGCTCCTCGACCGCGTGACCCTCGGGGAGGAGCTCGCCCAGGAAACGCTTCCGAGAGGCGCCTACGAGGGTTCGGAACCCAGCAGGTACCGCTTCCGAGATCCGAGAGGCGAGTGCCCAGTTATGCGCGGGGGCCTTAGCGAATCCCAGTCCCGGGTCAAGAATGATGCGCTCCTGCGCAATTCCTGCCTCACGGGCTGCCTCTACTCGCGCAGTCAGTTCCTGTTTCACCTCAGCGAGGACATCGTCGTAGTGCGCCAGCGAATCCATGTGCTCGCTGTGTCCCCGCCAGTGCATCAGCACCACGTCACGGCCTGAGGACGCCATAACAGCCAACATGTTGGAATCAGCGTTTCCCCCCGACACGTCATTGATGATCTGGGCACCGGCATCGAGTGCCCGTTGCGCCGTATCGGCACGCATCGTGTCGATACTCACCACAATGCCCTGTTCCGCGAGACGCTCAATAACGGGAAGAACTCGGTGCTGTTCCTCAGCCGCATCGACCCGAGAAACACCAGGTTTTGTCGATTCACCCCCCACATCGATGACAGTGGCGCCCGCCTCCACCATGCGCAGTGCATGGTCCAGCGCCGAGTCCACCTCAAGAAACTGGCCACCATCGCTGAAGGAATCAGGAGTGACGTTCAGAACCCCCCAAATCTGGGGTCTTGCCTGCGGGCTCACGCGGACTCTTCCGCACCCGCCAAGAGCAGAGCTTCGTGGCGGGCGGCTCCCTCGCTGAGGGTTCCCGCTGCCGCCACCGTCACCGTGGTTAGGGTCTGTTTGGGGCCACGAAACCGCACACATCCATGCGAAGCCGAAAGAACCACCAGTGCTCCAGCAGCCACCGCTGAGTTGACGAGGGACTGCACCACCATTTCGCCGAGTCTTTCTTGAAGCTGCGGACGCGCGGCACTCACTTCAACCAAAGTGGCGAGCGTTCCCAGGCCCACGATTGCACCGGCGGGTGCATACACAACACTCGCTGATCCTTCAAAAGGCAGGAGGTGGTGCTCACAGATCGAGTGAAAGGCAATATCTCGCAGCGCCACAAGTTCGCCGCGCTCCGACTCGCTACTCGCAACAGGCTTTGCATCACGAAGAACCTGTACCGGGTCGACACCGACACCCGCATAAAGCTCGGTGAAAAGCTCAGCCACCCGGTCGGGGGTACTCCCCAAACCTTCCCTAGAAGGATCCTCCCCGACAGCAATCAGGATGTCTCTGACTGCTCGAGAAATTGCCTGGCTATCCACCAGAGCCCTGTGACGCCCGGGGCTTTTTCGCCGTTGTCTTTTTCGGAGCAGCACGCTTGGCAGGAGCCTTCTTCGTCGCGGCCGCTCTGCGCTTCGGAACGTCTACCGGACCTGCGTTGGACACCGGTCGCTTGGCGCTCGAGAGCCACTGCGGACGCTTCGGTAGCTTCTCCACATCACGGAAAATCTCTGCCAATTGGTGGTGATCCAGTGTCTCCTTTTCCAAAAGCTCCGTGGCCAACCGGTCAAGAATGGCGCGGTTTTGGTTCAAAACTTTCCAGGCTTCGGTGTGGGCACGGTCAATCAGGTTCCGCACCTGGGTGTCCACCATCTCGGCAATGGAGTCCGAGTAGTCCCGTTGGTGCCCCATGTCGCGACCCAGGAAGACTTCGCCACTGGCTTGTCCTAGCTTGACCGCGCCGACGTGCTCGCTCATGCCGTATTCGGTGACCATCCGTCGCGCAATCGATGTGGCCTTTTCGATGTCGTTAGACGCTCCGGTGGTTGGATCGTGGAAGACCAGCTCTTCGGCCACCCGGCCACCCATGGCATAGGTCAACTGGTCCAACAGCTCGTTTCTGGTGACGGAGTACTTGTCATCCAACGGCATCACCATGGTGTACCCCAGTGCGCGGCCCCGCGGGAGGATGGTCACCTTTGTCACCGGGTCGGTGTTACGCATCGCTGCGGCAGCAAGAGCGTGGCCGCCCTCGTGATACGCAGTCACGAGCCGCTCTTTGTCGCTCATTACTCGAGTGCGACGTTGAGGCCCAGCCATGACACGATCGACCGCCTCGTCGAGGGTTTCGTTAGTTATCTTTTTCCCATTACTACGGGCAGTCAGTAACGCAGCCTCATTCAGCACGTTGGCAAGGTCCGCACCGGTAAACCCGGGGGTCTTTCGAGCAAGGACAGAGAGGTCGACACCCTTCGCCATCGGCTTTCCTTTGGCGTGAACGGCGAGGATCTGCTCCCGACCCTTCATATCCGGTGCATCGACCTGAACCTGGCGGTCAAAACGACCGGGTCGAAGGAGCGCTGGGTCAAGAATGTCGGGCCGGTTCGTCGCTGCAATCAAAATCACATTGGTTTTGGGGTCAAAACCATCCATCTCCACCAACAGCTGGTTCAGAGTTTGCTCGCGCTCGTCGTGACCGCCGCCCATGCCGGCTCCGCGGTGTCGACCAACGGCATCGATCTCGTCGACAAAAATAATGGCGGGGGCATTTTCTTTGGCTTCTTTGAACAGGTCCCGCACCCGTGAGGCACCCACACCGACAAACATTTCAACGAAATCGGATCCCGAAATCGAATAGAAAGGCACATCGGCCTCGCCGGCTACCGCCCGGGCCAGCAAGGTCTTCCCTGTTCCGGGAGGGCCATAGAGCAAGACACCCTTCGGGATTCGCGCCCCGAGCGAGAGGAACTTCTCCGAATCCTGGAGGAATTCCTTTATTTCGTGGAGTTCATCAATCGCTTCGTCAGCACCCGCAACGTCCTCAAAGGTGACCTTGGGGGTTTCTTTCGAGACGAGTTTTGCTTTGGACTTACCAAACTGCATGACCCGCGAGCCACCGCCCTGCATGCTGCTCAGCAGGAACCAGAAAATTACGCCAATAAGAAGGAAGGGGACGATGAAGCCCAACAGCGACACAAACCAGTTGGTCTGCGGTACCTCATCCGTGAACTCGGTGACATCCGAGTTATCGACAGCAGCCACGACATCTGCGCCTCGCGGTGCGACGTAATAAAACTGGACCTGCGTTCCCTCACCCTGGAAGCTTTGCCTCAGTTCAAGATCGACCCTTTGCTCACCATCGATAATGGTGACTTCTTCCACCTGGTTTTCCAGCAGAAGCTCTAAACCCTGTTGGGTACTGATCGGACGGAAGCCACCGGCGCCGAGTAAGGAAAGGCCCACCGCAATCACCGCGATACCAATGACGATGTAGGGAAGAGGGCCCTTAAGCAGTGCCTTTAGAGTGGGACGTTTCGTGGCCATAGCGGCTCAAGGAACCTTTCCAAACAAGAAAATCGCGAAGTGCTAAGGCTAGCGCCTGACACCGACGCGCGCCCAGCTGTTCGCCTCGGGCAGAGAACTACGCCTCGTCGGTATAGACATCGGGATTGAGAACTCCGATGCCTTTCAAATTCCGGTACCGCTCAGCAAAGTCAAGGCCGTAACCGACGACAAACTCATTGGGAATATCAAAACCGAGGTAGTCGATGGGAACCTCCACGGCCATAGCGTCGGGCTTCCGCAACAGCGACGCGACTCGAATGGAGGCAGCACCCCGTGACTCAAAGTTCTCCAGCAACCACGAGAGAGTAAGACCGGAGTCCACAATGTCTTCCACGATTACTACGTGGCGTCCCTCCAGGGACGCATCGAGGTCCTTCAGGATGCGGACAACACCGCTGGATTTTGTCGAGCGACCGTAGCTAGAGACCGCCATCCAGTCCATTTCCACCGGGATACGCAATTCCCTCGCAAGATCTGCCATGACCATGACCGCGCCCTTCAGCACACCCACCAACAACGGTGTCTTGCCAGCAAGGTCTGCCTCGATGGCCCGCGCCATTCGCGCCAAACCCTCAGCGATCTGTTCTTCACTCACGACGGTCGACACAATGTCGGTGTGAGCGTCACTAAAGTCCACGCTGGGTTCCTTTCGCCGGGCGGTTACCAGCTGAGCGAACGACAATCGAACCCTCAAGCCTCTCCAGGGTAGCGCCGGATAAGTCCAGTGACGATTGCCCTTTCCATCGCCAGAGAACGCTCTCCACCTGCTTCATTTGGGCAAACGTGGGGGCAATGCCACCGACGCCGGTCACCATCATGCGAAGGATGCGCGATGAAATAGCGGGATCGTGGTCGAGAAGCTCAGCGACATCGACCGATCGTGTCCCCGCGGTGGTGGAGTCGACGAGGGTTTCGCACGCACTCGCGGCGATCGCGTCCAGGGCTTCCGAATCTTGCCGAAACAGGGCTGCCGTCCTTGCCAACGAGTCGGCCACGCCCGGTCCTAATTCCTTCTCTAACAGAGGCATGATCGCCTCGCGCACGCGCGAGCGCGTGAACCGCTCGTCACTGTTGTGGGGGTCCTCCCACCAGTCAACACCGGCATCCACCAACGCCTGGCGCAACGTGTCGCGGGACGTACCGAGCAGCGGCCGGTGGAAAGCACCATCAGATTCAGCCATACCCTTCAAGCCCGAGGGCCCACTGCCGCGAGCCATCCCCAAGAGAACCGTTTCTGCTTGGTCATCTTTCGTGTGAGCCAACAGAATGCCGCCAGCGCCAGTTTCTTTCATGGCCTCGGAAAACGCTTGATAGCGTGCGGTGCGGGCGGCATCCTCCGGCCCACCGCTGGAGCCGACCTCCACCTGCTTGATAATCACCGGCCCGAGGCCCCAGCCTGACAAGCGCTCGGCAGCGTCATGTGACCTCTGGGTGGAACCTTCTTGCAACTGGTGGTCAACCACCACGGCACCCGCTGCCAACCCGAGTCCCGGGGCTTCCTGGGCAATGGCCCACGCCAAGGCGAGCGAATCTCCGCCGCCACTGACTGCTACCAGGTACCGGGTGGAAGAGTCGGCGTGTTCGGCCGCCCATTCGCGAACGATTCGTCGAACATCGGCCATGGCGGGGCTCAACCGGGGTCGGCGACCCCCAAAACCCTGCTTCTGCGCCACCCGGTAAGGTTACTTCACGAAACTTTTCCCCCTCAAAGGAGCACGACAGCTATGGCTGAATACCCCGCCGTTATTGAAATTCCCCGTGGCAGCCGCAACAAGTACGAGGTCGACCACGAAACGGGCCGGGTATTCCTCGATCGCGTGTTGTACACAAATTTTGTCTACCCCACCGATTACGGCTTCTTCGAAAACACGCTGGGCCTCGATGGTGACCCCGTCGACGTTTTGGTCTTGACCGAATACCCACTTTTCCCGGGTGTTGGTCTCTCCGCACGTCCCGTGGGTGTCTTCAACATGACCGACGACGGCGGCAGTGATGCCAAAGTGATTGCCGTTCCCGCCGGTGACCCGCGGTGGGATCACATCCAGGATGTCAACGACATCCCCGAATACACCCGTAAAGCCATCGAGCACTTCTTTGAGCACTACAAGGACCTGGAGCCCGGCAAATGGGTGAAGACCGAAGGTTGGGGCTCGCGTGCTGATGCTGAAGCCGTTATTGAGGCGGGTATTGCTGCTTTCCCCGGGCACTAGCCCAGGCGAATACCCCGGTTAAGGAAGAACGGGTACGGGTCCTGCGAGACCATGTTCTTTCTGGTCTCCAAGTGCAGGTGGCAACCCGTCGAACCTCCCGTGGTGCCAATACGGCCAATGAGCTGGCCGGTTACTACCGTTTCTCCGAGTTTCACATAAAGAGATCCGCTCTGAAGGTGGGCGTATCCGGTGGTGTACCCATCGCTGTGGGTTACCCGAATGAAGTTTCCTGAAGTCCCCAGCCACCCCGAGTAACTGATGCGCCCAGAGTTGGCCGCATAAACGGGTCGACCACACGGGGTCGCCAAGTCGATTCCGGCGTGCAAGCGTGCGATGCCATAAATCGGGTGGATACGGGGACCGTAGTGGCTCGAGATGTAACCACCCGAGGGTCTAGCCCACCCGGAGGCACTGATCTGGCCCGGGTCAATCATTCCCGCAATTTCTGATTGAGCTCTTGCGATAACGCCTTTTTGATAGTCCTCTTCGGTGGCCTCGCGCTGCTCGACCAGCACTGCGAGCTGGGCCTCCAGGCGGGCGCTGTTTTCGTACTGCGCCTCCACCGCGTCATAGGCGCGGAGTGCTGCACCGGTGGCGGCATCAAAGGCCGCCTCCGATTCAAGCTGAAGTTCTTCGCGAATTTCCCGGGCCACCTCGGCCTGATCCGTCAGCGACTGCGCGGCGTTCCGGTCAGCAAGCGCTCGGGCGTAAATTCCATCCGTTTGCTCAGCAATCTTGGCTGCATATCCAATGCGGGACAACAGCTCTGTGGCGTCATCACCGCTAATGAACAATGTGGCGGTGAGGTCTGCTCCCCCTACCCTCGCAAGCTCTGCAACAAACTGGCCGGCCTGGAGACGGGACTCCTCCGCTGTTGCCGCGGCATCGTCGGCTTGAGCCTGAAGCTGTGCTTGCTGGTAGGTGGCCTCATCGAGCTCATACAGCGCTTCGTAATAAATCTCACCCAAGCGAGCGGCCTCTTGCTCTGCTTCCGCGGCTTCGCGTTCCAGTCCCGCCAGGATTTCCTGGATTTCTTTGACCTTGGCTTCAGCGGCAGCAACATCTTTACGAGCTTCTTGAACCTCTTCCCACGTGGGGTACTCATCCGCATACGCGGGCCCTTCGGGGGCAACGGCGAGAGCCAACACCAGGGCGGTGGCAGAAAGAGTGGCGCCAGTGACGTATCCGAGACGGCGCAAAAGAGTGTTCACGTAGGCTCACGATAGCTATAACGGCCGCGGAGGCCCGTGTTTGTGGCGGTGTGGCGAGGGGAAGCGTTTGCATTCCCGCAGACCCAACCCTAGACTCGAGGCTTGTTGCTTGTGCTTCGGCGTAGGCTTCGGCCCCATCGTTTAGTGGCCTAGGACGCCGCCCTTTCACGGCGGTAGCACGGGTTCGAATCCCGTTGGGGTCACCATATAATTTAATAGCAAGGCCCTGTAGCGCAGTTGGTTAGCGTGCCGCCCTGTCACGGCGGAGGTCGCGGGTTCAAGTCCCGTCAGGGTCGCGTTGTTAAGGGCCTCTCGAAAGAGAGGCTCTTTCACAGCATGGCTCTGTAGCTCAGTTGGTAGAGCGTTCGACTGAAAATCGAAAGGTCACCGGATCGATGCCGGTCGGAGCCACTCTTCTTTACTTCTCTGGCTAACCCTTGTCGAGCGTCGCCAGCATCCGTCTCGTGGAGATGAGCACGCCGCCGAGGACTGCGGGGATTCCGCCACCCGGGTGCACGCTGGAACCTACTCGCCACAGCCACGGGTTCTTCGGGCTGTTGTAGGCGGGTGAATGGAACGGTCCGCTCCGCCACCACGGTGCCGGGGCGCCATATAGAGCACCCCCAGTGGCTCCGAAGCCCGCAAAATACTCGGGGTCCAGGATCTGATGGTCGGTCATCATGTCGGTGATGGATTTTTCTAGCCCCAACAGATCCGAGAAGCGCCTGGATTCCCGCTGAACAAAATCATCGGTGATGTCACACTGTTCGCCATCGGGAGGAGCGGTCAACAGCAGTGCCGCCACGGGCCGGTCATTCGGGTATATCTCTCCGGCGCGGTAGTAGTTCAAAAAAGCCATGGTCTCGTGAGGCCTGTTTCTGGAGGCAAGAGAACCAAAAAGCTCATCGGGTCGATCGGGCATCATCACCGAGTGGGTAACAATCTCTTCAGGTAGCTCCTGTTCCAAAACACCAAAAATGGCCACACCCGAGCACGACAGCTTCTTGGGTGGACGAGACTTCTTGCCCATAAGACCCTCGAGAATTCCACCATCGACAGCACTGATCACATAGTCGGAGGTATAGGTGGCCTGCGTGGTGGTTACTTCATTTTTCTTGACCGAGACCACGTGCTCACCCGTGTGAATGCTCACGCCGGCAGCTCGTGCCAAGTTCTCTAGGCCCGCGGCAATTTCGTAAACACCCCCTCGGGGCACAAAAACTCCGTCATGGGCCATCACGGCCGCCATCGTCGCGTACAGGGCAAGAGTTTGATTCGGCGATACTCCAGCGTTCAAGGTGTGAATCGCGATCACATCGCGCAGGTCCTGGGGCATCCAACGCAGCCCGTTGAGGTATCCCTCAGTGGTTAACCGCACTCCGTAACGGGAGAGCAATTCTTTCCCCGCGGACAAAATCGCAGGGTCCCACGGATCGTGAGTCAACAGTGTGGTGATCGCCGGACCAAGCCCACCGTGCTCCCGCTCGAATCTTTGCCAGGCCTCATGCCATTCGTGTCCCTCTTCCACCGGGAGGTTGGCTTGCTGCCCCCGGAAGTAGTAGCGGCCCACCTCGGGCAACCGCTCCAAAGTGACCCCCGCTATGTCAGCGGCAGAGGGCCCATCCCCCAGCTCATCCCACCGGTTCAAGACCTCTTGCCACACGCCCGGGAAAGTAACAAGCGAGGGGCCGGTGTCAATGCGTTGACCGGCAATCTCAATACGTCGGCTTTTGCCACCCACCCAGTCATTTCCCTCAAGAATCGTGACGGTGTGCCCGGCGCGCGCCATGATGGCAGCGGTAGCGAGGCCTCCCAGGCCTCCGCCAACAACCGTGATGCGTTGTGTCATCAGGCGGGATACACACCGAGAACGAGGCCAGTGACCAACTGAACACCGGCCACAGCTCCCGCTACGTAGGGGAAGGCCACCGAGTAGCGATAGAGCCGACGTGCGGTGGCGATGGTCGGGTTACGCCACTGTGCCACGACCAAAACACCAGCGAGCGCGGCGTTGACAGCGGCAAGGGGGAGGTTTACCAGAGCAAACAGGACCGTGGAGACGACCCACCAGAATCCGGACCACACCAGCGAGCCCTTGATGCCAAACTTCACGGCCGTCGTAATGATTCCTGCCGAGGCATCCTCGTCAATATCTTGAATGGCGTCATAGACGTGCTTGGCCAATGACCACGCCATCAAACCAATGGCGGCCGCCCAGACGGGAGACCCCCCAAGGGCAAAGGGCACAAAGACCAGGGGGAATGCGTAATCGGCGTTCGACACCGAATCAAGAATCGGTCGCCCTTTGAAGCGCAGCGGGGTGGCCGAGTACTGCCAGAACGAAAACGCATAAGCGCCCATCCAAGCAACTGCTTCCCAGGGGAGCGTGATCGCGAAGTACACAAAAAAGGGAACGTTGGTGAGGATGACGCCCCAGCCGATCATGGCAGTCTCATGAGGCTTGATTTTTGCCCCGCCGTAACCACCCTTGCGGTCGTTGTCGGAATCGGTGTCTTGGTCGTAAATATCGTTGATGCCATAAATCAGCAGGTTGAACGGAAAACTCACCCACAACAGAATCGGAACGATGGACCAGGTCCAGAGCTCGCCCGCGAGCCACATAGCAATAACGGTGGTGCCGATGGTGTTGACCCAGAGCACCGGCCGGGACACTTCAACGAGGCGCCTAATCACTTGCCAACTCTAGCGCTCGGCGATGGGAGGCCCTCAGAGTTTCGGAGCAAGCGGGCCGCGGTGGAGCTTGTATTGTGCGGCCTGCGCAACCGGCTTCATCTGAATCACATCAAGGTTCACGTGGGGAGGGCTGTGCAGGGCGTAGGCCACAACGTCAGCAACATTCTCAGCGGTGAGAGGAGCCTCAACTCCCTCGTACAAAGCCTCCGCTTTCTGGGCGTCACCCCCCAGTCGGTTCAGCGCGAACTCCTCGGTCTTCACCATTCCCGGCGCAACCTCGACCACCCGGATCGGCTCTCCGGCGAGCTCCAGGCGCAACGCACCGAGGGCCGCATGCACACCGGCTTTCGCCGCGTTGTAGCCGCCGCCCCCCTCATAACTGATGAAGGCTGCCGTTGAGGAAATTGTCACGATGTCTGCCACGCCCCGTGTGGAACTAGCCGCACGCAAAGCGGGGAGAAATGCCTTGACCATGCGCTGAACGCTCACCACGTTCAGCTCCATCATGGTCGACCAGTCATCAGAGTCAGCTTCCGCGACAAAGTCCACCCCCAGTGCACCGCCCGCGACATTGATCAGCGCGTCCACCGCTCCGAGGGTTTCCGTGTAGGAGACCAAAGCTTCGACGTCAGCCTGCTGTGTCACATCGGCGACAAAGGTGTCACACCCGGTTTCGGCCGCCACAGCGTCCAGTCGATCGGCCCGGCGTGCAACAGCAACCACCTCCCACGATGCGGCCCGCAAAGCTTTCACGCAGGCAGCGCCGATTCCTGAACTTGCCCCCGTAACAATCGCGCGGCCCGCAGGGGTGCTAATCGTCTTTCTCCAGTCCGATGGAGCCCATCACCAAGTTCCACGGAGCGATCTCTCGAGCAGTAATGAGCCCTCGCCCCCAGAAAGGGTCCGCATCCAGCATGGAACGCACCTCAGCCTCGTCTTCCCCGGTGCACACAATCAGTGCGCCGGGCCCTTCGGAGGTTGTCATTGGTCCGCTAGCCACGACACCGTTGCCCACCCGCGAGCGAATGTACTCGCGGTGGGCCGGGCGGTGCTCATCAAGGCTCGCGGTGTCATCGCTATAGCGATAGATCACCGCGAACAGTGCCATGGTGGCTCTTCCTACAGGGCTTTGACGGCGCCGAGCACCTTCGACAGGCTGTCCTTAGCGTCACCGAAAAGCAATGTGGTGTTGGGTTCGTAGAGCAGGTCATTTTCGATACCCGCGAATCCTGGACGCATCGAGCGCTTCAAGAACACAACCTGCTTTGCTTCACCCGCATCCAAGATGGGCATGCCATAAATCGGCGATCCCGCGGTGGTCTTTGCCGCTGGGTTGACCACGTCGTTCGCGCCCACCACGAGACAGACATCAGCCGTCTTGAACTGGGGGTTCACTTCGTCCATTTCCTGGAGAACCTCGTAGGGAACATTCGCTTCTGCGAGCAAAACGTTCATGTGCCCGGGCATACGACCGGCCACCGGGTGAATACCAAACACCACGTCGATGCCCTTGTCCTCGAGAGCCTTAGCCAATTCATACATGGTGTGCTGAGCCTGAGCAACGGCGAGGCCGTAACCAGGAACAACAATGACACGCTGTGCGTAGCCGAGGAGAATCGCAACGTCTTCCGCAGAACCGGACTTCACCGGGCGATCAGAAACCTCGGTCGAGCCGGCGGTGGAACCACCCTTGAAGGCGCCGAAGATCGTGTTGCTGACGCTTCGGCCCATGGCGCTGGCCATAGCCCTGGTCAACAGTGTTCCCGAAGCACCCACCAGCGTTCCCGCCACCAGCAACAGGGTGTTGCCAAGGACCAGACCGGAGGCCGCCACGGCGAGACCGGTCATAGCGTTCAGCAGCGAAATGACGATGGGAACATCGGCTCCACCAACGGGGAGAACAACCAGAACACCCATGATCAGACCGACGGCCATGAGGGCCGTGCCCAAGAGGAAGCTGCCATCCAGCACCAACCACACGGCACCCACCAGGGACACCAGGGTCAGCACCACCATTACCGCGGGCTGGCCCTTGAACATCACGGGGCGAGTGGTCATCAACTCCTGCAGCTTGGCGAAGGTGATCACCGAACCAGAGAACGAGACGCTTCCCACGAAAATGGTGAAGGCCACAGCGATGAGGAAGCCCAGTGTGTCAGCCGCACTCAGCTCGAGGAACGCCACAACCGCCGCTGCTCCACCACCCACACCGTTGAACAGTGCTACAAGTTGGGGCATTTGAGTCATCTGGACCATGCGCGAAGCAGGAACAGAAATGATTGAACCTACGGCAATAACGATGAGGATCCAGGCAACGTTGCTGAGTTCCTCAGCCAGGAAGACCGTGACAACACCAACCAGCGCTCCGAGAGCACCGAGAAGGTTTCCCCGACGCGCAGACTTCGGCGACGAGAGGCCGCGCAACGCCAGGATGAAGCAGACTGCGGCAAACAGATAAAGAAGTGCTTCGACTTCTTGGGTGAGGATACTCATGAGGCAGCCCCTTCCGAGCTCTTCTTCTTATTGCCACCGAACATTTCCAACATCCGGTCTGTCACCACAAAGCCACCCACCAGGTTGACCGTGGCGAGAAGCACCGCCAGCAAGGCCAGGATGAGCTTCCAGGTGGAGTCAGCGTGACCCGCCACCACAACTGCACCGACCAGGATGATGCCGTGAATGGCGTTTGCGCCGGACATCAGAGGGGTGTGCAGCGTGCTCGACACTTTTGAGACCACTTCGAACCCGACGAACACCGCCAGGACAAAGTAGGTCAACAGCTCAATGGATTCCATTACTTTGTGCCTTTCTTTGTGGTTGCGGGTTTGGCCAACGCCTCGGCGGTCGGCTCGTGACGAACCTCCCCGTCGTGGGTCAGACACGCACCGGCGACAACTTCGTCCTCAAAATCAGGAGAAACCTTTTTGTCTTTCGTCATCAGAGTCAGCAGGTTGGACACGTTTTTTGCATACAACCGCGATGCATCGAAAGCCATGGCTGAGGGGACATCTTTCATTCCCACCAAGGTGACCTTCCCGCCGGACTTGCCCACGGTGACCGAGACATCGGAACCGGGCTTCGAGCCCTCAACGTTTCCGCCAGTTTCCGCGGCGAGGTCGATGACCACCGACCCGGGCTTCATGTCTTTCATCATCTTCGCGGTAATGAGACGCGGAGCAGGACGACCAGGAATGGCAGCGGTGGTGATGATGACATCCGCCGCTGTGACATACGGGGTGAGGAGCTCTTGCTGACGCTTCACACGGTCTGCAGCCAACTCTTTGGCGTATCCACCCGCCCCATCAGCGGCCACATCCAGATCCAGCTCGATGAATGTTCCTCCCATCGAACGAACTTCATCAGCGGATGCGGAACGAACGTCGTAAGCGTTGACTTTCGCGCCCAAACGCTTGGCAGTGGCAATGGCTTGAAGCCCTGCGACACCGGCACCGAGGACGAGGACTGTAGCGGGCGGGACTGTGCCTGCCGCAGTCATGTAGAGAGGGAAGAATCGGGGCAAGCGAATTGCCGCCTCCATGACACAGCGGTAACCGGCCACCAGTGCTTGGGAGGTGAGAGCGTCCATCGACTGGGCACGAGAAATTCGGGGAACGAGCTCCAGCGCGAAGGACGTAACTTTTTGAGCCTTCAGTGCTTTGACGGCAGCCGTCTCTGAAGCGGGGGAGGCAAGCCCCATCGTGATAGCGCCCTTTTTCAACTTCTTGATGGTTGCCGGGGCCAAAGGGCGGACGTGAGCAAGGACATCGAGTTTCGCCGGGTCCACAGTCGCAGCGATTGTTGCGCCCGCATCCTTGTACGCGTCATCGGGATAACCGGCAGCAACGCCAGCTCCCTTTTGGACCGTGACCTTGAGGCCTTCGCCCACAAGTTGCTTCACCGATTCCGGTGTTGCGGCCACTCTGTTTTCGCCAGCAATCGGCTCTTTCAGCACTCCAACAATCATGACTTCGCCTTCAAAATATGTGTGGTGTCCTCTGCCAAGACGCGGAGGATAAGCATCGCAACACTAGCAGAGCCGGGTGTTTTGGCTGAGAGAACGCCAACCTCCGGGGCCGTCTTGTTCGGCCGATTGCTGTTAGCGGGTCTGCGCGGGAAACTTCGGGAAGAAACGTCCGGTTCGCGAAACGTACGAGCCATAATCCTCAAACTTCTCGCGCAACAAGCTCTCTTCGCCCGCAACTTTTGCCGACAAAACAGCAAAGAGGAACAACCAGGCAACGAGGTGAGCAAGAGATGCGCCCCACACCACACCGCCGGCTGCCGCTACCAACAATCCGGTGTAAATCGGATGGCGAACGCGCGAATACACCCCGGTGGTCACCAGTGTTGCGTCCTCGCGCGGAATTGGTGACGGTGTCAGCGAGCGCCCCAGCCGCTGACCGGAGAGCGCCACCAACACAAGACCCGCGGCCAGCAAAATTGCCGCTACCGTGCCGGAGGTGACGCCTCGGTCCCACCAGGTTCCTGCGGGAAACACCACCAGAGCAGCGATCGCACCAAACTGCATGCCAACCAGCGCCCAGGCGATCGAGGGTTTCATCGCTGTCTTAGCCGAGGGTTGATTCGTGCGCTCGGGCCTGCTCTTGCCGTTCGTGTTCTTCACCCAGAACAATGGGGGCGCGAACGTGGGCGTCACTCAGCCCCAGCCCGGAAACCAGGTCGCCCAGGTGCGGACGCAGACGCGGCAACAAACGGTTGTTGATGTAATCGGTGATTGCTTCTGCTCGGTGAACGCTGAGTCGACCGTTCATCAGGTACCAATCGCGGTGGCGCTCGATCAGCATGAACCCGTGAAGGTCTCGAAGCCAGCGCATGACCTGCTTTGTATCGCCTTCCGGCATCGCCACAACAGCGCGGGTAAAGGCCTCCCACACGACGAGTTCCGCGTGGGCCCACGCCGCGTCAATCAGCGCACTTTGGTGTTTATTCATCAACGCTGCAGCTTCAGCTGGCTCCATTTTCGACGCAGGGCGCAGCTCATCGGCTAACGCACCCACCATGGTTTCCACCCGGTCGGTCAGCAATTGTCGTTGTGAGGCGGTCGATCGGACATACCCAATCGAGCGGGCGGTGGAACCAAAGTCGGCAACTCGCTGGGCTAACCGGCGCAGCCCCGAGCGGTTGATGGTGGCCTCACCCACATGATCGGCCACATAGCTGGCCATGCTGCCAAGCCCTCCTGCTTTGAATGCTTTGGCGTAATCGCCAAGCAGACGCTTCGCCACCAGCTGCAACAGAACAGTGTTGTCACCTTCAAAAGTTGCGTACACATCCAAATCAGCCCGGAGGCTGGCCAAGCGGTTTTCGGAGAGGAAACCTTGCCCACCACACGCTTCTCGACCGGCCTGCAGATTATCCAGTGCCGACCAGGTGGCATAGGGCTTGAGCGCGGCAGCGAGGGTTTCGAGGTCTTGGCGTTCTTCTTCGGAATCTTTATTCCCGATGAAGACATCGTGGAACAACTCCAAAAGCTCGTCTTGGGCGAAGCCCATCGCGTAGGTGTTGGCAAGGTGAGGAACCAGGCGTCGCTGGTGGGTCTGGTAGTCCATCAACACCTGCTCCTCGTCTGAGCCAGGAATCGGGAACTGACGGCGCACCAACCCGTATCGAATGGCCACTGTGGACGCGAGCTGGGAAGCCACGACGCTCGCCCCAACCAACGAAACACGACCTTGAACGAGGGTGCCGAGCATTGTGAAGAATCGGCGCCCGCGACTCTCGATCGGCGAGGAGTACACCCCGGACTCGTCCACACTGCCGTAGCGATCTAATAGGTTTTCGCGGGGCACGCGCACGTGGGTGAAGTGCAGGCGCCCGTTGTCAATACCGTTTAATCCACCTTTGGGACCGTCATCTTCCCCGCCAATTCCCTCCAAGAAACCGTTGTCATCGCGCAGCGGAACGTAGAGGGCGTGAACGCCGTGGTTTTCTCCCGCCACGATGAGCTGTGCAAAGACCACGGCAGCTTTGCCGTGGAGCGCAGCGTTACCGATGTAGTCCTTCCATGCTCCGCGATGCGGGGTGTGAAGGATGAAGTCACCGCTCTCCTGGTCGTAGGTAGCCGTGGTGGCGATCGAGGCAACGTCCGAACCGTGACCAGTTTCGGTCATCGCGAAGCAGCCCGGTGTCTCCAGAGACATGATGCCCGGCAACCACTGCTTGTGGTGTTTGTCAGTGCCAAGGTGTGTGACCGCTGCGCCGAAGAGGCCCCACTGGACTCCCGACTTAATTTGCAAGGACGGGTCAGCCAGCACGAGTTGCTCAAAGTTGGCGATATTGCCGCCGGGGTTGTTCTTGCCGCCTACCGATTCGGGGAACGATAACAACACGCCCCCTGCGTCAACGAGCACGCCCAGCTGACTCAAAACCCTTTCGCGGTGCTCAGCCATGGGCTGGCCCTCGATCTTCCAGAGCGCCGGGTCTTCACACAGCTTTCTGGCAGCAGACCGGATGTCGGCCCACTGGCCCAGGACCTGAGCGCCCAGCTGCGCTACGTCCACTGTTAGGTCGTGTGCCTCGACGTGCTCAGAGGCGATTGCGGGGCTCTCGAGCTGAGTGCTCATGCCGGTTCTCCTTCGACGGATGGTCTAGCTGAAGAATAATTCACTCAGCATGGCGCGCGCAGCCCATCGTCGGTGACCACGATGGTTGCCCGCCGCTGACGCCAGGTTTTGTGCGCTACCTACTAAACCTTCAGAACGCTGCCGTTTCGTAATGGAGCGCGTACACCCCAAATACCCCATGGGGTATACTGAAAGTAACGAAAGGACACCGTATGCCCACGATCGATTTAACCCACGACGTCTTCGAAGACACCGTTACCTCGGACGGAATTACCCTGGTGGATTTTTGGGCGGAATGGTGCGGTCCCTGTAAAGCGTTCGGCCCGGTTTATGAGGAAGCCAGCAACCAGCACCCCGACGTCACGTTTGGCAAAGTCGACACTGAAGCGGAGCAAGCTCTCTCGCAAGCCGCGAACATTCGATCCATCCCCACACTGATGGCCTTCCGTGACGGCATCTTGGTCTTCTCCCAGCCCGGCGCACTTCCCGCCTCGTCGCTCGAGGAAGTAATTACCGCGGTGAAAGGCCTCGACATGGAGGATGTCCGCAAACAGGTGGCCGAAGCGCAAAAAGAGGCCGAGAAAAACTAGAGGCGGTTTCGACCGAACAGGCCGCGTCGCACCCGTTCCACGAGGTTCTTCGCGGGAGGTTCGTTGAAACCCTCCGCGCGTTCCTGACCTGAGAGCGCCGCGATGGCGTCCATCACCTCGTCGGTGGCGTGCCGGCGAGCACGGCCCGAGTCTGCCGAACCGTGCCGGGACAGATCGAGCGGTTCGCCAAACTCAATGCTTACTTTGGCAGGTCGAATCCCCGACGTTCCGACCGGTTGAACTTTGTCCGTGCCCTTCAACCCCACGGGAACCACCGGCACTCCTGCATTCAGAGCCAACCAGGCCACCCCTGTCTTGCCACGGTAAAGTTTGCCGTCACGTGAGCGTGTCCCCTCCGGGTACACCGCAAAAGCTTCGCCCTCGTGCAGGAGAGATAGTCCAGAATCCAGTGCATTCTGCGCGGCCTGTCCGACACCTCGCGACACCGGGATCGCGCCGATCGAGGTGAAGAACAATCGCGAGAGTGTTCCCTTCACGCCGGGGGTGGTGAAGTAGCTTTCCTTGGCAAGGAAGCTCACGCTTCGCGGAGCGAATAACGTAATGATCACACTGTCGATAAACGACAGGTGATTGCTGGCAAGGATGACGGCTCCCTCGCGAGGAACGTTCTTGCGCCCGACAATTTTTGCCCGGAACAATCCCCGTGCGAGCGGGGTGAGCACAAACCTGCTGACCTGCTTCAACATGGGGACCTACTTGGCTTTGGCGGACCCCTTGACTTTAGCGGGGATGCCTACGGCGAGTGCACCCGCAGGAACGTCTGTCAACACAACCGACATGGCGGCAACCTTGGCGCCGTCCCCAATCGTCACCGGTCCAAGGATTGTTGCACCGGCGCCCACCAGCACGCCCTTACACAAAACCGGGTGGCGACGCCCCGACACTTTGTCCCGGCTGACCTGCGCGTTACCGCCAAGGGTGACGCCGTGGTAAATCAAGCAGTCGTCGCCCACAACCGCTGTCTCGCCAATAACCACACCCATACCGTGATCAATCACCACGCGAGAGCCGATGACGGCTCCGGGGTGAATTTCAATTCCGGTAATGAAACGGGCAAGGGAGGACACCATGCGCGCCAGCAACAGCCATTCCCACCGCCATAGCCAGTGCGCGACCCGATGCCATGCCAACGCGTGAACACCCGGCGAGGTGAGGAACACTTCCAGACGTGTGCGGGCGGCGGGGTCTCGCTGCAACGCTGCGTCAATATTTTCGCGAAGCGGCGAGGGTGAATCCATTTAGGTGCCAAGTCCTTCATACAAAACGGTCGAGAGGTAGCGCTCACCAAAGCTTGCCAGAATCACCACAATTGTCGCACCCGCATATTCCGGCCGGTGCGCAAGCTCGAGGGCAGCGTGAGCGGTTGCGCCCGAAGAAATACCGCCGAGAATTCCCTCTTCCGCCCCGAGGCGACGCGCCGTCGCAACAGCCTGCTCGGCGGAGACGTCGATGACTTCGTCATAAACCTCGCGGTCAAGAATCTCGGGAATGAAGTTTGCCCCGATGCCCTGAATTTTGTGGGGTCCGGCAGCGCCGCCAGTGAGCAGTGGTGACTCGAGAGGCTCCACGCCCACCACGGTGACAGCGGGCTTGCGCGACTTGAGCTCTTGGCCGGTTCCCGTCAAGGTCCCACCGGTTCCGACGCCCGCCACAAACACATCGACGGCGCCATCCGTGTCCCGCCAGATTTCTTCTGCCGTTGTGCGGCGGTGGATTTCGGGGTTTGCCGGGTTAGCGAACTGCTTGGCCAACACCGCTCCGGGGATGTCAGCCACGATTTCTTCCGCCTTGCTCAGCGCGCCACTCATCCCCTCGGGCGCCGGAGTCAACACCAGCTCTGCCCCATAGGCGCGCAGCAGCATTCGGCGCTCCATGCTCATGCTTTCTGGCATCGTCAGCACAGCTTTGTAGCCGCGGGCTGCCGCCACCATGGCCAACGCGATACCCGTGTTACCGCTGGTGGCTTCCACGATGGTGCCACCGGGCAGCAACTCTCCAGAAGCTTCAGCGGCGTCAACAATGGCGATCGCCAGTCGATCCTTGACCGAAGAGGACGGGTTGTAAAACTCAAGTTTCGCCAGGACCGTTGCGCCTGCGCCCTCGGTGAGTCGGTTCAATCGAACCAAAGGGGTGTTACCAAAAGCCTCAGTGATGTTTCCGTAAACCAGCGCCACGATGCTTCTCCTTATCCTGCGGGAAGCTCTAGCGTATTGCTCCGGCCCGGGCGAGCAAAGCGATGCGTCATACTGTTACGGCAGAAAGTTGAGGGTCTCCCTGTGCTCACCGTCTTCCTCGGTCTGACCGGGGCTCTCACCTATGGGGCTGCCGACTTCTTCGGAGGTCTCGCCTCACGCCGGTCCTCCACTCTGCTCACCACCGCCGGCGTCGCGGTCGTGGGCCTGCTGGGTCTCCTTGTCACATCACTCTTCGTCCCCGCCTCCTCCAGCGCATCAGCGTGGCTACTCGGAGGAGCCTCGGGATTGGCGGGAGCACTCGGCATAGGCCTGCTGTATGGAAGCTTGGCCATCGGCCCGATGAGTATTCTTTCGCCCACCACCGCGTTCCTGTCAGCGCTTGTGCCCGTATCGATTGGGTTATGGCAGGGCGAAAGAGGCGGCGGAACATTCTTCTTTGCGCTGGGGCTCGCCCTGCTGGCGATTATCTTTGTTGGCTTCGTTCCGGAGGAGGGTGCGGTGCGCCCTCGCCCGGTGGGACTCGTGATGGCTGTTGCTTCCGGCACACTCATTGGACTTACGATCGTGCTGCTGGATGCCACCCCCGGCGACTCAGGTCTGATACCGCTTGTCGCCAACCGGGTAGTGTCCACGACGTCCCTCGCACTTGCCGTGGGCGTGGTGCTTCTTTTTCGTTGGCGAAGAGCCCTCGTCCCCCGGCTCCCAGGACTCACCTACCTGCGCTCAGCGGGGGTCATGATTGTTGCCGCCGGCATACTGGACGTCCTCGCCAACGTTGTCGTTCTCTACGGTTTACGGGTCGGTTCGCTCACCGTGATGGCGGTACTGGTGGCCCTTTATCCCGCGGGCACCATCGCCCTAGCCGGGTTGTGGCTCAAAGAACGTGTCGCTGCTATCCAGTGGGTTGGATTGGTGCTGGCGCTTATGGCAAGCGCCCTCCTGGCCCTCTAAACGAGAGCCAGGCCCTCAACCTGCGAAGCCTTCATGTCTTGCGGCGTAACGGAAATCCCCGCCTGCTTCAACAGGTCGACAACTCGTCTCGTGCGAGGCTTTGTCGTCAAGGTAATCACAACACCTTCTTTACCCGCGCGGCCGGTTCGACCCGAGCGGTGCACGTAGGACTTGAAATCATCTGGCGGATCAACCTGGATCACCGTCTCGATGTCGTCAACGTGAATGCCTCGGGCAGCGACATCCGTCGCCACCAGAACGTTCACGCGACCTGAGGTGAGCTTGTCCAAGTTGCGCTGACGCCGGGCTTGGTTCAAATCACCGTGCAAGCTAACTGCGGGAATGTCATGGTCCTCAAGGTGATCGGCCAACTCCTCAGCGAAGGCACGCGTCCTGGTGAACATCAGAGTTTTCCCGCTGACGCGCGCAAGAGCCACCACCATGTTGCGCTTTTCGCGCTGGTCAACCACATACACGCGGTGGTCAATAGTCGAGGACTCCTGATTCTCACCAGCGACCTCAAAGACCGCGGGGTTGGGCAGGAATTCGCTGACAATCGAACTAACACCGCGATCCAGGGTTGCCGAAAACAGCAAGCGCTGACCCGCAGGATCGGTCGAGGACAGAATGCGCTGCAAGGGTTCAATGAAGCCAAGCTCTGACATGTGGTCAGCCTCATCGACAACAGAGATGACGACCTGGGAAACATCGAGTTTGCCTCGGGCCATCAGGTCCTCGATCCGTCCCGGAGTGCCGATCACAATGTCGACACCGCGCTCGAGCGCGCCAATTTGACGACCCAGGGGAACCCCGCCATAAATCTGCGTGGTGAACAGCCCCACGCTTCGCGCAATGGGCTGCACGGTGCGATCAATCTGCAGGGCAAGCTCCCTGGTCGGCGCGAGAATGAGCGCCCGGGGGGCGCGGCCCACAGCACGCTTCACACCTTTGTTGCTCAAACGCAACAGGCGCTCGACGGTGGGTGCTGCAAAAGCAATCGTCTTTCCCGAGCCGGTTCGACCGCGGCCCAGAACGTGACGACCCTCCAGGGCGACAGGAATGGTGGCTGCCTGCAGAGCAAAGGGCGTGCTCGCACCGAGATCAGCGATGGTCTCAACAATGCGCTGACCCAAACCGAGGTCACCAAACGCCAGTCCTTCGGCAGAGTCTGCGGTTACCGCAATAGCTTCCAAAGCGTCGTGAACAACATTGGGGCGCTGAGGGGTTCGGGCTTCAGGCTTGTCGTAGCGGGGGCGACCCTGCGAACGAGGAGCACCTTCATAGTCGCGGCGCGGTGCGCGCGCAGGACGCTCCTCAAAAGTGCGTCGCTGGCCCCGGTGTCCCGAGGCAGGTTGTTCAGACTTCTTGTGGCGTGCTGGGCGCTCCGATTTCTCGAAGCGATCCGATCGACGCTCGCTGGCGGGGCGCTCCGATTTCTCGAAGCGCTCGGTGCGCTGAGCGCGAGCCGGACGCTCATTCCGGTCAGAACGCTCTGAACGTTGGGGGCGCGAATCACCGGTAGGTCGATCGCTGCGGGGGGTGTATTTCTTTTTGCCCGGCGTGTGGGGGCGCTCGGTACGTTCGCTGCGCTCACCGCGAGCGTGCTCGTCCGTGCGCTCGCCGTGGCGAGCAGGAGGCTTTGAACCGTGACGCTTTTTGGAGTCCTGGAACGAGGTTCGTTTACTGGGTGGGCGCCATGAAGGAGCCTGCTTCTTTTGAGGCATGACAGGGTGGGTCTTTCTTTGTTTGTGATGGGGAGAAGAGATGTCACGAGGACACCAACCCAAATCACATAACGCCAGACCAGGGCTGTTTCAACTACACACGTGGCCGCTCTCACGATTGTGAGGCGATGGACCACTGGTTCTGCCCGCAATGGCGAACCCTTGTTCCATTGATGACGATAACAGGAGGAGGGCAAAATTCCTAGGGCTTGCGAGAGTTAGAGTGAGCTGTGCCTCGTTCCCTCCACACCGTCAGAAGGCTTGTTCAACTTCTTACCGGTCTCTTTCTGTTCGGCTTTGCCGCAGCCATGATGCTGAAAGCAAGCCTCGGTGTGGACCCCTGGACCGTCTTCGCCGAGGGGTTGCACGTCACCTGGGGTTGGGGTTTCGGCTGGATTGTCGTGATCTCAAGCGGTGTTGTCCTGTTGCTCTGGATTCCGTTGCGACAAATGCCAGGGCTTGGAACCGTTCTGAATGCTCTGCTAGTCGGACCCAGCATGGAGGTGGGCCTCGCCCTCGTGGACGCGCCTGAACTCCTGGTTCACAAAATTGTGCTGTTTGCGGCGGGCCTGCTCATGATGGGAATCGCCAGCGGGTTTTACATCGGTGCGGGTTTCGGGCCGGGCCCCCGCGATGGCTTGATGGTCGGAATCAACGCGAGATTTGGCTGGCCGCTGTGGGCGGCGCGCACGACCGTGGAAGTCATCGTGCTCAGCATTGGGTGGTTCCTCGGCGGAACCGTCGGGGTGGGCACGGTAATTTTCGCCCTCATGATCGGTCCGCTGGCGCAACGCGCCATCAAGGTCTACCGAATAGGCCCCTATTCGCCAAAGGCAATCGGCACGTAGAGGTCCTGGACCCGGTCATCCAGGGCAGTGTGGTCGTTACGTGTGTACAGCCCGCACGACACCTCGCGACAATCGACGTTTTCGTCGACCGCCGGTGGCACCTCAATAAAGGCCGTAAAGGTGCCAGCCTCGCGGTCATCAAAACTGCGCGAGCCAAACAACCGCCATGCCCAGTCGTCGTTGATCCAGTTAGAGGGCGCGTACTCGACCACGTCGGCCACAACGGTGTCCTGCTCCTCCATCGCCCCCACACCCCCCAGGCACGGGCCCGGTTTCACACCGAGTTCGTCCGGGACTTTGCACAGCGCAACATAAACACCAGAGCCCGCGTCATAACCCGCTGCGCTCACCGTGAGGCGATCACCAGCCTGCAGCTGATCTAACCCCCGGTCGCTGCTCTCAAGCTCCACGGCCAGGGTGCGTTCTCGCCCATCGTCACCCACAGCGCTCACACTCGTGGGGAAGCCATCAACGTGCAGGGGTTGGCCGGATTGGCCCTGCGGGGAATTGGTCAGAATGGGCACCACTAGCCAGGCGGCAATGATCAGAAGAAGCGCTCCCACCAACCCCAGAAGACCCCAGATCACGCGTTTAGCGCGAGAAGATGCGGGGGCCATGCCCTCAGTCTAGAAGCGCACGCACTAGCCTCGGCTATGTGAAATTCAGAGAGGCTGGCGCTGTTGCTGCCGGCGGTGCCAGCGGCACCGCCGCTCGAGTGGGCCTTGACAACCTGGCCGCGCTGCTGAGTGTCGATGCTGCTCTCAGCACGTTGGTGGTGAACGTGCTCGGCGCGTTTCTCCTGGGCCTTCTCACCGCACACGGTATGCCATCGCTCTCGCAGGTCCTTCGCTCGGGCATCGGAGTCGGCTTCCTCGGTGCCTTCACAACCTTTTCCGCGGTGTCACTGTTTGTCGCTACCGCGACTCTGTCGACAGGCCTGGGGTTCCTCCTCTTTCAACTCAGCGTCGGAGTGCTGGCGGCGTGGGCCGGCTGGCACACCGGGAGCACACTTCGCGCAAAGAGTGGAGTGTCGGGGTGAGCCTGTCCCTGTGGGCACTGACGCTGGGTCTTGGAGGGCTCGGGGCTCTCGTGCGATGGTTCAGCGTGGAGGTTTCTGCCAAACCGTGGGCGGCGATTCTCGCGGTCAATATTGTGGGCTCCGCACTCGCCGGTGGTGTCGCTGCTTTCCCCGGCGTCGCTGGTTCCCTCCCGCTGATTGCGGGCTTGTGCGGGGGCCTCACAACATTTTCGACCGTGGCGCTCCAGCTCACTCCCGGGCAGATTTCTCGTCGGCCTCTGGTTCTCATCTCTCTTGCAGCGGCCCACTGCGTCGGCGGAATCGGCGCGTGTTGGAGCGCGTTCGCGTTGGTCTCCACAGCCCTGTCCTAACCCCTCCGGCTAAGGCGCTGCGTGATAAACTCGCGGCATTCTGCTCTCGCAGCAGACAACTACCAGTGTTCGCAGTGGTCAACGAGAACGAAGGAGTGACCTATGGGTCGCGGCCGTCAAAAAGCAAAGCACACGAAAGTGGCACGGGAGCTCAAATACTCAAGCCCCGACATGGACCTCAGCCAACTTCAGCGTGAGTTGACCAACCCCGCCGAGAACGAAGACTCGTACTCCAGCGACGAGACTGACGAAGAGTCGCGAGACTAGTCCGCGTATTCGCCGACGAGGGCAACCGCGCCACCGCGCACACCTTTAGCTTCCGTCGTGGGCGAAAATCGGCTGATGTCTTCCGCGGGCGAAATCACGCCCACCTGCCACACGTCATGTCCTTGCTCGCGCAGGGTCGTAGCGACCGTGTCGGCCTCATCAGCTGAGACAACGGCGATCATTCCCAGACCCATGTTCCAGGTGTTCTCCAGAGACTCGAGCGAGTAACCACCGGCCGCTGCCAACACCCTCATCACCGCAGGGGGTGACCACCCGGAGCGATCGAGCGTGACACCAAGGTGTTCCGGTAACACACGAGAAAGGTTTTGCGCGATCCCGCCACCCGTGACGTGACTCAGCATGTGGATGGCGCCAGGGTGGGCGCCCAATGTCTCCACGAGTGCAGCGGTGTAAAGCCGGGTGGGCTCCAGAAGCTCTAGTCCCAGTTCGCGAGAAAAGTCGGGGAGCTTCTGCTCATAAGACCAGGAATTGTCGGCGACGATTTTTCGAACCAGGGAAAAACCATTGCTATGCAGGCCACTAGAGGCCATTGCCAGCACCACGTCGCCCTGTTGAACCCGCGCAGGGGTGAGGAGGTCATCTTTTTCGACAACACCGGTGGCCGCACCGGCCACATCGTATTCGTCTGCCCCGAGTAACCCGGGGTGCTCCGCGGTCTCGCCACCGACCAGCGAAACACCGCTCTGGGTACATGCTCGGGCGATGCCCTCGACGATGGCGGCTACGCGAGCCGGAACCACTTTCCCGCAGGCGAGATAGTCCGTCATAAACAGCGGGACAGCGCCGACAACAACGATGTCATCCACCACCATTCCGACCAGATCAAAGCCAATTGTGTCGTGAACATCCATGGCGCTGGCAATGGCCACCTTTGTGCCAACGCCGTCGGTAGAGGTGGTCAACAGCGGATGGCGAAAGTGGGTGAGAAACGACGCGTCATAAATGCCGGCAAAACCACCGAGGTCACCGATTACCCGGGCTGAATGGCTCTCTGCGACCGCTTTTTTCATCAGCTCTACGGCACGATCACCGGCGTGCGTGTCCACACCGCTGTCGGCGTACGGCGATGAGGAGCTCACCCGACCAGTCTAGGCGGGGTGTGAATAACTCCTGCGCCGGAGCAAAAGAGCTTCCTAGCCTTCGGGCATGACATCTTCGCCCTCCGCTCCCGTTTTCTCCCGTTGGGTGTCGTGGCTCGGCATTCTGATCCTGGGCGCCGGAGTTGCCTCCGCCACTCCCACCTCGAGCGTCGCCGCCGCCCCCGCTCTCGCCACATCGTCCCTGGAATTCTCGGCGCTCTCCTCGAGCCTGGGAACACTCTCTGGGGCAGCGCCAGTCGCTTTTGATTCGGGGATTAGGGGCTGGGGTGTCGCACCGCTATCGACATTGGGCCCCCTTGGCTTGGAGTGGGACGATGCTGGTTCCATCGGGCGCCGCGCCTACCAGGGCAGTACCGAATCAGAGAACTTCTCCCCAGGTGGCGCTTCATCGTGGGTTGGCGCCGGTTCAGTAGCAAGGAGTCCACGCGAAACAATCTTCGTGCGACAAACCGTTCGCGTCGAAGGCAACACCATGCGTTTCACCATGGCGCTAGAGCCCATCGACGGAAATGTGCTCGAGAGTCGTCGACTGTATTTCTCCACCAGTCTTGCCGGTGGTTTCGCAAGCGACTTTCGTGGCGCGGGAACCTCAACGCTGGTGGTCACCGATACC
This sequence comes from uncultured Microbacteriaceae bacterium, assembly GCA_937124545.1. Taxonomy (GTDB): domain Bacteria; phylum Actinomycetota; class Actinomycetes; order Actinomycetales; family Microbacteriaceae; genus Pontimonas. Next base: position 16,455 of record CAKZKU010000031.1, on the reverse strand, counting down.
TCGCACACCCACCCCACCTTGGTGCTCCATGCTTCCAGCGGACAGGGTGTTGTCACCTGGGGAGGGGCCGAGTCCTTCACGGATCCACTGAGCAACGGGGATCTCACCCCCACGCTCTATGTGCACTCCACCGCCTCTGACGAGTTCACGTTGTCGGTGACCGTCGGAGTTGTCGACCGCGACCCGTGCTCCGCCGACAACGCTGTCGCCTTTGCCCAGAGCAAGGCCGGGTCCTTAGGGGAAGCATGGCCCGCGCAAACCTCCTGTCTGCAAGCGCCAACCTGGAATCTCGTCGCTGACGGCGAGCCCACCGTCGCAACCGTCGACACCGGTCTGCCCCTGGGCGGACTCCCTGAGGGAACAAGTGTTGCTCTCGAGCTCTCGGGGCTGCCAGAAGGTGTGACCATTTCTCGCGGCACCGATTCGGGCACGCAAGCAGGTTTCTCACTCAGTGCGGAGGCGAGCGTCACACCCGGCATCTACACGCCGACTATCACCCGGACGCGGCGGGAAATACTCGGCGGGGTTACGACGGTCTCCCAACCTGACACCGTGACAGGGTCTGTGACAATTAGCGCCGCCCCCGCTCCGCCTTCTCCGCCCGCCCCCGAGGAAGTGGAGGAGGAACCTGTCGCAGAACCAGAAGCGACGGCACCCGTTCGCGAACCAGTATCGCCCAGGAATTCGAGCCAGGCTCCCGCTCCGGTAGTGCCGGAGGTAGTCGCTGACGTAGCGCCCGAGGTCCCGCCAGCCCGCGTTGCCGAGGAGACAGCAGACCCTGAGCCCGTGGCAGCCGAGGTGCCCCCTGCTGTCGATCCCGAACCGGAATACACCTGGCCAGACCCCAGTTATCTGAGGGTGGCGGAACCCCAGATTCCTGAGCCTGTGAATGCGGGGGCCTGGCTCGGCGTGAGTCTCGCCGCGGTTGCGTTGGGCGGAGGGTGGTTGGGTTTCTGGCGTCGGAGAAAGGCTCGCCGGGACTAATTTCCAGCGAGCTGGGAAGGCCTCCTAGAGCGCTAGGATTGCTCTAGAGGCAGTCTCAAGCGAGGAGCAAATCCCCCGAAATGTGTGGCATTGTCGGCATCGTTTCCTCCACTCCGGTTAATCAACAGGTCTACGACGCTCTCGCTCTTCTCCAGCACCGTGGCCAGGATTCCACGGGTATCGCGACCTCCGATGATCAAACCCTGCACGTCTACAAAACCAAGGGTCAGGTCCGCGAGGGCTACCGGACCAGAGATATGCGAGGGCTACCGGGAACCGTAGGCCTCGGGCACGTTCGCTACGCGACCCGCGGGAAGGCCAAAACCGAGCAAGAGGCGCAACCGTTCTATGTGAACTCCCCCTGGGGAATTGTCCTTGTCCATAACGGGAACCTCACCAACACCCGCGAGCTCACCGAGGAGATTCAGCAGACGGATCGGCGCCACCTCAACACCACCTCGGACACCGAGCTGCTCGTCAACGTGCTGGCGAGCGAACTCCAGCACGCCGGTGCCACCGATTCCTTCAGCCCCGAGGTCGTTTTCACCGCGATATCCCGAGTTCACGAAAGGGTAGAAGGCTCGTATGCGGCGATCGCCGTCATCGCCGGTCAGGGGCTTCTTGCTTTCCGCGATCCGTTCGGCATTCGTCCCCTGGTGCTGGGCCACCGCAAAGCAGGTTTGGTGGGTGATGAGTGGGTTGTTGCGAGCGAATCCCTGGTGCTCGAAGCCGGGGGATACGACCTTGTTCGGGATGTGGAACCCGGCGAAGCAATCTTTATTGCCCGAGATGGCACCATGACTTCCCGCCAGTGTGCGGCATCGCCCACACTGGCACCGTGCTCTTTTGAATACGTGTACCTGGCGAGACCGGACTCCACGATGAACGGCATCTCGGTGTATGAGGCTCGGCTTCGGTTGGGCGAGAAGCTTGCCGACACGATTGCGCGCTACGCACCGACCGACAACATTGACGTGGTGATGCCGATTCCGGATTCTGCCCGACCCGCCGCCATGCAGGTGGCCAGAAAATTAGGCATCGAGTATCGCGAAGGCTTTTACAAGAACAAATACGTCGGCCGCACGTTCATCATGCCCGGCCAAGCCCAACGGACGAAGAGCGTTCGTCAAAAACTGAATGCGCTGCCGAGCGAGTTCGCCGGAAAGAACGTGCTCATTGTCGACGACTCCATCGTGCGCGGGACAACGTCTCGCGAGATTGTCGAAATGGCGCGGGATGCAGGTGCGGCGTCCGTGACCTTCACTTCCGCAGCGCCACCTGTGCGCTTCCCCCATGTCTACGGAATCAACATGCCCAACAAGGGCGAGTTAGTGGCTGCGGGAAGAACGATTCCAGAAATCGCCGTCGAGATTGGTGCAGACCACCTGATCTACCAGGAAGTCGAAGATCTCGAAGCAGCAATCACCGAAGGCTCAGGGGTAACCAGGTTGGATCTGTCGTGCTTCACCGGTGAGTACGTCACTGGCACCGTGAGCGATGAATACCTCGAATGGGTCGAGCACAACCAAGCTAGCTAGCTTTGCTCGCGCTCCATCTCGATCGCCTTCGCCCTCTTACGCGAAAGGGCCTCAAGACCCAGCCATACCAAGATGCCCAGCGCAACCGAAGCGGTAATCCCGTAGAGAGAAAAGTAAGCAAACAGCGCCCCAAAACCAACAGAAGGGTCAGCGGGGAACAATGCGGTCGCGATCAAGGTCCCAAAAAACCCGACGGCAGCAGACACGCCCACGAAAGCCGACAGCTTGGGCGAACGCCTCACGCGAACGCTCTGCCGGTTTGCGGAAGATTCCTCTGCCATGGCTTTAGGGTAACCGCGTAAGCGGAAGCCAGGCTGTGAGGTCCGCGCGTTCCCCCGAGGCGGACACGGCACCTTGGCCCTTAGCCTCCGCAAAACCCTGGGCTCCGGTGGCAAGCCGAAGCCACGTCTCTGGCTCCATTTCAATCACCGCTGGTGGTGTGCCCCGGGTGTGATGGGGACCCTCAATCACCTGGGCCGCCCCGTACGGGGGAACCCTGACTTCCACGCTCTTGCCGGGTGCCGCATCGCGCAGAAGTTGCAAGCAGTAGCGGGTTGCCCGCGCCTCATCCTCAGCGGACGCTGTGCCACCGGCCCAGGCCAGGAGTGCAGCCTGCCCGTCGGATTGCGCTATTCGCTTGAGAGCCATTTGCCACACGCTAGCAAGCCCGCCCGAGTAGGGTAATCGCGTGAAGATTTTGGTGGTTGGCTCAGGAGCGCGTGAACACACCATCATTCAGGCTCTCCGGAGAGACCCCGAGAAGCACCAACTGTGGGCAGCACCCGGCAATGCGGGCATTGCTGCCGACGCCGAGGTCGTGGCTCTCAACGCGACTAACCCTAAAGTGGTCACCGAGTTTGCTGTCAGCGCCGACATCGACCTTGTCATTATTGGCCCCGAAGCACCTTTGGTCGCGGGTGTTGCCGACCGGCTCCGCAAAGCGGGGGTAGCCGTTTTTGGGCCGAGCGCGGACGCAGCAGCTCTCGAGGGCTCCAAAGCGTTTGCCAAAGAAGTTATGGCAGCAGCAGGCGTGCCCACCGGCCAGGCGTGGAATGTGTCTGATCGCACCGGGCTCCTGGAGGCACTCGAGCGAACCGGTGCGCCGTATGTGGTCAAGGCCGATGGATTGGCATCGGGCAAAGGCGTCCTGGTAACCGACAACAAGGACCACGCCATCGAGCATGCTGAGTTTTACCTTCAACACGGGGACGTTCTGGTTGAAGAGTTCCTCGCCGGACCCGAAGTGTCCCTATTTTTCTTGAGCGATGGAACGACGGTAATGCCACTCACCCCAGCACAGGATTACAAACGTGCGTTCGACAACGATGAAGGCCCCAACACCGGAGGAATGGGAGCGTATTCCCCGTTGCCCTGGTTGGACGAAGGTTTTATCGACACCGTTCAACAGCAGATTGCGGAACCCACCATTCGCGAGATGGCACAACGCGGGACACCTTTTGTCGGGTTGCTCTATTGCGGGCTGGTGATCACAGACACGGGAATCAAAGTCATTGAATTCAACGTTAGATTCGGTGACCCCGAGACGCAGGTGGTGCTCGCTCGACTGTCCTCGCCGCTTGCCCCTCTGCTCTATGCGGCAGCAACGGAAGTGTTGCAGAGCGTCGAAGCCCCCGTCTTTTCCGACGATGTTGCCCTCACCATTGTTCTCGCCAGCGAAGGGTACCCGGAAGACCCGCAATCAGGCCGAGTGCTTACTGGTCTCGACGAAGCCTCGGGAGATTCCGTCAGCATCGCGCACGCAGCAACCGCCTGGGATGGAGAGGAACTACTCGCCACAGGCGGTCGCGTGGTCAGCGTGGTGGCGATGGGATCCGACTTTTCGAAGGCACGCGCCCTGGGGTACGCCGCCATCGGAAAGATTGGGTTGGAAGGATCCCACTTCCGCAGCGACATTGCCCAAGGAATCGGATGACTTTCCTCTCCGACTGGAAACCCGTCTACTCGGGGAAGGTTCGAGAACTATATATTCCCGTTTCGGCATCTAACATCGGTAACGCTGAAAAGTTGCTCATGGTGGCCACAGATCGCGTCAGTGCTTTCGATCACATCCTCGAGCCGGAGATCCCCGGCAAAGGCGAGCTGCTCACGCAACTCACCCTGTGGTGGTTCCGTCAATTCCCTGACATTCCCAACCATCTCCGTGACGAACCTGCGCCCGAAGACTATTCAGGCAATGCGATGGTGGTCGAGCCCCTCGATATGTTCCCCGTGGAATGCGTAGTGCGCGGCTACCTGTGCGGCAGCGGTTGGAAGGAATACCAGCGCGATGGCAGCGTGTGCGGCATTGCTCTCCCCGAGGGGCTAAAAGAGGGCGATCGGCTCCCGGAGCCGATTTACACCCCCGCGACAAAAGCTGCGGTGGGCGATCACGACGAGAACATCACGTATGAGCAGACCGAAGACCTCCTGGGACCCGAGGACGCTGCCGCGTTGAGACAGCTCAGCCTGGACCTCTACATGCGGGCAGCAAGCATGTGTGAGGAGCGTGGGGTGATTCTCGCCGACACCAAGTTTGAATGGGGAAGAAACACAGTCACGGGCGCCATCACTCTGGGTGATGAAGTCCTCACATCTGATAGCTCTCGATACTGGGATGGTGAAATATATTCTCAAGGTGGAATAAATCGCTTGGATAGCTTCGATAAACAGATCGTGCGTAATTGGCTCAGCGAGAACTGGGACTTCACCGGTAGTCCACCCCGCCTGCCGGCCGAGCTCGTTGAGAAAACCAAGGCTCGCTATGACGAACTGCTCGCTCGATTCACCGGGAACTAACCCCCAGGATCCCGTCATGAACCAGGAACCCCTTCGACTCGAACCCCCCACGGTGGCGCACCGATTGGCCTGGCCAACCGCCGTGGCTCTCAGCCCCCTGCTGATAGCTCAGGGTCGCTATGTCCGAAGCCTCCACCCGAAAATGCCCCCCGCCCCAGAACCCTGGGATGGGGCTATCGAAGGGCCTAATTCGCTCCACGTATTAGGCGTTGGCGACTCCACCGTGGCTGGTGTGGGCGTTACTGATGCTCGCTTGGGATTGGTGCCACAGTTCTCCGAAGCCCTACACGAGTGGTCGCAGCGGGGTGTCTCCTGGCGGTCCGTTGGCGAATCTGGTGCGACGTCCAAGGAAATCTTGGCGCAGTTTCTCGCGGCTGCCCCCGGCACACCCGCCGACATCGTGATGGTGTCCCTCGGGGCCAACGACGCGAAAGACCTCAAGCCGTTGCGTTCCACCATTTCTCGGTTCGAGCGACTGACCGAATTTCTTCACGAGGCCCACCCGAATGCCCAACTTCTGTTTTCTTCACTACCGGCGTTCAATCAGTTCCCGACACTGCCCCAACCCCTGAAGGCCGTTCTTTACGGACACTCCCAAGCCATCGAGCGGACTCTCCGGCCGCTGGTGGAAGCCAGGCCGTTTGCGATTATGTCGCCTCCGCCTCCGGCATATAGCGAGGGATTTTTTGCCCCGGATGGCTTTCACCCCAGCGTGACGGGCTATCGCGACTGGGCCCGCTTCGCGTTCCAGGATGCTCTCGAGCGTGGCGCACTGGAGCACCTGGCTCCGCGATAGAATAAGGGTTCACCGCGCCTTCTACGCCTCTGGAGTGTGACCCATGGCCACCATTGTTATTGAGGTGATGCCGAAGAAGGAGCTTCTGGATCCCGCGGGTAAAGCCGTCTTAGGTGCACTGCACCGTCAAGAAGTGCAGGACTTTCACGAGGTTCGCATCGGTAAACGTTTTGAACTGCACGTCGAGGGAGAGGTCACCGAGGCTCACCTCGCTACAGCCCGCACGCTCGCCGAAGATTTGCTCTCCAACGGCGTCATTGAAGATGTCGTCTCTATCCGGACGGAGGACTCCCCGGCATGAAAGTCGGGGTTGTCACTTTTCCCGGTTCGCTCGATGACCGAGATGCGCTTCGTGCAATCAAGCTGGCCGGGGGCACCCCGGTAGCTCTGTGGCATGGGGACCACGACCTGCAGGGCGTTGACGCCCTAGTTCTTCCCGGGGGTTTCAGCTATGGGGATTATCTAAGGTGCGGGGCTATTGCCGCGCACTCGCCGATCATGTCCGAGGTAATTGATGCGGCCCAGCGGGGCATGCCTGTCCTGGGCATCTGCAATGGTTTCCAAATGTTGGTGGAGAGCGGGCTGTTGCCCGGGGGTTTAATTCGCAACGACCACGGAGATTTCATCTGTCGCGATCAGAAACTGCGGGTGGATAACATTTCCACTCCGTGGACCAGTGGCTACCGCGAAGGAGAGGAAATCACCATCCCGTTGAAAAACGGTGAAGGTGGTTTCATCGCTGATGACGAAACGCTTAAGCGCATCGAGGGTGAAAACCTCGTGACCTTCCGCTACAGCGGGGTCAACCCCAACGGTTCTCTGCACGATATCGCCGGGCTTCGCAATGAGGCTGGCAATGTCGTGGGACTGATGCCCCACCCTGAGCACGCCGTGGAACCAGGATTTGGACCAGACACCTCCATCGCCATGAAATCGGGAACCGAGGGACTCACCATGTTCGAGTCCGTGGTGGGCACGGTGGTGAACGCGTGACGAAGACCCCCGCATCGCTGTATGGCGTTTTAGCCGCCGCAGAAATGGTTACCTGGGCCGGGCTGATTACGGCCATGATTGCCCGCTATGGATTTGGCTACGACGGCGAGCTATTTTTCGTTGCCGGCCTTTCACACGGCATTGTGTTTCTCGCCTACGGCCTCACCGCGCTCGTTGTGGGGATCAATCTTCGCTGGGGCTTAGGGCCCACCGTGTTGGCCGTCGTGATGGCCATCATCCCTTTCGCCACCCTGCCTTTTGACCGTTGGCTGATTCGAAAAAACAAACTGGAGGGTGCCTGGCGGACGACGGCGACGACCAACCCTGCTCCCGCGGGATTCCTGGACCGCCTTGTTCGATTCTGGGTGGGGCACCCGGCCTGGTTCTTCATCCTGATTGTCGTGGGGATGGCGGCAACCATCACCCTGCTTCTCAGCGTTGGACCACCCACAGAGTGGGGTGGCGAATGAGCGTCGATAGCGTCACCGAAGCCCTAGCAAGTCCCGAGAAAGAGCAACCTTTCGCAGCTTTGGGGCTAACCGAGAGCGAATACGAGCTGATCAAAGACATTCTTGGTCGCAGGCCTACCTCCGGCGAACTAGCGATGTATTCGGTGATGTGGAGTGAACACTGCTCCTACAAGTCTTCGAAAAAGCACTTGCGTCAATTTGGGCAGAAAGTCACGCCCGAAATGACCCGCGATCTCCTCGTGGGCATGGGAGAAAACGCAGGAGTCGTGGACGTCGGCGAGGGCTGGGCGGTCACCTTCAAAGTCGAAAGCCACAACCACCCGAGCTTTATCGAACCTTTCCAAGGTGCTGCCACCGGAGTGGGCGGCATTGTTCGCGACATCATCTCGATGGGCGCGCGACCGGTTGCCGTAATGGACGCCCTTCGCTTCGGAGACCTGCACCACCCCGATACCGCGCGCGTGGCTCCCGGTGTGGTCAGCGGGATTAGCTTCTACGGGAACTGTCTAGGACTACCCAACATTGGTGGTGAGACCTGGTTTGACCCGATCTATCAACAAAACCCTCTCGTTAATGCTCTTGCCGTGGGGGTTCTCCGCCATGAAGACCTCCACCTAGCGAGCGCTAAGGGAGCGGGCAACGCGGTGGTGCTCTTTGGAGCCCGCACCGGTGGTGACGGAATTGGTGGGGCCTCGATTCTCGCGAGTGAAACCTTTGACGAGGGGGGACCAACGAAGCGTCCTGCCGTTCAGGTCGGTGACCCGTTTGCCGAAAAAGTCCTCATCGAGTGCTGCCTCGAGCTTTTTGCCGAAAATGTTGTGGAAGGCATTCAAGATCTCGGAGCCGCGGGCATTAGCTGTGCCACCTCAGAACTCGCCGCGAATGGCGGCTCCGGTATGGAGATTTCCCTCGACGAAGTTTTGCTGCGAGACGAGACTCTGACGGCCGAAGAAATTTTGATGTCGGAGAGCCAAGAGCGAATGATGGCCGTGGTGGCACCCGACAAGCTCGAGCGTTTCCTTGAAATCACGGGCAAGTGGGAAGTCGAAGCCAGCGTTCTCGGCAACGTCACGGACACCGGTCGCCTCGTCATTCACTGGCGCGGGGAAACCATTGTCGATGTTGACCCGGCCACTGTCGCCATCGATTCACCGGTCTATGACCGTCCCTATCACCGACCCGAGTGGCTTGACGCACTCCAGGCGGATTCAGCGACCACACTCAAGCGGTCTGTCGACCCAGAAGACATCCGCTCGGACATTCTGAAGGTTCTTGCCTCGCCTACGGTGGCGAACACTGAGTGGATCACCAACCAATACGACAGGTATGTGATGGGTAACACCGCTCTGGCGTATCCCGATGACGGCGGGATGATCCGCGTGGACGAAGAGTCCGGTCTTGGAGTTGCGTTGTCACTCGATGCCAACGCACGCTATAGCTACCTCGACCCGTATCGCGGTGCCCAACTGGCCCTCTCGGAGGCCTACCGAAATGTTGCCGCAACAGGTGCGCGACCCGTTGCCGTCAGCGATTGTTTGAATTTCGGCAGCCCGGAGGACCCAGAAGTGATGTGGCAATTCGTCGAATCAGTCACGGGACTGGCGGATGGATGTCAAGAGCTCGGCATTCCCGTCACCGGGGGAAATGTCAGCCTCTACAACCAAACGGGGTCCACCCCGATTTATCCCACCCCCGTCGTGGGTGTGATGGGAGTCATCGACACGGTGGCGCGTCGCCTGCCCAGTGGCTGGCAAGACGACGGTGAAAACCTTTATCTACTCGGATCTACCAAAGATGAACTCAGCGGTTCGCTCTGGTCGGAAGTGCTGCATCAGCATTTGGGCGGCATGCCGCCTGTTCCTGACTTGGCGGCCGAAAAAGCCCTGGCCGGGGTCATGGAAGCAGCAGCACGAGATGGTTTGGTGACCAGCGCACACGACCTGTCATCAGGCGGGTTGCTGGTGACTCTTGCCGAAGGTGTTCTTCGTCGCGGAGTCGGAGCGAGGATCTGGCTCGGCGATGTAATGGACAGCACCGAGCTCGATGCCACGACCGTCTTGTTCTCCGAAAGTGTCGCCCGCATGGTGGTGTCAGTTGCCCGGGAAGATGACGTGAAGTTCCAAGGTTTGTGCCGGGGTCGCGGAGTGCCCGTCTCCCGAATTGGAGTTACCGACCTACCCTCGGGCGAACTCGACATCGCTGATATCGCGAGGTTCTCGATTGACGAACTCAACGCGATTACCCGCGCAACCCTCCCCGCAGCACTCGGCCCTGTGGTGGGCTATCACCCCACCTCCTAGGGTCGCTGTCGGATGCTCGCTATACGGTTGTCACGAACATGATTGAGACTTCCCGCTTCCTGGTGCCCTCCAGTGACTATCAGAAGTGGCTCGAGGTCCGGGCCTCCGGCGTCACCGCAACGGCTGTGTCCAAAGCCGTCACCCCGTCAGGCTTCCGCGAAATCGCCCATCAAATGAAACACCCTCGAGCGATCCCCGACAACGACTACATGCGGTTTGGCCGGGAGCAAGAACAATCTCTGATGGAAAAACTCGGGGAGCGCTTTGAGCTACACCCCAACGATTGGCTCATCGCTCGAGATGACACCGAACGAAAATGGCAAATGGCCACACCCGATGGCCTGTCCCCCGATCATGACCTCATCGCCGAAGTTAAGACCACGGGTAAAGACTGGGGAGAGTGGCGCTTTGTGCCGGGTCACTACCAGCGACAAGTTCAGTGGCAGCTCTATGTGACCGGCGCGCAATCCTGCGTCTTCGGCTGGATGCTTCGAGAAAAGAAGAACGGAACTATGGTTCCCGGTTGGCCAGGACCCAAATACGTCATCGTGGAACGGGATGAAGCGCTCATCGAGCGACTGGTGGAGGTTTCCCACAACCTCTACCGAGAATTACCCCTCGCCAGCAGCTAACTCTTCGTGGTGCTGAATCACCTCAGCGAGGATAAAGCTCAAAAACTTTTCGGCGAAGGCCGGATCCAAATCCGCCCCTGTCGCAAGCTCCCTCAACCGCTCTAGCTGGGATGCTTCGCGGGCAGGGTCGGAAGGCGGCATGGATAGCTCCGCTTTTAGTCGCCCCACCTGTTGGGTTGTCTTAAACCGCTCCGCGAGCAGGTGGACGAGCGCGGCATCGATATTGTCGATGCTTTTGCGCAAAGTAACCAGTTCGCTGGGGACTGAAGACGTCATGACTTGACCCTATCGAGGCGCAAGCCGAGCTGACTAGTCCAGAAGGGCATGCCGGGTGACGATGGCATCGCGCCCAGGGCCCACACCGATCGCGGAAATGCGTGATCCGCTCATGCCCTCAAGGGCAATCACGTAATCCTGGGCATTCTGGGGCAGGTCTTCAAAACGGCGCACGCCCGTGATGTCTTCGCTCCAGCCGGGGAAGTAGTCATAAATCGGGGTGGCGTGGTGGAAATCCGACTGGGACCAAGGAATATCCTCAACCCGCTGGCCATCAACGTCGTAGGCGACACACACCGGAATCTTCTCCAGCCCCGTCAAGACATCAAGCTTGGTCAGCACAAAGTCGGTCACGCCGTTGATGCGCGCTGAGTAGCGCGCGATGGGGGCGTCATACCAGCCAGTTCTCCGTGGTCGACCGGTCGTGGTTCCAAACTCATGGCCGTTATTGCGCAAAAATTCGCCAAACTCGTCTTCCAGCTCAGTGGGAAATGGTCCGGCGCCCACTCGCGTCGTGTAGGCCTTCACAATTCCGATGATTTTGTCCAGTCTCCAGGGAGCAATCCCAGTGCCCGTGCTGGCCCCACCCGACGTGGCGTTGGACGACGTCACAAAGGGATACGTTCCGTGATCCACATCCAACATGGTCGCCTGACCACCCTCGCAGAGCACCGTCTTGCCTTCCTCGAGTGCGCGGTGAAGAAGCAGCCCTGTGTCCTGGACCATCGGCCGCAACCGGTCCGCGTAAGAAAGCAGCTCATCGACGATCTCGTCGACGCCGATGGCCCTCCGGTTATAAATCTTCACCAAGAGGTGGTTCTTTGCCTCCAGGGCGCCCTCAACTTTTTGCCGCAGAATCCCCTCGTCAAAAAGATCTTGGACCCTGATTCCTACGCGGTTGATTTTGTCCGCATAGGTCGGCCCAATCCCGCGGCCCGTCGTACCGATCTGTCGTTTGCCCAAAAAGCGCTCGGTAACCCGGTCCAGTGTGCGGTGGTAACCGGTGATGATGTGTGCGTGGGAGCTCACCACGAGCCGCGAAACGTCAATGCCTCGAGCGGTCAAACCATCGAGCTCCTCCATGAGGACTTCGGGATCAATCACGACGCCGTTAGAGATGACGGGGGTTACGCCCGCCGTCAAAATCCCGGAGGGCAGCAGGTGAAGCGCATACTTTTCGTCGCCGATAACGACGGTGTGTCCAGCATTATTGCCGCCATTGAACTTCACGACGTAATCGATGCGGTCGGAGATGAGGTCGGTGGCTTTGCCTTTGCCTTCATCGCCCCATTGGGCTCCAACAATTACAACGGCGGGCATCAGAATCCTTTGTTTAGCCGTCCTTACCGGCCAAGTCTACTGATAGTTGTGTTTCGGGATCAGTCCTGTCTCTGCACTACCCACTGGTGCATCACAATTGCGGCGGCGGCGCTCGCGTTCAGAGATCGAGTGGAACCAAATTGCGTGATTTCGACAACGTGATCTGCGGCAGCCAATGCCTCCGGGGAAAGGCCGGGGCCCTCCTGACCAAAAAGCAGAATGCACCGTTCCGGCAGCGTCATCTTTTCCACCGGTACCGAGCGCTCCACGTTATCGACGGCCACCAGCGGGAGAGACTGCTGTTGCGCAAACTCAAGCAAGTCGTCGATAGTCGCGTGATGCACCACATGTTGGTAGCGGTCGGTGACCATCGCGCCGCGTTTATTCCAACGTCGACGGCCAACTATGTGGACCGTGTCGGCAAGAAACGCGTTGGCGCTCCGGACAATCGAGCCAATGTTCAGGTCGTGCTGCCAATTCTCAATCGCGACGTGGAAGCCATGGCGGCGAGTGTCAAGATCCGCGACGATGGCTTCCATCGTCCAGTAGCGATACTGATCAACCACATTGCGAGAGTCGCCGTTCGCAAGCAGTTCCGGATCAAAATGATCGCCTTCGGGCAGCGGCCCCACCCAGGGGCCCACTCCATGCGTGGATTTTTCGGGGTGCTCGCCGGCGTCAGTCACCTGACCAGCCTAGGCACCAACGGGTAGCCTGTGGGAGTGAACGAGCAGCCGTGGTCACCCCAAGGCTCCAACCGTGTCTTGGCCGGCGATAACCTTCCGCTGCTGCGAAGCCTTCCGGATGAGTCCTTCACGCTGTGCTACATGGACCCACCGTTTAATACGGGCAGAACACAGACACGCAAGACAACCCGTGCCTCCCAAACCTCGAGTGGTCAGCGCGGTGGCTTCGGTGGCCGTCGTTACGACGTGACCGTCGACAAGCTGATGAGCTATGACGACGCTTTTGCCGATTACTGGTCTTTCCTCGCTCCCCGGTTAGAGGAAGCCTGGCGGGTACTTGCCCCACACGGCACCCTGTATGTCCACCTCGACTGGCGGGAAGTCCACTACGCCAAGGTTGCTCTCGATCTGATTTTTGGTCGGGACCACTTTTTGAACGAAATCATCTGGGCCTACGACTACGGCGGCAAAGCCAAAACACGGTGGCCTACCAAACACGACACCATCTTGGTCTACGTGAAAGACCCCTCCTCGTACATCTTCAATTCCGACGCCATCGATCGTGAGCCCTATATGGCCCCGGGGCTGGTGGGCCCCGAAAAAGCGGCCCGAGGCAAACTCCCCACCGATGTGTGGTGGCACACGATCGTGAGCCCCACCGGGTCAGAAAAGACGGGTTACGCAACCCAAAAACCACTAGGAATTCTCCGGCGGATCATTCAAGCCTCCAGCAATCCTGGCGACTGGGTCCTCGACCCTTTTGCCGGCAGCGGTTCGACCGCTCACGCCGCAGCACTGCTCGAGCGTCGTTTCGTGGTGATGGATTCACACGAACCAGCGCTCGAAATCATGCGCGAGCGGTTAGAGCCCTACCTCTAGTCGAGGAATGACTGTTCGAAAACTTCACCGCTTCCACTGCGAACAAAACACCACACCACGCGCTGGCCTTCATCCCACTGATCCTGTGTCACAGGGTAAGAGGGTTCGATGTAAAGGTTCTCAAACTCAGCCGCGTATTCGGTATTCACGAGCTCGCTGACATCACAAATCTCTCGGGCGCGCAGAGCCATGGCCGCTTCCCCCGGATACGCCTCGGTGCGATCGCGCGAAACCAACTGAGCCACCAACACCTGGGCGTCGTGTGGTGTCGAGCACTCGACAACGGAGAACGTCTCGGCAAAAGCAGTCTCAAAGGGCCGCAGGCATTCACCACCACGCAGATCCGCCCAACTGGCGTCCCCCGGTTCCCTCGGCCCACCCGTCAGAGAGGGAAATTCGGCGACGGGACGCTCAACTTCGAGAACTTCTTGCACCTGCGTCACGTTTCCGGTGGAGGTTTGAGGCGCCAAGGACTGGCCAACAAAAAATGCGCCGACAGCAGCGCCAAGAAAAACGACCGTCGCGGCGACCGAAGAGGCAACAATGATGTTCTGCCCGCGACGAGTCGCACGCAGGGGAACCCGCGGGGGTGATTCCTCGCCCACTACAGCCCCAGGTCAGCCAAATGAAGCGCTGCCCGATACGGGTAACCAGCGTCTTCAATAATGCGATCCGCCCCGGTGTCTCGGTCGACCACCACACACACGGCCACCACTGTCGCGCCGGCCGCCTCAGCAACCCGAGCGGCCGTGAGCGGAGAGCCCCCCGTGGTGGAGGTGTCCTCCACGATAATCACTCTTTTCCCCGAGAGATCTGGACCCTCAATCTGGCGGCCGCGCCCATGGTCTTTAGGCTCTTTGCGCACGACGAACGAATCAAGGTTTTTCCCGTCAAGCAGCCCGCGGTGCATGATGGCCGAGGCAATGGGGTCAGCCCCCATTGTTAGGCCGCCGACGGCATCAATAGGGGCAAACTCCTCGACGATGGGCAACATCACATCTCCAATGAGCGGAGCAACGCGATGATCCAGGCTGACCTGGCGAAGATCGATATAGAAAGTGGCTTTTTTTCCGCTGGTGAGAGTGAAGTCGCCGTGATGCACGGCATCACGCGAGATGTGCTCAATCAGTTGTTCCCGGGTGCTAGACACAGTCCCACCCTATCTGCGCGCCTTAGGCTGGTGAGGTGAAAATTGCTACCTGGAACGTGAACTCCATCCGCACCAGGCACACACTCGTGATTGATTTCCTGCACCGCCAGGATGTGGATGTTCTGCTCATGCAGGAAACAAAGTGCCGAGACGATCAGTTTCCGCTCGACGTTTTTGAAGAAGCCGGATACGACGTTGCCCATTACGGGGTCAACCAGTGGAACGGCGTAGGAATTGCCTCGCGCCTCGGGCTCACAGATATCGAACAAGGCTTCGCGGGTATGCCGGGCTTTGCGAAAGACCCTTCAGCGGAGCAAGCCCCAGAAGCCCGGGCAATTTCGGCGACGGTGGACGGAATTCGGGTGTGCTCCGTGTATGTGCCGAACGGCCGCGGAATCGATGACCCTCACATGGCCTACAAGATTGACTGGCTGGAGCGCTTAGGTTCCGCTTTTGGTGACTACAGCCGGCACGCCGATGCACACCCCTTCGTTGTGGGCGGCGACTTCAATGTTGCGCCGCTCGATTCCGATGCGGGTGACCCTCTGTTCTTGCTGCCTGGCTCGACCCACACGTCGGACAAAGAACGCTCCGCGCTGGAAGAGTTTCACGCTCGTGCTGGCGTCAGTGATGTTGTTCGCCCCCTCATTCCCGAGGGCTACACCTTCTGGGATTACAAGCAAGGGAAATTCGCGAAAGACCACGGTTTACGAATCGATTTTCTCTACGGTTCTGCCGACTTTGCCGACGCCGTTGTCGGCGTCGATATCCATCGAGACGAGAGGGCACGCGAAAGCCCGAGCGATCACGTCCCCGTCTCGGTAGAAATCGAGACCGCCGGGGATGACGATGATCGCCCCATGGTTTTTTAGACGGGCGCCAGCAACAGCGCAATCAGCATCATCACCGGCAGCGAGAGCACTGTAGTGATGACAACCGAATCTCTGGCCAAAGGAATCGCTACGCCGTAACGCTGGGCGTAGTTGAAAACGTTTTGGGCGCTCGGTAGCGCAGCAAGAATCACGACCGTGAAGAGCGGTGCGGGGGCCAAATCGAACCAGAAAGCGCCTGCAAGCCAGGCGATCACGGGCATGACGAAAAGCTTCAGCGAGGTGGCCAACACAATGTCAGGTCGTTGCTCACGGGCGTCCCAGAATTTCTGGGTAGTCAACGAGAGGCCCAGAGCAAACAGCAGGGTCGGCACAGCTGCCTCCCCCAGCAACACCAGAGGCTCATGCACGACGTCTGGCACCGTGAGGTCAAAGGCGGACACCACGACCCCGAGGGCAGAGGCGATAATCAGGGGATTTCGCACGGGTTGAGACACGACCCGCCGAAACGAGAGTTTTCCGCTGGTCGTAACATCCAGGATGGTGAGTGCAATCGGCGTCATCACCGTGAGCTGGAGCAAGAGCACAGGTGCTGCCGCGGCAGGGTCCCCCAAAATATAGACAGCGAGCGGAAGCCCAATGTTGTTGGCATTGACATAGGACGACGCCAGCCCACCCACCGTCAGCTGAGCGACACCCCTTTTGGTGAATGCCCCTGCCACAATTACGTACACCAGCAAGGTGCCTAGCGCCGCGATTGCGGAGACCGGCAGGAGGTCCGAGAAAAGCTCCCCGATATCCGCAT
>CAKZKU010000030.1 GCA_937124545.1 uncultured Microbacteriaceae bacterium | reverse complement strand
TCCAGAGAGCCGACGCTGGTTAGGCTTTGAACTCTACAGTCCATCGCGTTGCCATTTAGACTCCTATCCGATTCTACAGCAATCTTGATACTCCGAGCCCCGTTCTGCGACGCATAATCATTCAATGATCGCTGAGAGACTCTATCTGATTGCCTAGAAACAATTACTATGATCTTGAACGTCAAGGTGGTTAGCCCTTGCTGCATAGCACCGTCATAGTCAATGCTTTCCAGCTCCACAATCGCCACTGGCGGGTTTGGGCTGTCCGGTACTTCAGAGTCAGTCCTCAGCCCAGAGATCGTAGCAAGGTTCGTGGCAATCGCTTCCCGGAGAGCCGTAATATCAGTCATTACGCCATCCGTATTTTACAAAACGGCTCAATCAGCGTAGCGATGTCGGGGTCAATCCTTGACAACCGCACCACTCCCATGGCGTCAAATCCAGCCACGCCCATCGGAGAGTCTGCCCTTTTATAGTACCTAGAGGACTGCAAAATGCAAGCTTGCGTAATCGCCGTGGGGATTGCTGCCCAACCGAAAGTCCCAGCGATCTGCACAGTAGCTTCTCCGCCAGAAATCGGGAACAAATAGTCGCCCACAGCCCTAATGCTTGTAATTGGTGAGGCGATACCGCCAGCGATCCCATTCAAGGGCTCTGTTTGCCGATCTGAAGCCGCCCAGGTCTCGTCAAAAACGCCGTCAGCGGCGGTAGAAGTCTTGAGGTGAGTAATCGAATAAATATCGTCAGTTTCAACAACATAAGAATCTCTAGGCGTATAAATGCGAGTCGCGCTTACTTGAGTGAAGATACGTTCCGTGAACTGCTCAATCTGGCGCGAAGCGGACTCAATGCACAGTTCCAGCATTGTGTCATCAACCGAATCGGTCAAATCCAGGTTAGTTTTTACTTGAGCTAGTGTAGCCAAGCCATCGGTAATTGCCATCTAAAAAACCTCCGCTCCTAGTCTATCGCTTGTGAAGCACAAAAGAAGAAGGGCCGGAGCAACCTACGACTCCGACCCTCCCATCTTTTACTTCGTTATTAGCTTGCGCCTCCGACGAAGTGGCGAACGTGACCGGCGTGGGTCAGGTCTCCATCAACACGCATCGTGAACCTGTAGGTCACGGTGTCGGTGTTGAAAGCGTAGTCAGCCGAGGAAGCGACCTGGAGGCCACCAGCCATGCGGACTTTGTAGCTTGGGATGTGACCAAAGAGCACGCTCTTCGCATCAACCGCAGGTACGGCGATGTTCGGGTTCTCAATGACATCGAAACCAGCAAAGGTGTCGGGCTGACCGATTCCCACCTGATACAGGTAGTTTCCGGCAGTGTCCTTCAGCTTACGCATTGCACCGATAGCAGTACCGGAAGCCATGTAAGCGGTTCCGGGCAGGCGGCGAACGAGTCCATCAACACCGGTGTAAGCCAGGTCAATGAGGTTGTCGGCGGTGAAAGCGCCGACAACGCTGGTTGCGCCAACAACACCTTCGGAAGAAGCGGTCACGATGCCGTTTGGCTTCGATGATCCGTCACCCGTGGTCAGGTTGGCGTTCACAGCGGTACCGATTCCGTTACCGGCTTGCTGAGCGAGGTGCGACTCAATGTTGAAGCCAGCGTCGGTTACAAGCTCGGCTGCAACGGGAATGAGCAGACCATACTTGAAGGCACCAAGCGTGATGCTGGAGTAGGTGGGCTCTGACTCGTCAAGTGCTGCGCCTGCACCCTTGAGGGTAGCTGCGCTGTAAGCCGTGAGAGTCGGGATGGTCAAGTCTTCACCGGAGGTGGTGTTGATCACATCGGCGACCTCAAGCATGGGGCCGACGAGACGTGCAACATCCATGACCTCTGCGAAGAAGGACTTGGGGACAGTGTTAGCGGAAGGAACAAGCGTGGCACGCTGTTCCTGTGCAAATTCGTGTCCGCGGATTTCGCCATTGGCAATGCCACGAAGAATGTCTCCAGCGGAGCGCTCTTCACGAGACTCTGAGGGAACAAAACCGCGAGCAGCTTCAGCCGCTTCAGCCTTGCGCTCTTCTTGACGCTGTGAAATAGCAATAGCGTCATCAGCCGAACGAATTTCAGATTCGATTGCGTTTACTTTATTTAGTGTCTCTGCATCAAGTCCACCGCGCTCCTCAGCCGAATCCAGGGTTTCCTGAATCTGTGCCGTGAGGTTGGCACGAAGTTCTTGCTGAGACTTTACAAACTCAGACAATTTATCTCCTTGTTATGGGTTATATTTATCAGTCGCGCTGACGCAGACTCTCATGCAGACGTGCTGACACTGCCTACACCTTTATTCTACCGAATACTTTGTCAGTAGGAAGAAAAGACCCCCCAGCGAAAGAGGGGGGCTGGGGGGGAAACCCTTTCAGCGCGTCTCTGCTGCTGACAGAATACGGGTTTCTTTGGTCGGTGCCATGTCTTCACGCTGAGTCTCAGGAGTTCCGACAGGGTGATCTAAACGAAAAATAGCCTCGGCTAATGCTGGCACAGGATAGCCCACGCTGTCCGCAATAAGGCGGGCTATGTCTTCTTTGGTTGCCATATCTAGATATTCTTCAGAAGGTGCTCTAGCTTCTTCTTTTTCAAAGCAAGCATTTCGGCGCTGACCGAATCCTCAGCGGGGGTCTCGTCTTCTTCTTCAACGGTTTCTGACTGTGGCGTCAGTTCTAAAACAACCTTGTTAATAATTTCAACTTCGTCATCGGTCAAGTCTGCCCCAGACTCAATCTTCAACATTGCGTCAGCAAGGGCGTCGCTATCAACCAAAGCCCTCTCCGCAATCTTGTCAAGTCCGCGAACCATCGTCGTGCCTGTGGTTGCTTCATAGGCCGGAGCCCCCACGATTGAAACCTCGAAAAGTCTTACCGACTTCAAGACGCGCTCATTAGCGGAAACCCATTCGTCTCCGCCTTTAGGCACAGAAAATCCGAAGGACATCGACTGTACGTCGGATCTTCTCAAAAGGTACGCTGTGTCGCGTCCTAATTGAGTGTCAGGTAAATCAGCGGTTACGCGAAGACCATAAGAATCTTCTTCCAACCGAAGAGTGCCTGCGCGAGTAGAGCCGAGAATAGAGCCGCTTTCGTGGTTCCAAAGCATCTTGATTTCATTGCGAGCGTCCAGAGATCGTCTGAAAGCGCCACGCTGAATACGCTCGGTAAAAGGTAACGGTTCGCTAGGCGAGTCAAACACTGCCGCGTAGCCAGTGAAAGTCATGCCGTTGCCGTCTTCGCTTTCGCGTACCTCAAAGTCTGTAGCGTTAGTTCTTGTTTCAATTTTTGCCATGTCTTTAGCCTCCACGCTGACAAGCGTTCTGTTCTCTTCTTCTAGTTTAGCGACAACTCTTTCCGCAAACGCCATTGCGCGTTGCGCGCCACGCTTTGATGGCCCTGATCCCCAAAGAAGGTGAGCCACCACCCCCGGAGAGGGGTATTTTTCGTCATCGGGTTTTGCGGCAGGGGCGTCAAGATCAGGCATATGGCGTGCGATCCAAGCTGCTATACGAACCCATTTCCCGCTACTAACGTTTCCCGCTACCATCGCTCGCGCTTCACGAACGGTTGCTTCTGTTAGCCCGTCGCCAGCGAAGCCTTCTTCGTAATACTTCAAACCTTGACGCGCTGCTGCTTTCATGTAACTGGGCGGTGACAAATCAACTTGTCGTTGCTCGCCATCTTCGCTAGGTTCCC
>CAKZKU010000029.1 GCA_937124545.1 uncultured Microbacteriaceae bacterium | reverse complement strand
CTACTGCGCCACCGCTGACGTAGAGTTAAGGCTGTCGAGGAGGCCGGAATGAAGACTGCATTGATCATCGGCGCCTCGGGCCAAACAGGCGCCTACCTGTCACGGTTACTTCTTTCGTCAGGCTATTCGGTCACCGGGACCTCGAGAAACTGGGCCGAATCTCAAACCTGGAGGCTCAACCGGCTTGGCGTCCTGGAGGACGTGAACCGGCTTTCTCTCTCGCTCCACGATTCTCTGGCCTTAGAGGAAGCTCTTGACTCCGAAGCGCCCGAGGAAATCTATTACCTCGCGGGACCCAGCAGCGTTGCCGCATCATTTCGGGAACCCACCACCTCGATGTCCGAAATCTTCGACCCGGTTGTTTCCCTGCTCGAAATCCTCAAACGGCGCTCATCCACGGCCCACTTTGTCAACGCAGCCAGCACAGACTGTTTTGGAAACCACGGGACTTCTTTGCTCGACGAGCGGTCTCCCATGAAGCCTGTTAGTCCCTATGGAATCGCCAAAACTGCGGCGTACCTCACCACACAGAACTACCGAGAAGCTTTCGGGGTTGATTCTCGAAACGCCATTCTCACCAACCACGAGTCTCCGTTGAGGGGACCCGACTTTGTGACACAAAAAATTATCTCCGGCCTCCGGGCAATCAGCGATGGGCTCCAGTCGACCCTCGCATTGGGGAACACGACGATTGCCCGCGATTGGCTATGGGCCGACGACGTGGCCGACGCGTTGCACTCGATCGGCTCGAGCAGTAAATCCTCTGACTACGTGGTGGCATCAGGAATCACGTCAACCCTCGATGCGTTCACCGCCATCGCCTGCGAACAGTTTGGCCTTGCGCCCAATGAAGTCATCACACACGAACCTGGACTGCGCCGTCCACTGGAAATCCAGTCCGTGCGACTGAATCCCGCCAAAGTTCAGCAAGATTTTGGCTGGAAGCCGAGCGTGTCTTTCCAAGAAATCGTTGAACGCCTGATTTCCCGCGAAGTTTAGACGAACGACACAACAGAAAAGGTGGCGCCTGCATACGCAGGCGCCACCTTTTACTGAGCAGAAACTACTTGAGGGTGACGGTTCCGCCAGCTTCCTCGATTGCTGCCTTTGCCTTTTCGGC
>CAKZKU010000027.1 GCA_937124545.1 uncultured Microbacteriaceae bacterium | reverse complement strand
CATTTCTCGGATGCGGTCTTGCCACTCGGATTCGGGTATCAGTGGCAGAGGGGCATCCTCAAACGTGCCCTTGTAGCCCTCCCGCTCGCCCCCCTTTTGCATCACGCCGAGTGACTGGCACTGCATCACTTGCCCGTCGACCGTGGGGCTGACGAAGTTCTGGTAATTGTTGTCGTCGATTACTGGGTATTCAGCCATCACATGTTCTCCTGAATGAGTTGCATGGTGGCGTTGACGGTGCCCGGCAATGGTCCCGAAAACCCCTTATCTTTGCCGTTTGTGACCGCAATCCAGGGCAGTTTCCCGTTCGCCTGCGTCACCACCGCGCGATAGGCTGCGGCTAGTTCTTTGGGCACGTGAGCGAGTTCCTCTGCGGTGTAATCGTCGTCCCACACGCGATAGAATGGCTCACCGTCAGAGAGCTTGACCGAGGCACCACGAGCGAGTTTGTGAATGTCCGCGCTGGAGAAGATGGACCGCTGCGCCCCTGGTAGCGAGCCCGTGCTGCTTGCCTCTTTGATGATGATGCACGCGAACCCGTCCGACTCGAAAGGGAGTTCCTTCACAGGGTCAACGGGGTCGACCGGATCAACCACCACCGGATCTGGCTTAGGCTTTCCGATGGCAACCACCGTCGCTTCCGTGGAAATGCCTGTGTCTGGGTCGCTGCACACCACCTCGCAGTGATACTTTCCCGCCCCGGCCACAATTCCGAAGCAACGCCCAGATTCAGCCGCAATCTCCACCACCTCAACAGGGGCCGCCGAGAGCACATCAATGCTTTGGTTGCCGATCTTGACCGTCACCAGCTTGTGAACGCGGCATTGCACCCACTTGGCTTGACCGTCGACCTGTAGAACGGCTGCAACCTTGCGAGAGGGAGCCTTAACCCATTTGCCGTCAATCTGGGCAATGGATACCTCGCCGACTGTGGGCGTGACAGAGGTCAGCGCTTCGATGGGCGGTTGCTGGGCGTAGATACTGCACGACATCGCACAGAGCACCACAGCGAGCATGTGAGAGCGGGCCAGCATGATTTCCCCAATCGTTTAGGCGGCGACCTCACCGACTCGGGGACGAAGCCAACTCAGCCGCCGCGCTGTGTCTAATCCCCGTTTTGGGAATCCTAGCGCGTTTGGCTGGGCGGCGCAAGCTGTTTTTCAGTCCCCCAACCAATCGAGAATCCTTGTGGTCATTTCGGGCAAGAACCAGTGTTTATCCGACTGCCCCACAAAACGCTGTACGTTG
>CAKZKU010000026.1 GCA_937124545.1 uncultured Microbacteriaceae bacterium | reverse complement strand
GGACGGGTCAGTAGCGCCGGCGACCCAGCCGTTCTTGACCAGAACTTTCTGAAATTCGCCGGGGAAAACAGTAATCACTGCGACACTGCCTGAACCTGTTTCAACCGTCAGCTCCTCCGCTTCCGCCAAACTCATTGAGTACAGGTTGCTCGCAGACGGAATCCTCCGCACTATCGGCTGACTTCCATCCTTTTGGAGGGAGAAGATTTTCCGTTCGCGCGCTGGGAGTAGTTGGTTCGCGAATTTGATTATCTGCTCTGTTGAACGGTAGCCGTTTTCAAGAACCGTAAGTGGCGCCTCGTCGTTCTCGTTTTCTATTGCGAGAATATGTGCCACCTCGTCCCACGAACCGAAAGTGTGATCTGTTCTCCTCTGGTTGAGGTCACCGAGGATGGTCCATCCCCCCATGTTTCCCAGCCTGCCTAATATTTCCCATTCGATGGGATGAACGTCCTGGGCTTCGTCCACGATGATGTGTCCGGGGTCTGGTGTTCGGTTGGTCATCACACCGATGTATGCCAGGAGGCTGCGGTAGTGACTTGCACCTTTCTTTCGGAGCTCCTTGATCGTGTCAGGGAGCTCCCGGAGGTAATGGAACCATTCACGATCTAGTCCGTCCTCTGGGGGTTCGGAAGCGAACCATCTCAGTTCCGCGTATACGTCCTCGTCTGTTGGTGGCTCGCCTGACAGGTTTGCTTTCGCGTTGCGCAGGGCTTGATCGATTAGCCGAGCAAGTCCGAGGTCAACGTTTTGTAGTGATTTCGACTGAGTAGGGATGTTGGATTGCGGCAAGCCCGCAAGTTCCTCCAAGAGCGAAGGTATTGATCGCACGATGTATTGCGTTGAGTCATCGACGAGTTCACGGAGCACTCCCTGAACGTGCCGGACATATTCGATAGTTGGACCAAGGAGCACAACATGGCTGCGAGGCTTCGACTCTTGCGGTGTCCAGGCATTGAGCAAGTAAGCGGCTCTATGCGCTCCGATAACCGTTTTTCCGGTTCCAGGGTGGCCTTGGAGAACGGAGCTAAAGGACGCTGGTTGAACAATTGCTTCGTACTGGTCCGGTTGAAGAGTGGAAAGCACACTCGACATAGCGATGCTTTTAGGGGCCGCTAGCCTACGTTGGAGAAGCTCGGGTGCTCTGATTACCTCAGATTCTTGCTTCCTTGGCGTTGTGGCCGGAGTGGCCTTGGGCAGCTCTGTGTGGATGGGAGCAGATTCGCCCGATTTGAGGGTCGCTGGTTCAGAGGGCGCCTGTTCTTCGTCAACAGGCTTGGTGCTCGAGGGTGCGGGTTGGCGAGGTGCTTTCGGAACCTGGAGTTTTGGCGTGGGAAA
>CAKZKU010000025.1 GCA_937124545.1 uncultured Microbacteriaceae bacterium | reverse complement strand
AAGATGGCGCTTGATTTTCCTGCTAGCCCTACAGACGGGCAGATTTACGACAACTATTACTGGGATAACGCTAATTCTAGGTGGCAGTTGTTGGGTGGCGCGTTACAGATAACCAACTGGGGGCCGATCTTTCAGTATGTGGTTGTCGCCGGTGGTGGCGGTTCCGCTAATTCTGGCGGTGGCGGCGGGGCCGGGGGCTACCGGTCTAATGTGCCAGGAGAGAATACTGGTGGGGGCTTTACCGCAGAGCCGCTTTTAGCGGTAGAAATTGGCACCTCTTATACGGTTACAGTGGGTGCGGGTGGTATCGGTGGTAATAACGGTGAAAACTCTGTCTTTGGTAACCTTATTGCTGTTGGCGGAGGGCACGGCAATCCAACTAATGCGGCGGGTGAGGATGGTGGCTCTGGCGCGGGTGGTAGCGGCCTTTCGGGTACATATAGAGGCGCTGGCGGTAATGGTATTTATGGCCAAGGTTTTGCTGGTGGCTATGCTCAAGGTGTATCTGGTGTAGCCAGTATGGGCGGTGGTGGCGGCGGGGCTGCCAGCGCGGGGGGAAATGGTGACGCATATATAAGCCAAGACGGAGGCGATGGCGGCGACGGTGTTATTTCGTCTATCACCGGCTCTGCCGTAGCTCGTGCCGGTGGAGGCGGCGGGCAAAATGGCGGAGGCGGTACTCCAGGTTCCGGCGGACTTGGGGGTGGCGGTGATAAGGCCCAAGACGGTGTAGCCAATACGGGCGGTGGCGCGGGAGGCATTTTCTCTGGCTCTACCACCGGAGGCTCGGGCGTTGTTATTTTGAAATACCCCGACAACATAAACCTCACCATTGGCGGCGGGCTAACTTCTTCCACCGCGACTTCGGGCGGTTACAAAATTACCACGTTCACAGCCGGTACGGGTTCGATTACGGCAGCAAGGGCTATCTAATGGGTATTGTTATCGTAAGAGTGAGAGTGTAATGGCTGAGCGTGCTTGCCCTTATTGTGAAACATCCCACAACTGTACGGGGTTCTGTGGTGCCGAGTGCCACACACATTTCTGTGATTACGTCGAGGTGTAGTCGTGAGGTTGTCGGAACCGTGGCCTGAAGGCTTCACGATCAATAAGCGTTCACCTTACGGGTGGCGGGTACACCCTATTACGGGTAAAAAGAAGTTCCATCATGGTGTGGATGTTGCAGCCCCTACCGGTACACCCCTAACCGCACCCGCTGACGGTGTAGTAGTGCATAAAGGCGCGGGTGGTTCTGGCGGGTACACACTCATCATCAAACACGCTCCAGACCTTTACACGGTCTACTACCACCTACAGAAGCCCTCACACCTGTTGAAGGGCACGAAGGTGGAATGTGGCGAGCCTATAGGTTTCATCGGCAACACTGGTGCCAGCACAGGCCCACACTTGCACTGGGAGGTAAGGCGTTCCCGTACTTGGGGTGACACCACCGATCCTGTCCCGTATCTTGAAGCGGAAGAAGAACCCTCTAGTAAAATTGAGGAAAGCAAACCTGCCCCTGTAAAACCGTTGAGCGCAAGACTAGCTAAGTTCTTTGCCATTAGGAAGGCGTTGAAATAATGGCTGAGGAGTCCTCCACCCGCATCACAATGAAAGAGCTTTACATTCAAGTGCAGAAGATTCAGTCAATGCTTGAGAAGCTGACAGCCCAGTTGCCTTCCATTTCTGACAAACTCGATGAGTTGGAGGAAGATGTGAACATTCGGTTGAACGATCACGAAACACGGTTGCGGAAAATTGAGATGCGGATGTGGCAAGGCTTAGGCATCCTGTCCTTCCTGTTCGCGGTAGTCCCCCTGCTGCTGTCGCTCATGCCCTAACTTATGTTGCGCCAACTGATTGAACCTTACATTCGAGGAGTGAAATACATTATGAGCAAACCGTCGTGGAAGAACCGTAGACGTTACATCCTCGCCTCTTTCGTCATTGGGGCTTTCATGCTGATTGCAAGCTCTCTGGCAGCTTTGACCGGTGCCATGACAGATATTAGCGATTTGGTAACTGGTGGTGTAGCTTTGATAACATTGATACTCACCAGTTACATTTTTGGTGCTGTGTGGGAAGACAAGTCATTAAATAGGAAAGAGGAAAACTCGGATGGATAAGATTCGCGCATACTTAGATTATGCTTTGGAGCGTTGTGCAAAAACTATTGCCCAAACTGCTTTGGCTGTTATCAGCTCTGGCGCTGTTGGCGTTCTCGACGTGGATTGGATTCACGTTGTTTCGGTTGCTGGTTTGGCTGGGGTAATGTCTTTGCTTACTTCTGTGTTGCAGTATGACCGCAAACCTGTTGAGGAGAAATAATGGACGATGTAGAAATGATTGGTGGCGTTGCTTGCCCTATCGATCCGGCAGAAGCTTTGCTGTGCGATAGTTGCCAATAATTATGTTATAGTTGGGTTATTCATTTGAATTTCCTTTCTGGAAAACCCCTCGGATTGTCCACCACAGTCCGGGGGGTTTTTTTATTCAATCCATTGTTGGATTGTGCGGCGGGTGACACCGGCTTTTTTGGATAGGTCGGTGACGCCTACTCCGTCTGCGTAGTGTTCGCGTACTTTGTCGCGGAGGACTTCTGTGATTACTTGTAGGCGTGAGAGTTCTAGGTCGCGCATGTCGGCGATCATGTCGAGCGTGTACCCGTTGTAGTGGGCTTTTGTCATCTCTTGCAT
>CAKZKU010000024.1 GCA_937124545.1 uncultured Microbacteriaceae bacterium | reverse complement strand
ATCTGGAAAAGCAGAGGCCCGGGCCCAATTCACCAGAAGTCCCTCAATCGATTCGAGACGTCGGTTCGCACCTCCGAGATTAAAGACATCACCCAGAGCCTGATCACTTTTCCCATCCAGCCCGTAACTGGGATGGGAAGGTTGGGGCACGAGGGGAGCTCGCCGGTAGATTTCTTCAGCCTGACTCCGCGGGTAAAACTCAAGTGACACCTCCAACCCAGATGGATCTGTCGTCACGCTGGGAGACTTCACTGTCCCATCGTATTCTTGGGCCAGATGACCAAGCGTCACCTCAGCGGCTCCCACTGGCGAGCAAATTACGATAGAACAGAAAAAGGTCGCCAAGAAAACAAGGCGATTCGGTCGTGATTGAGGGTGGTTCACTTCTGATAAGATACCCAAAAGAATGCTCTTCTCAAGTTTGAGAATTTCAATGTCCTATCCGGTTGATCTCCTCTGCTTTCCATTTTCGGGGATTTGGGCTCAATGAAGAAACTGCGCCCCACTTGATGGAGCTTCCTCAACTCGATCAAATTCTTGAGCAACATGCCATCGATAGAGCTTTAAGCCGTGCGCTTTCGTTTCATCGAGCAGCTTCGCCCACTGCTCATCCGGAAGATCCTTGATCGTCACGACCAGTCCATCAAGCCCCTCGGCCTCTTTGAGCCTGCCCAGCTGGTCGAGCCCGCCAAACACGGGAAAACATCGAAAGTTTTTCCCGCGAAAACTTCGATGTTCATCCAATAAGCCAACAATTTGGAACTTGGAAATCTGTTCACTCCCCCCGACCTTGAGGAAATCGATCAATTGCGCTCCGATCGCGCCAGCCCCATAGAGCAAGACTCGTTTCTTCGAGGCATCATCAGCCCGAGAGCGGCGCCGGTTCACACAAAGGCCAAAATCAGCCAATAAGACTGGAAGTGCCCGCGGAGCCAAGATCAACCAAAGGGCAATCTGGCTCGCTAACAGACCGGCCCGATAATCAGCCCAGGTCACGTCCTGCTTGTTCAGGGACCACATCAAGGAAGTTAATGGCCCGACCATCGAAACCACCACTCCCACGATAAAGAAGTCTTGGAGAGCGGCCCGACTCCAAACCCGCCGATAAACGTCGGACACCCTTAAGAGAATGATTCCGTAAATAAGAAAGATCAGACCATAGTTAAACGACCATACATGCTGCCCCTCCAAACGGCGACCGAAGTTGGTCTCGATCACCATGGCTAGAAAACAAGCAAGCGAAAGAGCACAGACATCCCAGAGAAACTGGAAGCCACGATGAGAAAAGCCCAATGTTCGACGCCTCATTTTGACCTGCATCAAGTTTCCGGCTTCCACCAGTTCGATCCTGGCGAAGTGCCTGATTCCAAAAAGCCCGACAATTAAAAATCCTAATAAGGAAATCACGACCGCACGCCCTCCCATGAGCATGGGGAAAAGACAAAGAGCCGCGAAGAACACCGCCAAACCCTGCAGGATCATCGCGACTTTACGCTGTGTCAGCCCCATTTCGAGGAGCCGGTGATGCATGTGATCTTTATCGGCCGAGAAGATTCCTCCACCGGAGGCCTCGCCTTGGCTTTTCCGGATCTGCTTGCGAGACCCACGACGCCAAACTGCTAAAAGAACATCTAGTAGAGGAATCCCCGCCACTGCGATGGGTAGCATCAGTGAGCCAATCAGGGCTCGCTCGCCGGCAACGCTATTCGCCATGGAGGCAATGAAGAATCCCAGCATCATCGACCCGGCATCACCCAAAAAGATCCGCGCCGGATTAAAATTATAAATCAAAAAGCCCCCGACCGCTCCGATCATCAAAATCACAAAAACGGAATCCCTCCAATTCCCGACGCTCAAGGCCAGAACTAAGATCATCGAGAGACTGACTAAAACCAATCCCGCGCACAAACCATCCAGTCCATCGATCAAATTAAAGGCATTGATGATGAGGACACACCAAGCCACCCAGATCGGAAGCACGATCCAAAAAGGAAGCTGCGTGCTCAAGAGCACGAATCCATCGGGATACCTGATCCAACAAAAGAGGCCTGCGGCCAGAGCCTGCCCCGTCAACTTGACCAGGGGCTTGAGACCGTTTCGGTCGTCTATAAAGCCCACCAAGAGCAAAAGTGCGCTCGAGATTGTCCAAGCGATATTTGTGGTTCTGTGGTCATCCACAAAAATCTCCGGGAAGAGAAGATCGGTCCCCCAGAGGAGAACGATAAAAGCGATCCAAATCGCAAGCCCTCCCGCCCGCGGAACAGGAGTGGTGTGAACCCGCCGTTCACCGGGCTGGTCCATCA
>CAKZKU010000023.1 GCA_937124545.1 uncultured Microbacteriaceae bacterium | reverse complement strand
CCGAAGACCCGCTCCACCGATTCACTGGGAATCACCAAAACCAAAAACTCATGCCCGGACTCCGAGGCAAATCGAGTTGCCGACATGAGACCTGCCTTGCTTCCCGTTGTAAAAAGGGCCGCTGTCGCAGGGAGGAGCGTTAATCGGGTCCCCGAATCCATAACGAGACCCTCCCCTTTTTGATTCAAAATCAGATGAAGGGACGACCTCTTGACAATATCAGCCCACGACCCAGCCTCACCGGGATTCCCGGTGAGATGCCAGAGGTCAAAATCCAAACTTCCGGATTGACGATGAATGAGCGTTTTCTGAATGACTGTTGCTATTGAGACTCAATACCAATAGCAATCTTTTATTACGAATGGCGTTCGAAGAGACGGGATCAAGCGCTTCCCTAATAATCCGCTTTGGCCTTTCCTGATTTTCGGGTTAAGCACAGTCCATGTATTTGACCGGATTCGCAGATGAAGCAGCCCAGGACCTCGCCACCCAGATCAAAGCAACCAAGGAAATTGGTTGGACCCGCATCTCCGCTCGTGGAGTCAATGGGTCAAATCTCCACGAACTCCCTCAGGATGAGTTCGATAAGGTGGCCGACCAAATCGACGAAGCCGGCATCACCATCCCCGAGTTCGGCTCACTGATCGGGAACTGGGGAAAGAGCATCACCTCGGACTTCGGTGTCACTCTCGCTGAAATCGAGCGCGCCATCCCACGCATGCAACGGCTCGGCACCAAGCTCATCCGCATTATGTCCTACGCTCAGGAGCCATGGGGCAACGACCAGCAGGAAGAAGAGCGCTTTCGCCGCCTTCGCGAAATCCACGCCCGTTTTTCCGATGCCGGCCTCCAGGCCATCCACGAAAACTGCATGAATTGGGGAGGATTTTCGTCCGATCACACTCTTCGGCTCGTGGAAGAAGTTCCGGGGCTAAAACTAGTCTTCGACACCGCCAACCCGGTTTTCCAACTCGACCGTTCCAAGCCCGAGCCCTTCCCCTGGCAGGACCCCATGGAGTTTTACCAGAAGGTCAAGGAGCACGTCGTTCACGTTCACATTAAAGACTGCACCAACCCGCCTACCGGTGAAACCGAGCCCGCGCAATACACCCTCCCCGGCGAGGGTCAGGCCAAGGTGCGCGAGATTCTCAAAGCGCTCAAGGAAGACGACTACGACGGCGGACTCGCCATCGAGCCCCACGTTGCCACCGTCTTCCACGCCACCGAAGGTGAGCAGCCCGATTGGCAACAGTGCTATGATTCCTATGTTGAATA
>CAKZKU010000022.1 GCA_937124545.1 uncultured Microbacteriaceae bacterium | reverse complement strand
TGGGCGCAGGTCGAGTATGAGGTTGCTTACGCGGCGGTGCAGGCGAAACGGCAGGCCGCATACCAGTCCGAGTCTGATCCCGTGTTTTTTGATTACCAGCGTGGCGAGGTGACTGAGCAGGATTGGTTGGATGCTGTGCAGGCTGTGAAGGATGCACACCCTTACCCTGTTGACCCGTCTACGGTTGTGGAGGACGAGGCTGATGATGGGGTCGAGCCGGAGGTGGCTGAGTAATGGCTCTCGATTTTCCCGACAGCCCGAGTGACGGGCAGGTTTACAACGGCTTTATGTGGGACGACACATACAGCGTATGGCGCGTGCGGGGTTCCGTAGAAAACCCCGCTGGTATTTCTGCAACGTCAGGCTCGCCGACGATTACCACAGACGGTTCTGCAACTATTTACACCTTCACGGGTGATGGTACTTTTACGGTGGATGTTGCAGGTTTGGCTCGTGTGTTATGTGTTGCCGGTGGTGGCGGTGGCGGTACTGGGAGTAGCGGCGAAGGTGCAGGTGGTGGTGGTGCTGGGGGATACCTCGAACAAGATTTCTATTTGACCCCGCAAACTTTCACTGTAACGGTTGGCGCTGGCGGCGCTGGCACGACTGCCAGGGGTTCCAGTTCTTCCAACGGTCTGGGGTCTGGGGTAGATGCTATTGTTGCGACTGCTGGCGGTGGTTACGGCGGTTTTGGGGCGCTCGCTTCTCCAGGGTCTCCTGGTGGGGACGGCGGCTCTGGCGGTGGCGGTGGGCGTGCCTCAAGAGGCGGGGGCAGGGCGATTGCTGATTTTACTGGGAATGCTGGCGGTGATTCGGTTGACGGCGGCGGCGGCGGTGGCGGCGCTGGCGGGGTTGGCGGCGAAGGACCAGGCTCCGCGGGAGGAAACGGCGGAGTGGGTCTCACCTCCTCCATTACTGGTTCAGCGGTTGGTCGAGCCGGTGGTGGTGCTGGTTACGACAGCTCTTACGGAACTGCTACTGATGGCGGGGGCGGTTCTAATCAGTCCGGTACCGCCAACACAGGTGGTGGCGGGTCGGGAAACCCAGATGGAAACTCTGCTAATAACGGTGGTTCGGGTGTTGTGATTGTGAGGGTTGGATAATGGCGCACTTTGCAAGAGTTATTGACGGCAAGGTTGTAAAAGTTCACGTTGTCGCTAACCCTGTCATTACAGACGGCGAAGGCGTGGAGCAAGAAACGCTGGGAAAACAATTCCTGGCTGACTTGCACGGTTACAACGCAGACGAGCTTGTGCAGTGTTCGTATAACGGCACCATTCGCGGTGTTTACCCTGGGCCTGGTTTCACTTATGACGAGGCGAACGATGTTTTTGTGGAGCCTGTAGAGGAGCTTACTGATGGCGCTTGATTTTCCGACTAGCCCTACTGACGGGCAGATTTACGACAACTATTATTGGGATAACACTAATTCGGTGTGGCGGTTGTTGGGTGACTCGCTGGAGATCGCGGCGGATTTCTCTAATACGGCTACGGGTACTTATACGGATGGGTTCGATTACAAGTATGTGTCGTTCACGGCTGATGGTACTTTGACGGTTACTCGTGGCGGGTATGCTGACATTCTTCTTGTTGGGGGCGGCGGCTCTGGCGGACGCTCGATTGGCGGTGGCGGCGGCGGTGGTGGGATGCTTTATATTGAAAATGCTTACCTGCCAGCAGGGTCGCTTGATGTTGTGGTGGGGGCTGGCGGAATAGCCCACCCCTTGCCAGCTGTAAATGAAAGCTTCCAGGGCGCAAACGGTTTTTCTTCTAAACTTGGGCCGTATATGGTTCCTGGCGGTGGCGGTGGGGGCTGTCGTACCTTTGCTACCACTGGCGGAGGGTACGGCGCGGACGGCTCCACGGGTGGTTCAGGTGGTGGGGGCGGAGGCTCTAATCAAACAATCGGCTCGGGTGGTTCGGGGATTAGCGGCATTGGGAACTCTGGCGGCAGCTCTGTTCTAAACGACGGCGGTGGTGGTGGCGGTGGCGCTGGCGAGGCGGGCGAGGACGCCCCCTTGTCTAATACTGGAGGTGATGGCGGAGACGGTGCAGCCAACTCGATTACCGGTAGCTCTGTGACCTATGCTGGTGGCGGTGGCGGTCACGGCAACTCAGGCGGAGCTGGTGGAGCCGGTGGTGGAGGTGCGGGGGCCTCCGGCAGTTCGGGTGCTGCAACTGCGGGAACAGCTAACACAGGCGGTGGCGGTGGTGGAGCCAGGGACGCGATTGCGGCTGATGGCGGTTCGGGTATTGTTATCGTAAGAGTAAGGACAAACTCGTGAGTGATCGTCCTTGCCCTTACTGTGAAACGTCACACAACTGCACAGGGTTCTGTGGTGCTAACTGCCACACCCACATGTGCGATTACGTCCAGGTGTAACTGATGAGGTTGTCGGAACCGTGGCCTGAAGGCTTCACGATCAATGCGCGTTCACCTTACGGGTGGCGCGTTCACCCTATTACGGGGAAGCGGAAGTTTCATCATGGTGTGGATGTTGCTATGCCTATTGGGACGCCTTTGACGGCACCTGCTGATGGTGTGATTGTGCATAAGGGTTCTGGTGCTTCTGGCGGGTACACGTTGATTATTCAGCACGCGACTGACTTGTTTACGGTGTTTTATCATCTTGCTGAGGCTTCACATTTGAACAAGGGCACTCGGGTGGTTCGAGGCGAAAAAGTGGCTCTGTCGGGCAACACAGGGCGTTCTACAGGCCCCCACCTGCACTTCGAGGTGCGGCACCCGACAAGGACGTGGGGTCAAACGGTTGATCCTGTCCCTTACTTTGAAATACCTGTTGAACCCGTCCTGGAAGCGCCTATGGAGCCTGAAAAGTTTGTGGAAGCATTGGAAAAGCTTGAACCACCCAAACCTGTTGTGAAGCCTATGAGCGCCCGCCTGCGGCGTTTCTTCGACATCAGGAGGGCGTTGCGGTAATGGCAGAACAAGAACCCTCAATGAGAGTGACCTTGCGAGACGTTTACACCATTGTTATGGACCTCAAGAGCCAACTTGAGAAACTCAACCAAAACCTGCCTACAACGGCTCAGAAACTTGAAGACCATGAGCAAGAGACCAAGGAACAGTTTGAGGACTTTGAGGCCCGTCTGAGGGCTGTTGAGCGCCGTGTATGGCAGGTGTTCGGGGTTGCAGGGTTCGTCGCTGCTGCCATGCCGTTGCTTGTGAGGTTTATTAGTGTCTAAACCGTCTTGGCGTATCCGCCGTAAAGTTATTTGGTCGTCCATTGTGGGCGGATTTGCTATGGTCGCTATCGGCGCTGTAGGTTTATTCAACGATAAGATGACGGGGGACCTCATCATTGCTGGAACGTCACTCATTACCTTGGTTGCGTCAGCATTTGTTGGGTTCGCCACAGTTGATGACAAATGGCATCACACGAACGAGAAGGAGAATCCTGATGGATAAGTTACGCAAGTTTTGGGCTTACGCCGCGGAGAGATGTGCGAAGACTGTCGCCCAGACTGCTTTGGCTACGATCAGTGTTGGCGCGGTTGGTATTCTGGATGTGGACTGGGTGAATGTGGCATCTGTTTCAGCGCTTGCTGGGATTATGTCTTTGTTGACTTCGGTTCTTCAGTATGACCGTGTACCTGTTGAGGAGAACTAATGGATCAGGAAATTGTTGACGGCTATGTGTGCCCCACAGACCCAGCTCTAAGAGAGTTGTGCGAAGGCTGCGAATAATGCTATAGTAAGGTTATTCATTTGAATTTCCTTTCTGCAAAGCCCCTCGGATTGTCCACCACGATCCGGGGGGTTTTGTTATTCAATCCATTGTTGAATTGTGCGGCGCGTGACACCGGCTTTTCTGGATAGGTCGGTGACGCCTACTCCGTCAGCGTAGTGTTCGCGTACTTTGTCGCGGAGGACTTCTGTGATTACTTGTAGGCGGGAGAGTTCTAGGTCGCGCATGTCGGCGATCATGTCGAGCGTGTACCCGTTGTAGTGGGCTTTTGTCATCTCTTGCATAACCTTATATTACAGGTTGAGTGTGTGATTCCTTGTAAATGTGGGTTGTGTGTGGTTGACTGACGCCATGAAGAAAAGGGAAACATATCGCCGTAGGCGTTTGACTACGGTTGAGGTTCGGGAGCTTTGGTTCCTATTCGGTGCTGCAAGTTTTTTTGCAAGCGCTTGTATTGTGTTGATAATCACTGTTGTTGTTTTGTTGAAAGGGTAGAGAATGTTTGATGTTGAGCGTCACCATGACGAGATTGTTGTGAATTATGATGGCTGGTTGGATGTGAGCCGTGAGGGTGACACCAGTTACCTCGTAGTTAGCCTGAAGGAGGCTCGTGAGCTGTGCGAGAAGCTGTTGGAGGCTTCGCTGCCTGGATCGTTTGAGTTTATCCTTACAACGCCTTCTCGTGAGGATGAGGACGGCTAACGTTCGTTGGGTAGCGTCCCACCCCACACCCCGAACGCTTCCTTGTTGGTGACAGCGTAGAGCAGACAGTCTTTGATGATGGGGCACTCGTTACAGAGGTTCTTAGCCATCTGGCCTGCTTGTGTGCGTAGGTTGCCGACGGGGAAGTCGTCGGGGAAGAATATCTCGGGGATGTCCCTGCAAGGTATTTCTTCCGCTGTTTCAACTTTGTGGTGAAACTCGGTGTAACTGTATTCGCGTCGGTAGTTAGACATAAGGTGAGTGTATGAGAAACGACAGCATATTCCAAGTTTACGATGGTGACACCTTCAATGGTGCATTGAATTTAGGTGTCTTTGATTCGGGTAGCCCTGAGTGGCATGGGTTGAGGTCGCAGGGTATTGGCGGTTCTGAGATTGGCACGATCATGGGGTATAACCCGTGGGAGTCAGCGTTTGCGTTGTGGGCTAAACGTACAGGGCAGATTCCTGACCCACCGTTGGAGGGTTGGAGTATTCGGTTTGGTAGGGCGTTTGAGTTGCCTGTGTTGGAGTTGTGGGCTGAGGAGCACCCTGAGTATGAAGTGTTCTTGACGGGGACGTGGCGGCACCCTGAGCACGAATTTATGTTAGCTAACCCTGACGCTTTGGCAAGGCACCGTGAGACAGGCGAGTGGATTGTTGTTGAGGTGAAGACTTCTCGTGGGACGTGGCGTGAGACACCACCGCATTATGCAGCCCAGGTGTTGCATTACATGGATGTGTTGCGCCTTGAGCGTGCCGTGATCGTCGCTGTCGCTGGTTGGAATTATGAGGAACGTTGGGTTGACTACGACACGTTTGAGGCTGACGCGCAACTGTCTGCGGCTTACCGTTTTTGGCAGCATTTGCAGGACGTGCAGAAACCTGAGTGGGATGGCAGTAAGGCAACGTATGAGGCTGTCCGCTATTTGCATCCTGAGATTGAGGATGATGAGGTTGACGTGGGCGGTATGGGTTTCCTCCTTGTTGACGCGCACGCTAAGTTTGCGGAGGCTGAGCAACGGTTGAACCAGTGCAAGTCGGAAGTGTTGGATGAGATGGGTAACGCTAAGTACGGTTATGTTATGAAGGATGGTAAGAAGTGGGTTGTGGCGCAACGTCAGGCCCGTGGTCAAGGCAAGCCGTGGCTTGTCGTGAAAGGAGATAAATAATGGCATGGAACCCGAACGACTATGAGATGGTCGAGGTTAGAATTAGGAAGTTCTTGGAGCAGCATAAGGACGGCAGGATAGTTACGGAGTTGATCCCTGATGAGCATGACTGGATTTTTAAGAGTTTTATTTATTTGGATGTGGGCGAGCAAGCGACGTTGCTTCCGAAGGGTGTTGGTTACGCCACTGAAAAGAAGGGTTCTAGCCCCTTTGCAGCGGAAGTTGCAGAAACCTCGTCAATAGGACGCGGATTAGCGAACATGGGCTTGCATGGTAACAAGCGTGCTTCCCGTGAGGAGATGCGGAAGGTCGCTTCGGACGGTAGAGATTTTATCACCGAGGCTAAACAGTCTACGTCCGCTGATGAGCTACGGTTGTTATGGACGGAAGCGAAAGCTGCCGGTGCCAGTAAGAACGTTTTGGATGAGGTGAAAAAGTATGCCGAAGGACTTGTCAGTGCTGAGGGCGAGCGTGCAGGAGGTTCTTCAGGCGTATCTGGAAGCGGTAAGAAGAAATGACCGTGAGCAGATTCCGTTCTGGCGTTCTGTCCTCCTTGAGAGGATGGTGATGGTCGATGATGCCGTCAAACATTATCAAAGAGCTTCAGGAACTAACACAGACTAACCGTAAGGGTGTTGATGCTCTTTTCGAGGCCGAGTCAGAGTTGGCTGAAAAAGAGAACGAGCTTGACAAGGTTGAGTCGAAAGCGTTTCTGGAATCACAAGGTACTGTCGCGGACAGGCAAGCGTTAGCCCGCCTGGAAGCTTCTGACGCACGTTTTGAACGTGACCTTGCCAAGGCTAAGGTGAACCGGATCAAGGTAAAATTGAAGGTGATTGAGTCGGAGCTAATGGCTCAGGCCACCATGTCGAAGATGCTTCAGGCGGAAATGAAGTTATAGACTGTCCGCATGGAAAAACCGTGGGGCAGCGAGATTGAATGGTTCTCGGGTGAAAGATTCACTGTAGGGCAATTCATCCTGTTAGAGGGGCGTAGAACGTCTCTGCATTTGCATGAGAACGAAAGCCACTTCTGGTTTGTGGAGTCCGGCAACGGTGAACTCATCATTGAGGACACCATGTATTTGGTTGGCCCTGGTGATTCTATTCACATTGACGCTGAGGAAGTGCATCGGTTGTCGGCGAGCATTGGTGACATGCAGATTTTCTTTGTCACTTCGGGTTTGATTGATGTTGCTGATGTGGTTCGGTTTGAGGATGATTATGGGCGAGCAGATAAAGCCTTCGATTAGGAAGCAGCTTGAGGCACGCGATGAGTGGTGTTGGCACTGTGGTGAGCACAACGATCTAGTTATCCACCATCGTCGTAACCGTGGCATGGGTGGCACGAAGGGTAAGCAGGCTGCGATAACGAATGGTTGCCAGAACTTGATTCGGGTGTGTGCCCAATATAACTTCGAGATGGAGTCGAACGCGACGGTGGGGGCTGCGGCTCGTGGTTGGGGTCACAAACTGCCCATGTGGGAAGACTTGGAGCACCCGGTTTTTGATTGTACGAAGTTTGTTTGGTATGTTCTTACCACTGACGGCAGAAAAGTTGAGGTGAATTTCAGAAATTCTGCTTTTTAGAAAGGGAAAAAATGGTAAAGAAGGTGGAAGTGGATTGGGCTTTAGAGCTTGGTCTGGATCGTCGGAAACTGTGGATGGAGCATCCTGGGCACCCGAATCAGTTGAAGGCTAAGAAGCGCATGTTGAAGGCTGCTGAGGATTATTGGGTGGAGCGTCACCTTGAGCAGTTGTGGTCTGAAAATGGTGAAAAAAAGTGACGGAAAGTGGCATTTACCGAACTTCAATGCCCGTCGATGAGAACTTCACGATTGTTCCGAATGAGTGGTTGCGGAACACTGGGCTGTCCCCTGTCGCCAACTTCCTGCTGATCTATTTGCTGTCGCATCAGGTCGGTTACGAGATTCGGGTGAGGCAGATTGTTGCCGAAACGAAGATTGGTGTGAAGGCTTTTAGGTCGGCTTTGAAGGAGTTGCAGGCGCAGGATTGGGTATCGGTATCCAGGGCGAAGCAGGCTGATGGGACGCTCGGTTCGTACCGTTATGAGCTGAATTCATCCAGGGTGCCCCAAGGCACTGTGGCTGACGGCACTGTGGCGCGAAGCACTGTGGCTGAGGGCACTCTCTTAAGAAGACAACTAAGAGAAAACAAATATAGAGAAGATAATAAGAGAGCTATTAAGCTGCCTAATGATTGGAAGCCTTCTGAGAGGCTGATGGGGATGTTTGATTCTAAGTGGCCTGATGTTGATCGGGATTACGAGGTTGAGCAGTTTCAGACGTATTGGTGGGCTTCTGGGAAGACTAAGGTTGATTGGGATATGACGTTTCAGAATTGGATGGGTCGTGTGCAGAAGCGGTCTGGTGGTTCTGGGTCGTCTGCGGCTCGGTTGAGGGCTGAGGCGCTTGCTGAGATGGAAAGGGATGAGAATGAATAAGGCTGAAGTGAAGTTGTTGTTGGCTGATGTGGCTGCTATTGATAACCGTCGGGTGTCTGATGAGACTGTGACGGCTTGGACGGCTGTTGTGGGGCATTTGTCGTTGCCTGTGGCGCAGAAGGCGTTGGTGATGGCACGCCAGGATGAGAAGGTTGATTATTTGGAGCCGAAGCATATTGTTGCTCGTGCTCGGGATGCGCGTATGGCGATTGACCGTAGTCCTGCTGAGCGTGCTGAGGAGGCTAATTGGAGGTCTGACCCGGAACCTATTTGTGTGCCGCATGACACTCGGATTACTCAGTGCAAACCGTGTATTGCGTTGCTGGTGAAGCATACGGAGCATATGACTAACGATCAGCGACACAGGTGGTCTAATGAGCACATTGGTTTCAAGAACTAACCTAGAATGTCTGGGTGGCTTGGATTGAGTGTCGGCGGTGTGGTTTACGCTGGGACTCGAATGTCTCTAACCGCAACAACCATGTGTGCTCCTCTTGTAGGGCTACACGGGCTAAAACGGTGAACGGGCCACTGGGTAAGTGCTTTCCTCATCATGGTGATTTCGCAGAGGACGAGATCACACCTGTTGATGGTGAGGGTGTGGCAATCTTGCCAGGTGTAAGAAAATGCGGTAGACAGGACTGTGTGAACGTAGAACATATTGAAAGGGAGCTGTAATGGCTGTTGACATCAAGTTTGAAGGTTTCGTGAACGGGATTCGTTCGTTCGAGTGGGGAACGGTTTACAACGTTGCTCACAGTCAGATGATCAAGGACGAGCAGGGTGAGTGGAAGGTTGACGGGAAAGACTACTTCTCCGTGACTGGGCCTGCCGGTTTTGAGGAAGGTGACCGTGTGGCTGTCACTGGTCGCATGAAAACTAAACTGTTTGACAAGAAGGATGGCAGCAAGGGCATTTCGTTGAATGTTCGTGCGTCGGAAATGTCGAAGGTTGAACGTCGTGGGGGTTCACCGCAGGAGACACAGCAGGCGTTGAGTGACGTGTTTGGTGCTGTGAAAGCTGTTGATGAGCAAGCACCGTTCTAAACTAGAGTGTGGAACTTTTCTTTGAGGTTTATGGAATCCCTGCCCCGCAAGGCAGTAAGAAAAGTGTCGGCAATAACAGGTTTGTTGAGGCAAGTAAGAAGCTTCCGGCTTGGCGTAAAGCAGTCGCCGAAGCTGCCGAAGCTGCTGTGGACAATGCGAACTGGGTTGCGTTGTCTGGCCCTGTCGAACTCAGTGTCGTGTTCTTTCTCCCTCGCCCAAGGTCTGTACCCGCTTCCAAAAGACCGTTACCGACGGTCCCCCCGGACATCGATAAGCTCGTCCGCGCCGTCGGTGATAGTTGCACAACTGCGGGCGTTTGGGAAGACGACTCCCTTATCTGCAAACTGAGCGCACATAAAATGTATGACGATGCAAGGGAACCTGGGGCTAGTGTTACGGTCCGTTCTCTACTAGACTTGGGCGTGTCGCTACCTGGTGTAGCTGACAACCTTGTCTAACTTGTTGTTCGGAAAGGAAAACAAATGTTAGAAGATTTGACACCTCCGTCTCGGAACACTCGCTGCAAGATGGGTCGCCTGTATGACTCCCTTGAGGAGAAAGATCAGGGCATCCTTGAGAAGGCTTTGGCTTCCCCACAAACGTGGTCGTCTAAGGCTCTCGCTCGGGAGTTGACTAACCGTGGCTTGTCTATCACGGAAGGACCGTTGGCTTTGCACCGCACAAAGTCTTGCGGGTGCTACCGAAGCTAATGTTGGACGATTTGCAACCCGCGAAGAAGGTTGAGGCACCTTCTGGGTTCCGACCCGCTATCGAGTTTGACGGCAACGAGGGTGTTGCCACAACGGAGGGTTTACCTGACGCCCCGAACTTTGATGAGTTCTTGGAGGAGCGCGGGTATTCGCCCGACGAGTACGAGGTTGTTGGTACACCTCGCACGTCACAGTGGCAGCGTTGGGATGGTGAGTGGCTGACCGCTTACCGGTTCCACTTCCGCAAGAAGGTGACAGAGTTCCACCTGCCTACTCTTTACGCTGAGGCGAAGCGGAGCAAACCTAAGGCACCTAAACCGGTGAAATCGGGTAAGACTTTTGTCATCTGCCCTGCTGACTTCCAGATAGGTAAGGGTGGTAGTCGTGGGGGCCATGAGGAGTCCATTCAACGCATCCATGCAGCGTATGACCGTATTGAGCGGAAGCTGAAGGCGGGCAACTATGAGCACATTGTCATCCTGGATATGGGTGATGTGATTGAGGGTGTGAACAATAAGGCTGACATGGATCAGCTTGTGACTAATACGCTAAGCCCGATGCAGCAGGTGGATTTGGCAAGCGCTCTGCTGTGGGATCTCATCAAGCTCGCCACAAAGTATGCGCCTGTAACTTACGGTTCTGTTGCCTCTAATCATTGTCAGTTCAGGGTGAGTAAGGCGGCTGTGGGGCAACCTGGAACTGATGACTGGGGTGTTGTCATCCTGCAACAGCTCCGCAGGCTTGCCACTGAGGTTGGGTTGCCTGTGGAACGGTGGCTGGTACCGCAACCCCACGATGAGGGTTTCGCGTTCGATGTTTTCAATGACGGCTCACACATTCTCGGGGCCATCCACGGGCACCAGGTGTCACGGCCTGATAGCTTCCAACTGTTCTGGTCTAAAGCTGTTTTCAATTCCTCCTATCTCGCTGCAGCAACCTTGATGGTGTCTGGTCACTTCCATCACCACAGGGTTGAGCAGTTCTCTGGCACTGAGGGTAGAGAGCGCTGGTGGGTTCAGGCGAGCACAATGGATAACGGTTCAGACTGGTACACCCGTAACCAGGGTGCAGGCGGTGACAGCACACCAGCAGTGACCTGTTTCGAGCTTGAGAAGGGTGTCCCCTTCCGAGGCAAAGTAGACCTGCTGTGAGCACTGAGGGCGACTTCCAACGCATCATGGGCTCAATGCAGTCCAAAGACCTCCCACCTGTAGAGGTAGTGTCAGGCGAGTTCAGGGCAGTAGCTAAAAACTTCTTTACCTTGCCTGTCGCCTTGCTGATGGATTTGAAGGAAGCGCAACTGTACCAGGATGGCTCAGAGCTGTTACTGCTGTTCGATGCCGCCGAGCTGTGCTTCTCAGAGGATGACTTTGAGCACATGAAAGACATGAACATCAGAGACTTCCTGAACGTCATTCACGCTTGGGTACACTTCGACAGGGGTGAATTAGGTGGAGCTGACAGCACTCAAGAATAAACATCAGGGTGACACTGTTTGGGTTCTAGGGTCAGGGCCATCACTGAACTATGTGGATGCTGGTTTGTTCGAGGGTACGGTCACAGTGTCCACTAACTACAGTGCGAGAGCGTTAGGGCACAAACCCACCTATGGGTTCACCCACTACCACCAGAACGCCTCAGACCTCCTGACAGACTCTGAGACGGTAGTGACCATAGAGAAGGACACCCTGACCTATGAGCCTTGGCAGGGGGAGCAACCCGCAAACCTTGTGCTCGCGCCTACACAGTACGACAGGCCACCAGGTTCAGCATGGAATCCCATCACATCCCACAAACCAGGGTTAGACCAGATCGCTTACGGTTCCTCCAGCCTTCACGGTGCCATGCACCTCGCAGCACACCTAGGAGCCAAATACATCATCCTTGTAGGGGCAGACTGTGGAACCCTTGACGGGGCAGACCGTGTGAACACCTACCAGGTGAAGAACGGGCACACCCTATGGACTCTCTACGACAAACACCATAAGCTCATGAAGGATTACCTGCAAGAAACCTACGGGGTGAAAGTGCACTCACTCAACCCCTTCATCAATCTCAACCTCGAAGGCCACACGTTCAAAGGTGTCTCATGATTCCCAACCTCATTGTCCCCGTGCTGAACCGTTACGACCTCCTGCAACGCATGCTGCAAAGCCTTGACTACCCCATCAAACACCTACTCATCATTGACAACGGTGCAAGCAAGGTAGAGGAGGACATCAGCGTGAATGTGCCTGACTGTGTTGAGCACACCACTTACCTGCCTATGCCATCGAACCTAGGTGTCGCAGCCTCATGGAATCTCGGCATCAAACTCTTCCCCATGGATGACCGTTGGACTTTCGCCAGCAATGACATGTGGTTTCACCCTGCACAGTTAGAAACCCTGTCATGGGCTTCCCCTGATGAGATTACTCTCATGGCTCCCTTCCCACACTGGCACGCCTTCACGGTAGGGCAAACC
>CAKZKU010000021.1 GCA_937124545.1 uncultured Microbacteriaceae bacterium | reverse complement strand
CAAGTCGAGCCTGGCTGCTGCCATCAGCATTCCTGGAATTGACTTGTCGCAACCAGCCAGCAGAACCGAGCCGTCCAGGCGCTCTGCCTGCATGACAGTCTCGACTGAGTCGGCGATTACCTCACGCGACACAAGTGAGAAGTGCATGCCTTCGTGTCCCATGGAGATTCCATCCGAAACCGAGACCGTGCCAAATTGAAGTGGGTATCCCCCACCAGCGTGCACGCCCTCCTTGGCGGCCTGAGCTAGCCGGCCGAGCGACAGGTTGCACGGGGTAATTTCGTTCCAGGAACTCGCGATACCAATCTGAGGTTTTTCCCAGTCGTCGTCACCCATTCCCACTGCGCGCAGCATTCCACGAGACGTAGTGGCTTCAATGCCGTCAGTGACAACGCGGGAACGAGGCTTTATGTCTGGCTTCTCCATGGCGAAAGTCTAAACCAGGGGGAGGTTATGTGTCCTGGGAAGCCTTTCCAGCCTGCGCCATCACCGCATGAACTGCTGCAATGATTCCCTCGGCCTCCACGGCCTCAAAGCCCGGGGGCAACTGAGCGATTCGCTTCGAATGCCGCTCTGGAGGTACCGAAGAAACACCGGGCAACAAAGCGCTGCGAATCTGCTCTTCAAGCCAGCTCTGTACTTCCGGTGGGGAAGGAATCGGGGCAGACAGCAAATCTTGATAGCTGTTGAGGTTGTGGAAGTTGTGCGCGCCTGGCATCTGACCCCACCAAGGCTGCCCCAGGTAGAGGACCCTGGAACCCTCTAGCGCGGCTTCAATTCCCACTTTCCCGGTGAAGGTCATGACGCACTCAGCAGACCGCATGAGCTCGCGAGTATTCGTCTTCGTGCCGAGCACGGTGACCCCAGGGAGACTCTCGAGCAGGTCGTAGAACTCGGGGCTTCGCCCCACGAAGCCCCTGAGGGCCGCCGCCTGCTGGCTGAAGTGCTCCTTGACATAGAGGGTGACTTCCTCAGGGAGCATGCTTCGAACAGCGGCAATCGCGTCGAGCTGGGAATCAAACGGGTATCCCTCCGGAATAGAACTTCGCTCCGGCTCGTAGTGCAGGGCAAACAGTGCAAACCGGTGTGAAGGTGCTTCGCGCAAGGAGGTAAGCGCGTCAATCTTGTGTCGGAGAGAGCGACGAAGAGATCTCTCGAGAAGGAGCTCTAGGGCACGCCGGACTCGTAGTGGAATTCGAGTGTGGCCCGTGAACGCAAAAGCAACATCTCGCCCCGGTGTGCTCAACCTCCGAAGCGAAAAACGCAGAGCACTCAGTCGCGACCCTAAAGACCCGACCGATGCTTCCTTTGCTTTTTGATTATCCATTTTGGGGGTACCGGTGCCCAGAGCCAGACGTTGAATCGATGCATCGGCAATGCGGTGCACTTCCTCGACCGCGTCAGCATGGCGCGACACGACCGTGGAATCCAAGCTCAGGGGAAGAATATCTGTGAGCGATGTACGGGCCATCACCTGGGGCCCCACAAGGGAGGGCTGAAACATGAGACTCGGAATCTTTTTCCATTCCAGAACTCGCAGCAAAGCAAAATCCAGAGCCTCATGGGGCGTCACGTCGAAAAGTCCCATGGTCGGCTGGGCCTCGGCGAGTGCCGTGAAAATTTCAAGGTGAAGTTTTCTGGCCAACACTTCGCGCTCCAAAGACCGGAAAGTGCCGGTCGAATCAACCCGGGACATCATCAGAAGAAGCATCCCGTGAGTCTCCGCATAACCAGCGGAGCTTCGATAGGCCGAGTAGTCGCGAATGGCTTCTTTGGATGGGATTACTCCCTCGGGCATCAGGCTCCGGATGTTGCTCGGCAGAACGCGTGGCTGGGGGCCGTCGGTCCATGCATCAGGGAGTTCGCTTCCCGACGTAGCGACAATCTTGTGCCCTTCGGAACGCAGACGGAAGACGGCCTGCCCCCAAGCCCCAGGTTGCCGCAAAGAGCGCGACGTACTGAGCAGAATTCGATGTTTCACGTAACCTCAACCCTGTCGTTGTCTCAACAGACAAACTATCGGGATTAGTAGGGTTCGGGCCAGATCACCGCGCAACAGCAAACCAGGCGATACGCTGGGACAACCATCTTTCAAGCGAAACGGCTCTGCAGTGATAACTTCTCCCGCCCAAGCTTTGCCTTTTGGCTCTGCATCCGCACCTC
Source organism: uncultured Microbacteriaceae bacterium (assembly GCA_937124545.1). Taxonomy (GTDB): domain Bacteria; phylum Actinomycetota; class Actinomycetes; order Actinomycetales; family Microbacteriaceae; genus Pontimonas. Next base: position 2,200 of record CAKZKU010000021.1, on the reverse strand, counting down.
TCCTCATTTTGGACCTGGCCAATAATCACAACGGGTCCGTCGCTCACGGTAAAGCAATCATCGATAGTGCCGCCGAGGCCCTCTCGGATATCCCGTTCCCCGCGGCTATCAAGTTCCAGTATCGAAACCTGGACACGCTAATCCACCCAGATCACCAGGGGAACCACGACTTCAAATACATTAAGCGCTTTGAAGAGACCCGAATCACCGATGAAGAGTACCTCGAGCTTGTCGAGCATTCACGCGCGCGAGGTTTCCTCGTGGCCTGCACACCGTTTGATGAACTGTCTGTGCAGAAAGTCGTGGATCACGGTTTTGACATCATCAAAGTAGCCAGCGCGTGCGCCACCGACTGGCCGCTTCTCACCGAGGTCGTGAAGCACAACATGCCAACCATTGTGTCGACGGGGGGTCTGGACGTTCACAACACAGACCGAGTGGCCGCCTTCTTGACAAAGCGCATTGACCAGCTCGCTTTGATGCACTGCGTGGCGGTTTACCCGACACCGGATTCAGAGTTGGCTTTGAACCGAATCGACATGTTGAAGACCCGATACAAGGACGTGGCGATTGGCTATTCGACGCATGAGGACCCCACAAATGTTGTGGCCGGGGGCTTGGCGCTGGCCAAGGGCGCTCAAATCATGGAGCGCCACATCGGGCTTGAAGCCGAGGGGATGGCGGTAAACAACTACTCGTCGCAAGCGCACGAACTGACTGCCTGGGCTCAACGACTCCACGAAGCCTCAGTGATGCTCGCGGGTATGGACAGCGTGTCGTATTACAACGAGACAGAGCGGGAATCTGTGCGGGCGCTTCGTCGCGGCGTCTATGCTCGCGGCCACATCAGCGCGCAAGAGGAAATCGCGGATGACGACGTTGTCTTCCAGATACCTGTTTTTGATGGACAATTGACCGCAAACGAGTGGTCAAAACTGGAACACAAGGTGGCGGCTTCCGCAATTAGTGCGGGAGAGATGTTGAGCACACAAAATGTCTCCATCTCGGATACCGACGCTGTTGTGAGCCGCATCATTGAGCGCAGCAAACTCCATTTCGAATCCGCGGGGGTCATCATCCCCAACCGCAGCGCCGTTGAACTTTCGCACCACTACGGCATCGAGAAATTTGATGAATTCGGGATCGTGATGGTGACAGTGGTTAACCGCGAGTACTGCAAAAAAGTAATTGGGGTTTTCCCCGGTCAAACGAACCCTGAGCACGTGCACAAGAAGAAGGAAGAGACATTTGTGTGCCTCAGCGGGACTCTGGTGGTAAAGCTGGGCGACGCCGAGCATACCCTCAACCCCGGCGACATTCTCACGGTCGAGGTTGGCACACCCCACAGCTTCACCTCGCCCGATGGCGCAGTGTTTGAAGAGATCTCCTCCACGCATTACGTCAACGACTCCTTCTACACCGATGAGTCCATCAACTCGAACAACGACCGAAAGACCAAGATTTCGGTCTGGTCTCTCGCGGAGTGACAGTGACCACGGTCAAGGTCATTGGTGCTGGATCTATCGGCAATCATCTGGCGCACGGCTGCCGGCAAAAAGGGTGGGACGTCACGATTGTTGACCTCAGCCCGGAGGCTTTGGAGCGGACCAAGAACACGATTTATCCTGACCGTTACGGCGCGTGGGATCCAGAAATTACCCTGGCATCTCCGAACGATGTCGAGCGGAGGCCCTTCGACATCGTCATCGTTGGCACCCCGCCAGCGACCCATCTGTCTATCGCAACTACAGAGCTTGAAACCACCCCGCCTCGCCTTTTGTTGATCGAGAAACCCCTCTCTCATCCAGATAGTGAAGCCATAAAACAGTTCATCCAGAAGGCAGAGCAGTCGCCGACAAGAGTGCTGGTGGCCTACAACCAACGCCACAAACCGAACACTCACAAGTTCCTCGAGGTCGCCAGCTCACCGTCGTTGGGCAAACTAACCGGCCTTAGCTCGCACATGCTCGAGAGCTGGGACGGGATTTTGAAGGCCCACTTCTGGATGGGCAGCGAAAAAGATTCTTACCTAGCCTTCTCCGAGCAAGGTGGCGGAGCTCTGCTTGAGCACAGCCACGCTCTCAATCTGTTCTTGTATTTCGCCGCTGAGCTTGGGCACGGTGCCGCAACTCGGGTGAATGCATCCATGGACTGGGTGAACCACGAACCGGCCGCTACGACCGCGACACATCGATGACGA
>CAKZKU010000020.1 GCA_937124545.1 uncultured Microbacteriaceae bacterium | reverse complement strand
GCATCGATTCTTCTTCTGCTGACCGGCTGCGCGAGTGCCCCGCCTGCTGGGCCGCAGCCAGAGCCAGACCCGGTCGTCGTAGAGGAGGCCCAACCCCCGGCTGAGCCGGAGCCGCCGCGGGAACCCCCGCAGTGGGAGCAATCTGTGTCTGTGGCGGACTTTTCTCGCTGCAAATTGCTGGATCCACGGCCGGAGTCAGTGAAAGCCCTGTTTCGGGGTCAAAAAATGGGGGAGATCATCGGCCGAGACAACGTCGGTTTTCCTCGGACGGAGAGAGATCTTCCTGGCCTTGGAGAAGTGAACATCATTGCGGCAAAAGTTGCCTTTGACGATGCGCCACCCACCGATCTCATCACTAACGAGACCCTGGAAGAGCAGATTCGGTTGATGACGGAGTGGAGTGAGTTCTGGTCGCAGGGGAAGCTTAAATACTCATTCCAGTTCGTGGAGGATTGGGTCGAAGTTCCGGTGAATCACGCCGACTACATCGTGGACCCGGGTGCTGGTGATAACCAATATGACCAAGAGGAATTTCAGCGGCAGGTTCAGGACACGTTGCTTGACATTGCGCAGGTGACGGTCGCTGAGTTTCCCGACGGTTTGGATTGGGCCTCGGCGGACGCTGTGTTCGTCTATTGGTCACCCGAGATCACGGCGTTTAAGCAAAGTGTCGGCGTGCGGACGCAAATGTTGTCGACTCCAGGCGGAGACTTCCGGTTGACGTTCTCCGGAGGCGGGATTTTTCACTACAGCGATGCGGGTGGTATTCAACTGCAGACCAAGCAGCAGTACTTGTGGACATGGTGGATCCACGAGTTCCTTCATTTTCAGGGAATGAACGGTCACGCCCCCGGAGAGGGATGGCCCACGGGTGTGGGACAGGGGGCGTACCCGGCATCGGGGGAGTATTCCGGGGCGCTTTCCGCTTGGGAAACATTTCTTTTTGAATGGCTTGATGACTCACAGGTCCACTGCTCTGACAAAGAAACTCTTGCAGCACCCGAACAGGTCATCCTGACGCCGCTGGAAATATATGGCGGTGATCGAAAAATGATTGCCGTGCGCGCCGATGACTACAAAGTTGTGGTGGTGGAATCAAGGCGACCGATTGGATGGTCGCGAGATTGGCCCTCCGACCGGGCCGGTCTGTTCGTATACGAGGTTGACGCAAACGGTGTGCATACGGATCATGTTTACGAAGACTGTGGGAATGACCCGGCCAACCCCAAATGGGCCTACTACCTCTACCCGGACTGGGTAGAAGACACTTCGTGCATCCCCAACGACCTTGACCGAATCTTGGTAAAGGAGGGAATGACGGTTACCCACTCGGGAATTCGTATCACCCTGGATTACTCCGGTGACGAGGCCGACTACGTCACCGTGGAGAGGGTGGCTGATGAGAGTTAGCAACCTTTTCGCGCTGGTGTTGGCCGTCTCCTTGGTTGCTTCTTGTGCGTCGGAGCCTCCCGAAACGACTACAGCAGAGCCGGCCTCCGCCCCCGCAGAGACCGAAGTGCTTCCGGCGGATGGCCCCGATGAAGAGGTCGCCCCACCCGAATGGGAGCAACCGACATCTCCCACTGACCAGGAGCTTTGCAAGGTGCTGGATGGCCAGAGTGAGGCAGCGAGGCAGGCGTTTGAGGGATTTTCCGTGGGAGGTGAGCGCGCCCGGGGCAACATCGGATTCCCGCTGTCACCACAGACGCTGCCCGTCCGGGGCGAATCAAACTTCATCGCTGTGATGGTTGCGTTTGACGACGCACCGCCGAGTGATAAAACCCCGCAAGGGTATTTGCAGCAGCAGGTGACCACGATGGAGGAATGGGCCGACTTCTGGTCCCAAGGGAAGCTTGACCTGAACTTCCAGGTCGTTGACGAGTGGATCACCCTTCCGGTCGACCATAAGGATTATCCGGTCAATCGGGATTTGAGCTTTAAGGAGCGCCAGGGCAACGCCAACACGATCATCCAGATGATCGGTGAGAGCCTCCCGGATGACCTGAATTACGACGACCTTGATGGCGTATTGGCCTACTGGTCGCCCGGTATTGACTACTTCGAGGGCGACCTTGGCCTCCAGGGCAATGAGGGCGTGGCCCTTCCCTTCCCCGGTGGGGCCAAGGAAGTCTTCTTCTGGTCCGGCAACGAGTGGTGGTATCGAAACGAGGGCCAGCTGACTGCTGACATCAGAGCTGAGCACACGTGGAGTTTCTGGCTGTATTTGATGCTTGATTCGATGGGGCTTCATAACCACGGTCCCGGCAACGGATGGCCGACAGCCTTGCAGACCCTGCAAATCCCGGCTTCCGGCGAATTCTCTGGAGCAATCAACGGGTGGGATGAGTTCAAATTGGGCTGGACCGATGATGATCAAGTCCATTGCATGGCCCCCGCGGACCTCGAAGAGCCCTCGCGCTTCATTCTCGGGTCACGCGAGGTGTTGGGCGGGGATAAGCGTCTCGGTGTGGTTCCTTTCGAAGGAGAAGGGGCTGTCGTGATTGAGTCTCGACGACCTGTCGGCTGGTCGGAGATGTGGAATAGCGACCGGTCGGGACTGCTCGTCTACTTTGTGGATACCCACCTGGAGGCAGACCGAGTGGATTCCTTCACGCAGGGAGGCTGCGGAACCAGTGAAGAGCAGAAAAAATGGGCGTATTACCTCTATAAAGATGGGTTTACCGGCGATTGTCGAAACTGGTACGAAGCATTCGTGCAACCCGGTGACACGCTCACCTTCCGCGACATCACGATTACCCTCGTGCATTCTGCCGAGAGCTCTGACTACGTCGAAGTCACCCGGCAAAGCTAAGTTTGACGGCCCTGCGATAGGCGAGGTTCTCGGCTTGATGCGACTGTCGGCCATGCCGCCTGCCGTGTGGGGGAACACTTTTTGTTCGGTGGCGTCTGCGCCGCCGTCCCCATTCCCTAGACGGGCGTACTCGCGGCATTGACGCCGGGTAGGGGCGCTCATCGCACTGCGAAAGCTCTATCGTGGAACTATGTCGCGTGAACAACTGGAAACCTTTGCCCGAGTACCCCTCTTATACGGTCCGTCTCCTCTGGAGCGATGGGATCGACTTACTGAAGATTTGGGTGGAAAGGTCGAGGTGTGGGCCAAGCGGGAGGACCTCAACTCGGGAATCGCTTATGGGGGCAACAAGACCCGCAAGCTCGAATATCTTGCTGCCGATGCGCTCGCGCAAGGCTGTGACACCCTCGTCTCGATCGGAGGTGTGCAGTCCAACCACACTCGTCAAGTCGCCGCGGTAGCGGCGAAGCTCGGGCTCAAGGCCGTTCTTGTTCAAGAGCATTGGGTGGAATGGGACGAGGTCAACTACGAGCAAACAGGCAACATCCTGCTCTCGCGCATCCTGGGCGCCGACGTGCGGTTGGATGATGCCGGATTCGACATTGGGTTCCGAGAGTCCTGGAAGCAAGCCATCGAGGATGTTGAGGCCCGAGGCGGCAAGCCCTACGCGATTCCAGCCGGTGCCTCGGATCACCCCCTTGGGGGACACGGTTTCGCAGGTTGGGCTTTTGAGGTCGAGGACCAGGAAAAGGAGTTGGACGTTCGCTTTGACGCCACCATCGTGTGTTCGGTGACGGGCTCATCCCAGGGCGGAATGATTGCTGGTTTCGCCCATTCGGACCGGGCCAGCACCGTAATTGGTATCGATGCCTCCGCAACGGTGGAGAAGACCCACGATCAGATCACCCGCATCGCCACCAGGACGTCGGAGGCGATTGGGTTAGGTCGCAAGCTTCGGCCCGACGAGGTCGTCCTCCTGGATCGCTGGCACGACGGAATTTACGGGGTTGCGGGACCAAGAACAATAGATGCCATTCAGCACCTCGCCCGAACGGAGGGTGTCATTACGGACCCGGTCTACGAGGGCAAATCGATAGCAGGCCTCATTGACTTGGTTCGGGAGGGCTACTTCCCGGAGGGCTCGCGTATCCTCTACGCGCATCTCGGCGGGCAGCCGGCCCTGAACGCCTACACAACAGCTTTCTAGGCGATCAGTGAGGCCTGGCGCTCCAGGGCGCCATCCAGCTCACGCACCTGTGGCGGTTTTCGGGTGTGCCGTATCCGTCTCCTCCAGCCCACTTGTTAGCATGGAGAGGAAATAGCTCTTTTTGCCCGGCGGTCCCCGTGGAAATCATTCCCCGCCTCCGATGTTTGTGAGGGCGCACCAAAGGAGCACCCTATGACCACGTCTGCCGGAGATAAAGACCGCTACCGGGCGCGACCATCGGTTCTGGCGGCACTAACGAGCCCTCGAATTCTGACCAAAGAGGTATTGGCGGGTCTGGTTGTCGCGCTGGCGTTGATTCCCGAAGCCATTTCTTTCTCGATCATCGCGGGCGTTGACCCTCGCGTCGGGTTGTTTTCTTCCTTCGTGATGGCTGTTTCTATCGCCTTTCTTGGCGGTCGACCCGCCATGATTACGGCGGCCACCGGGGCCATCGCTCTGGTGATCGCTCCGGTCGCACGGGACTATGGGATGGACTATTTCATCGCCACAGTGATGTTGGGCGGTGTCTTCCAAATTGTTCTCGCCGTTCTCGGTGTGGCGAAGTTGATGCGGTTTATTCCCCGAAGCGTCATGGTGGGTTTCGTCAACGCCTTAGCCATCTTGATTTTTAGCGCCCAACTTCCCCACCTGATTGGTGTGCCCTGGTTGGTATACCCGTTGGTTGCGGCAGGGCTCGCGATCATGATTTTCATGCCGATGATCACCAAAGTCGTGCCAGCACCGTTAGTCGCCATCGTGGTCCTGACCTCGATTGTGGTCACCAGCGCCCTTGTGGTTCCCACTGTCGGTGACGAGGGGGATCTGCCCGAGAGCCTCCCGGAGCTTTTTATTCCCAACGTGCCTTTGACCTGGGAGACGTTGTCGATTATTGCGCCCTATGCCGCTGCCATGGCGGTGGTGGGCCTGCTGGAATCACTGCTGACCGCCAAGCTCGTGGATGACGTGACCGATACCCACTCCCGCAAGACCCGGGAAGCGTGGGCTCAGGGTGTGGCAAACGTCCTGTCAGGCCTTTTTGGCGGCATGGGAGGCTGCGCAATGGTGGGCCAGACCATGATCAATGTCAAGGCCTCGGGCGCGAGGACGCGTATCTCGACGTTCCTTGCCGGTATTTTCCTGTTGATTCTGGTGGTCGGTTTGGGCGACATTGTCGGCATGATCCCGATGGCTGCCCTCGTGGCCGTCATGATCATGGTCTCGGTCGCCACTTTCAACTGGCACAGCGTCGCCCCCGCAACACTGAAGCGCCTCCCGAAAAGCGAAACCGCCGTCATGGTCACCACGGTCGTGGTGACGGTCTGGACCCACAATCTCGCTATCGGCGTGATTGCGGGGGTTCTGGTGGCGATGGTCGCCTTCGCGAGGCGCGTCGCCCACTTTGTGACGGTGACGCGCACCCTCTCCGTGGAGGAAGAGGGCCCCACTGCCCACTATGTGGTCGATGGAGAACTGTTTTTTGCTTCCAGTAACGACCTGACCACGCAGTTTGAATACGGAGAAGATCCCGAACGGGTGAATATCGATATGTCCGCTTCCCACATTTGGGACGCGTCCACCGTGGCAGCGCTCGATGCCATCGTCACGAAGTACGAATCGTATGGCAAACAGGTGTCTCTGATCGGCATGAACGAAGCCACCATGGCCCTCCACGGCCGCCTATCGGGCGGCATGGGCGAGGGTATCTAGCGTGAACCCCTCAGGGCTCGGTTATTAGCTGCAGCAGCTCGCTGATTCTGTTGCGACAGCCGTACCCATCTCGTTCTTCGAGTTGTTGACTTCTTCCACAACTGTCGCGTCGGGGTAAAAACCTTCGGGGTAGGTCGGACATACGGCGGAATAGCCGTTGTCCCGCTTCAAAATCCAGCCAGCAAAGTCTTTGCCGGTCAGGTAATCCCGTGCCTCCTCAACGGAGGTGAACGGCTTGGCACATTTGGTGTAATTCCACTCGCTCATACCCCAAAGCTAGCAGGATGACTACCTCGCGGGTTGGTAATCCCGGCGTTTTGCTTGCCCGGGGCGACCGGAGCGATCACGCACCGGTTTGCCCTCTCGCGTGGTGCGCGGCGCGCTAGCCCTAACATCGGAACTGCCAGCCCGGTTACCGCGCTGGGTGCGCTTGCGTTGCGCGTTGCGTCCTTGCGAAACCCCGCCACCCCTGGTGGGGGCTGCTGGCGGAGCCGGTTTCACGTACGCCGCCTTTTCGCCCACCAGCGCGGTCACTTCCGAAGACTGCGCGCTCACCCGCTGGGGCGAGACGGCAATATCTGCCTTACGCAGCAGTTTCGCTAAATCATCGCGCTGGTTCGGTAAACACAGCGTGATGACATCACCCTCAGCGCCGGCACGAGCGGTGCGCCCGGAGCGGTGCAGGTAGGCCTTGTGTTCCATTGGGGGGTCCACGTGAATCACGAGATCCACGTTGTCGACGTGCACACCGCGTGCTGCCACATCGGTGGCGACCAGCACTTTCACCCGGCCCTCACTAAACGCCGCCAAGTTGCGGTCACGGGCGGGCTGGGACAGATTGCCGTGCAGATCGACGGCGGGAATGCCCGCCTGGCTGAGCGCGCGCGCCAGCTTCTTGGCGTGATGCTTGGTGCGGGTGAAAAGGATACGGCGCCCAGTACCCGAGGCCAGAGTGTGAATGAGCTCCTTCTTGCTGTCCGCGTCCGCGGTTTCGAACACGTGGTGGGTCATTTTGGCCACAGGGGAGTGGGCCTCGTCCACAGCGTGTAGGACCTCGTTCTGCAAGAAGCGCTTGACCAATTTGTTGACGCCGTTATCCAGCGTTGCGGAGAACAGCAGGCGTTGCCCACCCTGAGGAGTGGCGTCAAGAATCTTGGTGACAACAGGCAGGAACCCGAGGTCGGCCATGTGATCGGCCTCATCCAACACGGTGATCTCGATGGCATCGAGGTGCAACAGACCCTGGCCTTTGAGGTCTTCAAGGCGTCCGGGCGTCGCCACGACGATGTCAACCCCGTCGCGAAGAGCCTGGACCTGTCGGTTTTGGGACACACCGCCAAAGATCGTGGTCACGCTGAGGTTCACGGCGTGGGCCAGGGGCGCCATCACCGCGGTGATTTGGGTAGCCAGCTCTCGCGTGGGAGCGAGGACTAATCCCAGCGGTCGCCCGGGTCGGCGTTTGCCACCGGCGAGCTCGCCGGAAAGACGAGCCACCATGGGCAGGCAGAAGGCAAGGGTTTTGCCCGACCCGGTTTTACCGCGGCCTAAGACATCTCGTCCAGCAAGAGTGTCGGGCAGGGTGTCCACCTGAATCGGGAAGGGGGATTCGATACCCATGCGGGTCAGCGGGGCAAGAAGGGTACTCGGAACACCGAGTGATGCGAAGGTTGTTTCAGACATAGCAAGAGCTTTCCGGTGATGAAGTCATCACGTTGTGGCCAGGCGAAGCCCGGCCGTGGCGAAGGCATCGAGTGATGCTTTCGATTCGCCGCGAGAAAAATATCAACCACACAGTGGTGAGGGAGCGTTCTACGACGCAGCAAACAAAGGTGTTTGCACTTCCCACCCTAGTGGGTTGCCCGAGGAAAGACCGCGGTGCGTGTTCGAGCCGGGGCACGGACACGGCACACGCTAGGGCAGAAGGTCCTTCATGTTCTTATAAATCGTGTTCGAAGCAAGGTCGGGGGAGAGGTGATTCAGGTGCCACAGGAACTTCGCATCCTGACCGATAACGACGCGCTTTTTCTTGGCGAGCACACCCTCGACGATCATTTGGCCGGCATCTTTCGCCGCCACTACTGTCCGCTCTGCGGCGCCTTCTTCCGCGCCTGACATGTCGAGGCCTGAATTGCCGGCAATGTTGGTGCCGATCGCACCCGGATAGATTACGGTCACGGCAACGTTGGTGGACCGCAGTTCGGAGCGCAGCCCCTCGCTGAGAAGATTGATGCCCGCCTTCGTTGCGCCATAGAGGGTTTGACCCGGAACGGGCGCGTAGGAACCCATGGACGACACGTTGGCCAAATGTGCTGAGGGACGCCTCAGCAAGCCGGGCAGGAAGGCCTTAATCAAGTTGAGCGGTCCGTGCAAGTTCACGTTCACCACACGGTCGATGTGTTCGAAGTCCAGATCGGTGATGCGCACGAAGGGCTGAATGATGCCAGCGACATTGATGAGCCCATCCACTTCTCCGAGTGCCTTGGTCACCTTGGCGGGAAGAGCCATCACCGCTTTACGATCGGTTATGTCCACCGCAAAAGTGGTCAACTTCGCGGCGTTGGCGCCCGCCAGCTCGGAAGTCTCAGACAACCACTCTTTGTTGACATCGAGTCCGGCGACGGAGGCGCCGCGAGCGATTAGGTCGAGAGTGACCTCTCGACCTATGCCATTTCCGGCTCCGGTGACGACGAATACTTTTCCTTGTGCTTCCATGGGGTCTCCCTCGGCTTGGCTTTCAATCTAACGGTTTGGCGCTCCAGAGCCATTGCCGACGGGCTGTGTTTCAATGCCTTCCTCCCGCTGACTTGGTGGGTAGCGTGGAGTAATGGCTGCCAAGAGCCCGTCTTCGCGTGCGTCTTCCACCCCACGAAAAAATCCCCGTGGCGGTTCTCAAGCCACCCCTAAGAAACAGACGGTGAAACCCCAGGTCTCCGGCGGCCCTTCGCCCCTGCAGACCGGGTGGCTGGCGGTGGCCTCATTTGTCGGCCAAGGTTTTCGGGCTTTTTCCGCACAGCCCCTCGCTAAAGAGGACCGGCGCGATGGCGTGCCCTTCGCGCTCCTTCTGTTTGCCATCGTCGGCATCGTCGTCGAATGGTTCAACTACAACCAAACCTGGGCGCTGACGCTCAACACCTACACCGTCGGCGGCGCGCTGGGACGCCTCTCCTTTGCCCTGCCGATCATTTTGATCGCCTTGGCCATTTGGTTATTCCGCCATCCCTCCAGCGTGTATTCCAACGGCCGCGTGGCCATTGGGCTGTCGCTGCTGCTGGTCTCCATCAGTGGGATGACCCACCTGGCTCAGGGCCGTCCCGCACCGGGGGATGCAACCTTTGCCGAGCTTGCCGCCGGTGGTGGTGTTCTTGGCTGGCTGGTTGCAGAACCCTTTGTTTTTCTTGCGGCAACTACCGTGTATCTCGCATGGCCCGTCATGGCGCTGTTGTTGATGGTGTCACTACTGATCATGACCAAAACTCCGCCAAACAAGATTGTGTCCCGGTCGCGCGAGGCCTATGCCTATCTATTCGGTGTGGACTTAGAGGCTTCGGCCAAAGCGAAAAAAGACCCTGCTCCCGGGCCAGAGTTTGGCACGCTCAGCGATCTCGGTCTCGACCTGGATAACCCCGATTCCATGCCGTGGTGGCGCCGGGGCAAAAAAGACAAGCAGGACGCGTTTGATTCACCCATTGTCAGCACGCCCGGTGAAGACACCGGGGAGGTAGCGTCCCAGGAAGACCTGCTCGAGCAGTTGCGCAGAGCAGAAGAGGCGCTGGCTCAGGCAACGGCCCCCGTTGTGGAGGATGTGCCAGAGGTTGCGGAGGCTCCCGAACCTGACCCTGTACCCATTCCTTCGAATAAGCCCTACCGGTTGCCGAGCGCGTCCGTGCTAGTGGCGGGTACCCCGCATAAGACCCGCAGTGCCGCGAACGACGAGGTCGTCGCGGCCATCACCAGTGTTTTTGAACAATTCGGGGTAGACGCGAAGGTCGTTGACTTCACCCGAGGCCCCTCGGTCACCCGCTACGAGGTCGAGCTGGGGCAGGGCACCAAGGTGGAGCGCGTCACCGCACTCGCCAAAAACATCTCCTATGCGGTCGCCTCCAACGAAGTGAATATTCTTTCCCCCATCCCCGGTAAATCGGCGATCGGAGTGGAAATCCCCAACTCTGACCGCGAAATTGTGACTCTGGGTGATGTCCTGTCCTCGCCGGTGGCGACCAAGGAAGTTCACCCGATGGTGATTGGCGTGGGCAAAGACGTCGAAGGGGGCTTTGTCGCCGCGAACCTCGCGAAAATGCCCCACCTGTTGGTGGCCGGTGCCACCGGTAGCGGTAAGTCAAGTTTCGTCAATTCCATGATTACCTCGCTGCTGATGAGGGCCACCCCCGCAGAAGTGCGCATGGTGCTGGTGGACCCCAAGCGGGTGGAGCTTGCCGCCTACCAGGGTGTGCCTCACCTGATTACGCCCATCATCACGAACCCGAAACGCGCGGCCGAAGCACTGCAGTGGGTCGTCAAAGAAATGGACATGCGCTACGACGACCTCGCGAGTTTCGGGTTCAAACACATCGATGAATTCAACCGGGCGGTCCTCGCCAACGAAATTGTGTTGCCGGTGGGCAGTGAACGGGTTCTTCGCCCCTACCCCTACCTGTTGGTTGTTGTCGACGAGCTGGCGGATTTGATGATGGTTGCTCCGAGAGATGTCGAGGAATCCATTGTGCGCATCACTCAGTTGGCTAGGGCCTCTGGAATCCACCTGGTCTTAGCAACCCAGCGGCCCAGTGTTGACGTCGTGACGGGTCTGATTAAGGCCAACATTCCCTCGCGACTCGCTTTTGCGGTCTCGAGCATGACGGATTCGCGCGTGATCTTGGACCAGCCGGGTGCCGACAAGCTGATTGGTCAGGGTGACGCACTGTTCTTACCCCAAGGTGCCGGCAAGCCCAACCGGGTCCAGGGTGCGTGGGTGTCTGAAAAGGAAGTTGCCGCCGTAGTGGCGCATGTTAAACAGCAGGCCAACCCCGAATACCGGGCCGATGTTGCTGAGGCCGCCGGTGGCGGCAAAGTCATCGACGCCGATATTGGCGATGACCTCGATGTTCTGCTTCAGGCCACCGAGCTTGTGGTGAGCACCCAATTTGGCTCGACCTCGATGCTGCAGAGGAAACTCCGGGTGGGGTTTGCCAAAGCGGGCCGCCTCATGGACTTACTTGAATCGCGCTCCATCGTGGGCCCCTCGGAAGGGTCAAAAGCCAGAGACGTGCTCGTCACCCCCGATCAACTCCCGCAGGTCCTCGCGTCCCTGCGGGGTGAAGACGTCCCTGCTGCCACGCCAGCGGGCGCTGATCACCTGACTCAGGAAATTGTTCCCGCGGATGCGCCAGCCCCCAAGGCTGCCGGCGATCACCTCGTGCATGAGCAGGAGGATCCGATTGATCAAATGACCGCCGGGTATCCCGAAGTGCAAGACGAAGGCGACGAAGACGCCTGGAAGCTCACCGGTCGGGATTAGCCGGTGACCACCGATTCTCCCGTCGGCGGCTCGTTTCGCGGCCGCGTGATCTCACGGGGCGAAAGCCCGGCGAGCATCGCCAACATCGCCAACATCATCACGGTGGTGCGTATCGCCGTAACCCCGGTATTCCTTGTCGGCGTGCTGATTGACGACGGGCAGCACGGCGTGTGGCGTTGGGCAGCGGCCTTGCTCTTTATCGCGGCAATTGCGACCGATGGGGTGGATGGCGCTGTGGCGCGCTCTCGCAATCTCGTGACGCCGCTCGGTGTTTTGCTCGACCCGATTGCCGACAAGGTGCTGATTGGCGGAGCGCTGGTTGCGCTCGCGTGGGTGGGTGAACTGCCGTGGTGGGTGGTTGCACTCATCCTTGGTCGCGAACTGGGAATCACGGTGTTTCGTTTCCTGCGCCTGCGAGATCGCGTCATTCCCGCCTCCAGAGGCGGGAAGCTAAAGACGATTGTTCAGTCGGTGGCGGTGTCCTCCTGGCTGTTACCGACGTGGGTTTTTGCCGGGTCGTGGGTGTTTCTGATCAACGATGTACTGATGGGGGCTGTCGTTGTCATCACGCTCTGGACCGGGATTGACTACCTCATCAAAGGTGCGAAGGCTCCCCGTGAATCCTGAGGCCCTCAGCATCATCGAGGTGGGGACGCGTCACCAGGTGACGGTGTGCTGTGCTGAATCGCTCACCGGGGGCGATGTTGCCTCCGCGCTGGTATCTATTCCGGGGGCCTCCGCGGTCTTTCGTGGCGGTGTGGTGGCCTATCACGCAGAGCTCAAAGCAGGGCTTCTGGGTGTCGACGCGGGAGAGCTTTCCACAGGGGGTGCAGTCAGTGCCGAGGTGGCCACCGCGATGGCGGAGGGGGCTCTGCACCTGTTGGGCTCTGACTACGCGATCGCCACTACGGGAGTCGCCGGGCCAGATTCGGAGCCCGTGTCGGGGCTCGAACCCGGCGTTGTGGTGATCGCGGTGGCGGGCTCAGGTTTGGGGACGTGGGTTCGCGAGCTCAGCTTTTCTGGCTCACGAGAAGAGATTCGCGGGCTCGCTACCCGGGCAGCCCTGCAGGGGCTGCGCGATGCTTTATTGCACGATCACCCGGTGTGATCCACTCTGAATGCTCAGCAACTACTCAGGGAGTTCCCCGACGACGGCAAGGTGGTTGTCGCTAAGGTAAGAACATCTCACTACGAGAGCAAGAACAAAGGAGGTGCCCCGTGGTGTTAATGCGACACGAAATCGGCGATGTCCTTCGCGACTTCCGCCAGCAAAAAGGTGCCACGCTGCGCCAGGTCTCGAGCCGTGCGAGCGTTGCTCTCGGTTACCTCAGTGAGGTAGAGCGCGGTCAAAAAGAAGCATCGAGTGAAATCCTGGCGTCCATTGCCGAAGCACTCGACATTCCGCTCTCCACAATCTTGCACGAGGTGAGCGATCGGCTTTCGGTCTTCGAACAGATGGTGCCCTCCTCTACCGTGCCCGACACGCTTCCCGATGAACTGCTGGCTCAGTTCGATTCGGACCTCTCTGTTCGCTAGTGACCAGAAGCGAGTTTCATCTCGCCGTCGCTGATGAATTTGGCGACACCCAGGGTCGAGCCTTGGTCCGCGACCTCATTCTCGCCCCGCTGGGGCACCGCAGCGCCCACGACGCCCTCGAGGATGGCGTGGTGCCCAAAGTCGTATGGGCGGCGCTCTGTGAGGCGATGCAGGTGCCAGTTCCCCGACGCCACGGGGTCGGCCACCGCCAGCCCGTCGGCGACACGCCCGCCTAACACGTTCGAATATTCGTTCGAATGGCGCTAGGGTCGTCCACAGAGAGCGAAAGCGGGTTTCTATCCCCAAAGTGGCCACCCACACAGCCTGTGTCGGGTGTCGACTTTAGGTTAGGGCCAACTCTCGACTCTTACGCCTTGTCGAGATTCCATCCGCCTTACGGGGTGGGTGGGGGACGACAGCCGATAGGCAGCCGAACACGAAGAGAAACAGGAGCATCACATGACCACAGCCACAGACCGCGAAAAAGCCCTTGAGGCAGCTCTCGCGCAAATCGATCGCCAGTTTGGAAAAGGGTCGGTCATGCGACTCGGCTCTGACGAGCGGCCACCCGTTCCTGTTATTCCCACCGGTTCGATAGCTCTCGATGTAGCACTCGGCGTCGGCGGACTGCCTCGCGGCCGCATCATCGAGATTTATGGCCCCGAGTCCTCGGGTAAAACCACACTCACCCTCCACGCGATTGCCAACACCCAAGCCAATGGCGGTATTGCCGCTTTTGTGGACGCGGAACACGCGCTGGACCCCGAATACGCAAAGGCACTCGGTGTCGACATCGACCAACTGCTCGTGTCTCAGCCCGACACCGGCGAGCAGGCACTCGAAATTGCCGACATGTTGGTGCGCTCGGGCTCCGTCGACCTCGTGGTGATTGACTCTGTGGCTGCTCTGGTGCCCCGAGCTGAAATTGAGGGCGACATGGGGGACACCCACGTCGGTCTGCAGGCACGTTTGATGTCTCAGGCGTTGCGCAAGCTGACGGGTGGTTTGAACCAAACCGGCACCACCATGATTTTCATCAATCAGTTGCGAGAAAAAATTGGTGTGTTCTTTGGAAGCCCCGAGACAACATCGGGCGGAAAAGCACTCAAGTTCTACGCCTCCGTCCGGCTCGACATTCGTCGGATTGAAACCCTCAAAGAGGGCACGGATGCCGTGGGTAACCGAACCCGCGTGAAAGTTGTCAAGAACAAGATGGCTCCGCCGTTCAAGCAGGCTGAGTTCGACATTCTCTACGGCACCGGTATTTCTCGAGAGGGAAGCCTCATCGACTTCGGTGTCGAGCACGACATCGTGAAGAAGTCGGGCGCCTGGTACACCTACGACGGTGACCAACTGGGTCAGGGTAAAGAAAACGCCCGTAAGTATTTGATTCAAAACGCCGAGACGGCCAACGAAATTGAGCGCAAGATCCTCAGCGCCCTGGGTGTGGGCAAAGTCCAGGCGGTAGAACCCCTGGAGGAAGAAGCGCCCCCAGCAGCTGTTGAGTCGCTCGAAGAGAAACTCACCGAGCGGAAAGCTCAGGGAGCCTAAGCATGGAACCTCACGCGGAGCAGGGGGCGGAAGAAGCCACCATTATTCCGTTTCCCCTGCACCGCGTGAGTGCTCCAGTTCAGGTCCAAGAAAGTGAAGCAACCGCTCCGATTCAGCCCCTTCCGTCGATTCCCGATGCCTCGAAGGAAGCGCTCGCCACACTCAGTGCGGCGATGGTGACCCCTGAGACACCCAGCGGCCGAGAAGAGGCTCCTGAAGCCTCAGCGAAGGTGGTCAAGCGTGCCCACAATGTCTCCCTTCATGCTCTGGCCGGGCGAGACATGTCCCGCTTCGAAGTGAAGCAACGACTCGAGCAGCGTGAGCTGCCCTCCGAGGTTGTGGAGCTAGAGCTGGAGGAGCTCACCAGACAGGGCCTCATAGACGATGATGCTCTGGCCCGCGAACTGGTGGATCGCTATGCGAATAGGCGGGGAATGGCGAAACCCGTGGTGGCTCAGAAACTGCGGCAGCGCAAATTGGACCCGACCAGCGTGGAAGCTGCTTTGGCAGAGCTTGATGGCGAAGTGGAGGCATCGAAGTTAGATGATTTGGCCAGGGAGCGATTGCGCAAAATGGGAGACCTCGATCCGGTGACCACGAAACGACGTCTCGCGGGCTATTTGCAACGAAAAGGCTTCTCGTCCTCGGAGGTTTTCACCACCATCGATCGGGTTTTGTCCTCACACTAAGCCCAGCGCTGTTCGCAGGTATGTGCTGGCCGACTCAGCCCCACCCCACTGGTTGGTTGCCACAACCGCAGCGTGGTGCGACCTGGTGTCAAACCCAGCGCTCACGCCCGAAATGCCCGATATGGACACCAGGCTCTTTGCTCGTCCGCCAGGACTGAAGCCAAAGCTTGTAGGGTCCGCCTGAATGGCGTCCCACCAGTCTGAGTTGAATACAGCCCCTGTTCGCAGCGCGTGGAGAAAGCGCACGGTCTCCCGTGGCGTCGAGACAATCCCGCCTGCCGCACCCAGGCTGCTGAGCGCTCGCGGAATGTGCACGATCGTCTCTTTGTGGTGAATGGGGGCAAGGGTAAAAAACGTGCTGTGGTGTTCTTGGGAAAAAAAATAGGTGGAGTTGAGACCCAAGGCCTTGGTTACCCGCAACTCGAGCAGGGCCGGTAGACCCATTCCCGTCGTTTCGTGAAGTAGCTCGCCCATGAGAATTTGATTGGTGGTCGAGTGGTGTCCCTTTCGGGTGCCGGGAACAAAAACACCGGGATAGTGGCGAGCAAGTTCTAGGGCTTCCGGGAGTGACCAGGACCGGTCGGTCTCCTCAAGTTGTGCGCGTAATGGTCGAATGCCTTTGGCTGGGGGATCAAAAAAATCAGGGATTCCCGAGCTGCCGGCCAAAAGCTGCCCCACTGTGATCGACTCGGTGTAATCCGATCCCTTCACCACACAGAGTCCGTGAGCGTAGGTCGAGGGCAAGACATCGCTAATCAGGGTGTCCCGGCTGATTGCGCCTCGGTCAATGTCTCGCAAGACCATCGCCAGGAGGAATACCTGGGTGATCCCTGTCAGCGCCAGCGGCAGGGAGGGGTCTCCTTGGGAGAACACAACATCCCCCGAGCGCGATTCGCCATACGCGCGCAGAGATGTTCCTTGCCGGTCCACTTTTTCGAAAAAGGCGCGGGCGGGAGCGCTAGTACCGGGGTGCTCCGCCATGATGCTCCTGGAATTAGGGGGCAATTCCCCCCAGTGTAGGGCGGGCACCCTCGTCCCTGGAGGCATTAGGCGCCACTGTTTAGACTGAGGGGATGACCATCGCTGAGGAGGCCCAAACACGGGCGGAGTTCGCCAGCGATATTGCTGCGCTCGATCAGCAACACCAGCGAACCTACGAGGTTCGTACTTTCGGGTGTCAGATGAATGTCCACGATTCCGAGCGGATGTCGGGCTCTCTCGAGTCAGCCGGATACACCGTGGCGGACCCGGACACCGTTGCCGACGTCGTGGTGATTAACACGTGCGCGGTCCGGGAGAACGCGGATAACCGGCTGTATGGAACTTTGGGTCATCTCGCGTCTATAAAACGCGAAAAGCCCGGTATGCAAATTGCCGTGGGCGGCTGTTTGGCGCAAAAAGATCAGGCGGGGATTGTCGAGCGCGCCCCCTACGTCGATGTGGTGTTTGGAACCCACAACATGGGCGCTTTGCCGGTGTTGCTCGAGCGGTCCCGACACAATCAGGAAGCCGCTGTCGAGATACTTGAGGCCCTCGAGACCTTTCCCTCCGCCTTGCCCTCAAAGAGGGATTCCAGTTACGCGGGGCTCGTGTCGATTTCGGTGGGCTGCAACAACTCGTGCACGTTTTGCATTGTGCCGAGCCTGCGCGGCAAGGAAAAGGACCGCCGTCCGGGGGATGTCCTCCACGAGGCGAAAGCCCTCGTGGACGACGGCGCAATCGAAATCACCTATTTGGGTCAAAACGTCAACACGTATGGTGTTGAGTTTGGTGATCGGCTTGCCTTTGGGAAGCTTTTGCGGGCGAGTGCCACGATCGAGGGCTTGGAGCGCGTGCGCTTCACCAGCCCCCACCCGGCCGCCTTTACCGATGATGTCATCGACGCGATGGCCGAAACCGACGTAGTCATGCCACAACTTCACATGCCTCTCCAGTCGGGATCGAACGCCATATTGAAGTCCATGCGCCGGAGCTACCGCCGGGATAAGTTTCTGGGAATTGTGGAGCGTGTGCGGGCAGCTATCCCGGAGGCTGCCATCACGACGGACATCATCGTGGGTTTCCCCGGTGAGACTGAATCGGACTTTCAAGACACGCTCGACATGGTTGCTGAAGCTCGGTTCGCACAGGCGTACACCTTCCAGTATTCGATCCGGCCGGGCACTCCCGCAGCGACCATGCCGGACCAAATCCCCAAAGAGGTCGTCCAGGAGCGTTTTGAGCGCCTGATGGCGGCACAAGACGCGATGTCGTGGGAACTGAACAAAGGATTGGTCGGTAGCACCGTGGAGGTTCTTGTGACCGAGAGCACCGGCCGTAAAGGGCATGCCACGGATCGGCTCTCTGGTCGCGCACGAGATGGACGTTTGGTTCACTTTGCGCTCCCAGACGGTGCTGAAGAGCCCCGGCCCGGAGACGTTGTGACCTCGGTGGTTACCGAGGCTAAGCCCTACTTCCTGCTGGCAGATGGACCCGCGGAAACGTTTTCCCTCCGGCGAACCCGCGCGGGTGATGCCTGGGATCGTTGGCAGGCGGAAAGCTGTGGCGCCCCCGTGGCCGGTGGTGGGCCAGTGGGGGTAAGCCTCGGAATGCCCACTCTCAAAACCTCGTCGATTAACCCGTGAGCTCCGCCGCAAACCTGCCCGAGGTTGCGCACGTGCCACCACTAGTGGCGGTGGTGGGGGCGACCGGGACTGGCAAAACTGGCTGTGCTGTGCGTCTTGCGCAGCGGCTTGAGGCTCATGGTCTCTCCGCGGAGATCGTTAACGCAGATGCAATGCAGCTCTACCGGGGTATGGACATCGGGACCGCAAAGGCTACTGAAGGTGAGCGAGGCGGCATTGAGCACCACCTGCTGGATGTGTGGGAGGTAAGCCGAGAGGCTAGCGTTGCGGATTACCAGGCCATGGCTCGCGCGAAGATCGTCGAACTCCAGGCTCGCGGCACTATTCCCATTCTGGTCGGCGGATCGGGGCTTTATGTGTCCTCTGTGCTCTATGAATTCGAATTTCCCGGCACCGACCCTGCACTGAGGGACGAGCTGGAGAAGCGGCTGGAGAGTGAGGGGCGAGAGGCTTTGGTGAGAGAGCTGGCGACACACGACCCGCTCGCCGCCGTGGCCATCGATTCCCGCAACTCCCGTCGGCTGATTCGCGCTCTGGAAGTGGTGACTTTGACAGGCAAACCCTTCGGCGCGGGGCTCGACGCGGAGCGTCGACGGTGGCAGGACGGTGTGGTCATTATCGGGTTGCACACCGACCGCGAACTTTTGGTGGAGCGCTTAGACCAACGCGTTGAGCAGATGTGGAAAGACGGTCTCGTGGACGAAGCCAGGGGCCTGATTGCTCACGGTTTACGCGAGGGTGTGACCGCATCGCGCGCTATCGGGTACCAGCAGGCACTCGCCGTGATCGATGGCGAAAGCTCGGACGCGGAGGCCCAGGAGTCAACCCAGGCCCTGACGAGGCGCTACGCAAGAAGGCAGGTTTCCTGGTTTCGCCGTGACGAGTCCATAACCTGGTTTGACAGTGACGATGCTGCACTTATCGACTCAGCGAGCGCTCTCGTAGCGGGGGAGCGCCCGTAGGATGAGGCAGTGACCACACCCGCCCCAGCTCGAACCCTGACCGTGACCAAAGGCCACGGAACCGGAAACGATTTCGTGCTGTTTTCTGATCCTGATGGCCAGGTGGAACTCACTGGCGATCAGATTTCGTTTTTGGCTGACCGACACCGCGGTGTGGGGGGCGACGGTGTCATCCGAGCGGTGCGCACTGAGGCTGCTTCAGAGGTTTCGCACCTGCTCGACGCGGAGCCAGAGGCACACTGGTTTATGGATTACCGAAATGCCGACGGGTCACGCGCAGAGATGTGCGGAAATGGCGTCCGTGTATTCGTTGAGTTTCTGTTGACCGAAGGCCTTGCGACCATTCCTGAGGGTGGCACGCTGCCGATCGCCACGCGGGCTGGAGTCGTCGAGGTTGCCTCCAGTAGCCCGGGCTCCTACCAGGTAGATATGGGTCGTTGGAGCCTCGCCGAAGCGGACTATACGGTCACGGCCCGAGGGTTGGACGTTGCCCGGCCATCGCTTGCCATTACCTGCCCCAACCCCCACGTGGTGGTGGCGTTGGCCTCCTCCGACGAGCTGTCCGCCCTGGAGTTGGCAGTCCCACCGACACTCAATCCGCCAGCATCGGAGGGTGCAAATATTGAATTCGTCGTGCCTGCCGACCCTCTGGTGGCTGATGGTGTCGGGATGATCGCGATGCGCGTTCATGAACGAGGTGTGGGCGAGACCCTCTCTTGTGGAACCGGCGCGATGGCCGCGGCGCTCGCCACACGCCATTGGGCAGGAGAAGGCGCTCCGCATCACTGGAAAGTGGAGGTGCCGGGAGGCTCACTGGGGGTGCGAATGTTCCCCACCGAAGAGGGCGAGCACGTCAGCCTGTCAGGGCCCGCGACCCTCGTGTACACGACAGACGTGGTGATTTAGCTCCGGCGAACCCGCAGGATGCGGTAACCCTTTGATGTCTCGGTCCGCTCGGCGGTGAAGTCGCCAGCATGACCAGCGTTTAGCCATGCTTGTAACGTGTCACCTCCAAGTTTTTTGGCCACGACCAGCCAGGCTTCACCCGCAGGCGCAAGCCGTGCCAACCACAGTTTCAACATCTCGTGGAGGGCCTCCTTGCCCACCCGGATGGGCGGGTTGGACCACAGAAGGTCGATCGGGGCGTCGTCCGGGTAGTCCTCAGGGCGACACGTGTGGACGTTCGAGAGCTTCAGTGTGGCTGCGTTTTCGGCAGTTGTCGCTAACGCTCGCTCGTTGACATCGATGCCCCACACGCTCGCCGAAGGGCTTTCTAGGCCCAAAGCAACGGTCAGTGCCCCCCAGCCACACCCTAAGTCCACGAACCGACCACCCTCTGGTGGGGTTGGTGCCCATTTCAGTAATTGGGAGGTCCCGGTGTCGAGAGAGCCTGGGGAAAACGTGCCGCTTGCGGTGCTCAACTCAACGTTGTGGCCCCGCAGTGTCAGAGTTATGGCGCTCTGGCGGAGAGTGCTCTCGGGGTTGTCCGAGAAGTAGTGGTCGCCGCTCACCCCACCAACGTAGTCGTTGCAAAGCTAGTGCCGGGTAGGCTGTGGATGACAGGAAGAGTTCACACACATGACTTTTGGTACCGCAATCGCAACAGGATTCCGCAAATACGCTGATTTTTCCGGGGTCGCTGGTCGACCAGAGTTCTGGTGGTTCAATCTGTTCCTGGTTCTGGGCTCCTTTGTCGCCGGCGCCCTCTTCGATCCGCTGTCGGGCGTTTGGTTTTTTGCCACCCTGCTGCCGTATTTGGCTGCGGGTGTCCGCAGGCTTCGAGATGCTGGTCTCCCGTGGGGGCTCATCTTTATCGGACTGCTGCCCGGCCTTGGCACGATCGTGTTGATCGTTCTGTGGTTACAGCCCACAAAACAGGCGTTGGGCGTCGATGCTTCCGATTCCGTTTCGAGCGACTAGGCCTGTCTCCAGGAGCACTGCCCATGTTTCGTAGTACGGTAACCACAGAATTCGAGAGATGGGCGTCATGAATACCGAAGCGGAATGGGAAACAGTCGGGGAGCGTATCCGACAGGCTCGCGATGCCGCCGGTATGAGTGTCCGAGAACTGTCGCGTCAAATCGACGTGTCCGCGAGCCACGTTTCCCAGGTCGAGCGTGGGCTTGCCTCGTTTAGTGTGCGGGCCCTCTACAACGTCGTGAGCATTTTGGGCATCTCGATGGATTCTTTGTTCGAGGATGCTGTGGAAGAAGCTCGCCCTCCCCGGGTAGAGGACGAGGTGGCTGCGACCGCGCAGGCTGGACCTCTCGACGAAGCCGGCATTGTGCTCCGTCAAGGATCCCGCCCCGCCATGCAGTTGCAATCCGGCCCTCGCTGGGAGAGGCTGACCGCCAAACCCGAGGTAGGCGCCGAGTTCATCGAAGTTATTTATGGCCCTTCTCCCGGGGCCGCCCCGCCGGAAGACTTCATTCGCCACATTGGTCGCGAGTACGGCATCATCACCCAGGGCACACTGAGCGTTCAGGTCGGCTTTGGTCGGGCAGAAATGGGGGTGGGGGATTCCATTTCCTTCGACTCCAGCATTCCGCACCGTTTTTGGAATCAGACCGGCGAGGAAGTTAAGGCCGTGTGGTTTGTGTGGGACTCTGTCGCCCAGGAAATGGAATCAGATTTCCCGGGCACTGATTCGGCGTCTCACCACCACCTCACTCCATAGGCGTTCTGCCTTAGATAACATTTTGGTCACTCCCGTGGCCAAGTTGCCCTCGGTGTTATGTCTGTGTTTACACTTGCGCTACAGTCGTGGTGTGCTTGTGCACACGAGATAAGGCGAAGGAGCCGCAGCTATGACCCCATCGAGCCACACTCTGGGAGACGTTGTTCTTGAAGCTGACTCGATTACCAAGCGTTTTGGCGGCGCCACCGCGGTAGACGATGTGTCGCTTTCTGTCAGGCGCGGTGAGATTCACGCAGTTGTGGGCGAGAACGGTGCTGGCAAGTCCACGCTGATGCGTGTGATGGCCGGAGTGATTCCTCAGGATGCTGGAGAGGTTCGGGTCGAGGGTCGCGTGTTGGAGAAAGGGGCGAAGAGCTCCATCGACGCCGGTATTGCTCTTGTTCACCAAGAGCTCAGCCTCGTGCCTGAAATGACCGTCGCTGAAAACATCATGCTCGGATATGCCCCCACTCGCCTGGGCTTCACCAATAGCAAGGCCCTTAACGCCATCGCGCAAAAGGCTCTCGACGAAATTGGTGTGTCCGTCGATCTCAATGAACGCATTTCTCGACTTTCCGTGGCCCTGCGTCAGTTTGTCGAAATTGCCCGCGCAGTGGCGCGTGAGCCACAAGTGCTTATCCTCGACGAGCCCACCGCGACGCTGACTCCCGCCGAAACTGACTACCTCCTCGAGATGCTTCAGCGCCTCGCCTCTGCGGGAATGGCCATCATCTATATCTCGCACCGTATTCCCGAGGTCTTCAAAATCGGAAACACCGTGACAATCCTGCGCGATGGCAAACAGGTCTTCAATTCCACTCTGGCGGACACGACTCCTGAGAGTGTCGTCGACCAAATGGTGGGTCGCGAGCTAAAAGCTGACCTGCAGTCGCGGCGCACGGCAAACCCCGGTGAGGTCGTTCTCGACGCCCAGGGAATCAGAGCTCCCGGTGTCAACGGCATCGACCTCACGGTTCGCGAGGGAGAAATCGTAGGGCTCGGCGGCCTCGTGGGTGCTGGTCGAACAGAGTTGGTTCGGGCGATTATCGGTGCTGATAACCGGACTGGTGGACATGTGACGATTACGCGCAAGGGTAAGAGTGCAACCATCACGACGTACCAGTCTGCGATTCGCAACGGCGTGGCGTACGTGCCAGAAGAGCGGCGTACCGACGGTCTCGCCCTCACGATGAACGTCGCCGACAACATCACCTTGACTAATCGAGCAGAGCTCTCCCGCGGCACCGTTCAGTTGCGGGGAAAAATTGTGAAATTTGCGCAGAACCTCGCAGAAGTCGTCGGGTTGCGTCCTCCGATCATCACGCGTGAAGCGGGTCAGTATTCCGGTGGTAACCAGCAGAAAATTGTGATCGCGAAGTGGCTGGGTCGACGTCCAGATTTCATCGTCTTGGATGAGCCCACTCGTGGAGTTGACGTGGGAGCGAAAGCGGAAATCCACCGTCTCGTGCGAGACCTCGCCGACCAAGGAACCGCGGTATTGGTGGTGAGCTCTGACCTCCCCGAGTTGTTAGAGCTTTCCGACGTTATTCACGTTGTCCGCGATGGCTTGATTATGGGCACCCTCCCCGCGGGAGAGGCCAACGAGAAAAACGTCATGTCCCTGGCAGCCGGAGAGAAGATGGTGGACGCCTAATGCCCAAAGAAACACTGACCGAAGTCATCACCGTGGCTCAAGGCGACGAGGAAAAGCCCTCCAAGCCTCGATCTGTTCTCCCCTGGATGGCGGAGAACGGCATTTTTATCTTCACCGCTCTGCTGATCCTCGGCGCAGCCGTGTTTGTGGACGGTTTTGCTTCTTTGGTCAACATCACTGATGTGTTCCACCGGGCGGCGCCGATTGGCATTGTTGCGGTGGGAATGACCTTTGTGGTGATTAGCGGAAACTACCTCGACTTGTCGGTGGTGGCCCAAGTGGCGACTTCAGCCGTAATATTCCTTGCTGTCAGCAACGTGTATGGCGTACCGATTGCCATGTTTGCGGCCCTGCTAGCCGCTATCGCGTATGCACTGGTCAATGGCATTGCCGTTGGATACTTCAAAGCTAATGCCGTGATTGTGACGCTCTCCACGACGTATATCGGTGTCGGTGTACTCCGATACTTCTCCGGGGGAAGTATTTTCTTCGGCCCAGAAGATGGTCCGATTCGAGCCTTCGGTACCGCAAAATTGGGCCCGGTTCCCTATTCGGCCCTGGTGCTGATTTTGGTAACGCTAATTCTTGCTTTCGTCTTGAGTCGCACGAACTTCGGATTTCTCGTTCGGTCCTTCGGAGTCAACGAGTCGGCGACCCGCCTTGGTGGTGTCAACACCGGATTTGTCATCGTCGGCGCCTTCTTCGTGACGGCGCTCGCGGCCATGGTCGCCGGATGGGTGCTGGCGGCGTTCTCGAACACCGCGGTGTCCTCGATGTCTACCGGCTATGACTTTCAAGCACTCGCCGCCATCATCGTCGGTGGCACCAGCGTCTTCGGCGGCAAAGGTTCGGTCCTCCGCACCCTGCTGGGGGTCGTCTTTGTCAGTGTCTTGACGAACATCCTTGTTCTCTCCAACATCACCTTTGGGTATCAGCAGGTGGCGCTGGGAATTTTGATTGTTGTTGCCGTCACAATCGACGCACTCTCACGGAAGGTGGGCACGCGATGAGCCAGACCCAGTCACTCAAACTTGGTTCCAGCGACACCAGCTTTTTGGGTCGCGCGAGACTCGTCGTCGCCCGGCGGACGGAAGGTCGCGGTGTCGCGCTACTGGCGATCATCTTGGTGGTTGTATCTCTGACGCAGCCCCTCGTGTTCACTGCCTATCCCGTGTCTTTGGGTCGAATTGCCCTAATTGGCTTGGTCGCTTTGGGCTTGACAGCGGTGATTCTGATGGGAGAGCTCGACCTGAGTGTCGCCAGCACGCTCGCCGTATCCGGCGTCGTGATGGCGCTGATTCCCGATGTGTGGTTGGGAATTCTTGCCGCACTCGCGATGGGGCTGGTGATTGGCGTCATCAACGCCTTTTTCGTCGCTGTGGTCGGAATCAACTCCTTCATCGCCACCCTGGGCATGCTGTTTGCGCTGCGCGGTTTGGCGTACATCCTCTCGGATGAGACACCCGTGCGCCTCACGGACACTGATGCCGGTATTGCCTTCGGCCAGGCGCTGATTGGCCCCATCACCCCGCGCGTTCTGATCTTCGTTTTGGCGTTCCTTGCCCTGCAGATCTTTGTGTCCCGCGTCAAGGCGGGGCGCGAGTTCTTTGCGGTGGGTGGTAACCGTCAAGCCGCCTACGACGCGGGAATTCCGGTGAAGCGTCGAATCTTCACCGGATTCATGATCTCTGGATTCGTGGCCTCGCTCGCCGGTGTTATCAACACGCTCGAGCGAACGGCCGCCGACCCGAGAGCAGGACTAACGGTCCTCTTGGCGAGCTTTGCCGCGGCAATCATCGGAGGTAACTACCTCAAGGGTGGTCGCGGGTCGATTGTGGGAACCCTCATTGGCGCGACCGCACTGGGCGTGCTGCAGGTGGCACTCACCCTGTCGGGAATTCAGGTTCCCGTTCAGGAAATTTTCATCGGGTTGATTCTGCTTCTGGCAGTGACGACAGACCCGGCAAGTCTTCGAGCAGTCCTGGGGAGCATTAGATCCGTTCGCCAGGGCCGTTCGAAACCTCGAGCCTAAAAATTCGGGGATCGCCATCACTGACCGGTGATGGCAAACACAAAGAAAGAGGCAAAAGATATGCGTAGATCGCGTATTGGGCTCGCATCAGCCGGTTTGATGGCTGTTGCAGGGCTGACACTCGCCGGTTGTGCTGCTGCTGAAGAAGAAGTAGCCACCGACGCGGGCGACACCACAGAAGAGGCCGCACCCGCCGAAGAGACCTTCGACGTTTATGCGCTTCTTCCCCAGGGTAACGACCAGGCATACGGCACCACCTACCTGCCCCCCATGGAGGCAAAGGCTGCTGAGCTCGGTATCAACCTGACCATCACCAACTCTGAGTACGACGGTGACAAGCAGGCTTCTGAGTGTGAAGTTGCTGTTGCGGCGCAGCCCGACGGCATCATCCTCTGGCCAGCAATTGCTGACACCATTCGTCCCTGCCTCGAGGCAGCTGACGCGGCTGGTATCCCCGTGTGGGTTACCAACGCTGACGTGAACCCCGAGGACGCACCCCTCACCTACGGCTACTCCGGAACGGACAGCTACGGACAGGGTGCAGCATCGGCAGAGATCATGTGTGAAATCGTCGACGGTGCCGAGATTGGCATCATCCAGATCAACGGTGTGACCGGTAACTCGGTGGCAACGCTGCGTGGCGACGGCTTCCGCGAGACCATTGCTTCGGACTGCCCGAACGTGACCATCCTGGCTGAACAGCCTGGTGACTGGGTACCGGACAAGTCGCAGATTGCTGCTTCCGAAATGCTGACCTCGGTGGGCGTTGAGAACGTGCAGGGTATGTACGCTGCAGACGACTCGATGATCAAGGGTGGAATTGACGCACTCAAGGCACGTGACCTTGACCCTGCTGACTTCTTCATCACCTCCATCGGAAACACCTTCCTGGGTAACCCCCTGGTGATCAGTGGTGAGCTCGACGGCACCGTGTTCCAGTCCTCCTCATGGGATGGCGAGAACGCTGTTGTCGGTATCCACCGCGCGATGACCGGTGAGACCCAGCAGGGCCGCGACGACGAGGGCTCCGTTCTCTACATGCCTAACCCCAAGGTGACGGCAGCGAACGCCTCGGACCCCGAAGTGGCTCCTGAGTGGTAAACCGCTAACCCGGTTGTAGTACCAACGTGAGTTCTGGGAGGGCCTGAGGGCCCTCCCAGAACAACCGTTGTAGCAATAGATCCGCTTCCCTTCGGGGATAACTCGAACACTTTTGTGAAAGAACAGTAATGACCTCTGAATTCACCCCCGCACCTCTCGTCCCCGCCCTTGACTTCGCGAACCGCCAGATTCCTGCGCACGGTTCCATGGGTGTTGACTACGAACAGCGTGTGGATTTCCACCGTCTGCGCGCCTACCGCCTCGATCGAGCGATGAAGTCTCTCGAGGCCAGCGAGTGCGGCGCTTTTCTGCTCTTTGACTTTTACAACATCCGATACACCACCCAAACCTGGATCGGTGGCGCGCTCGGCGACAAGATGTCCCGTTACGCCCTGCTGATGCCCGACGGTAAGCCCCACCTGTGGGATTTTGGTTCCGCCGCTAAACACCACCGTCTTTTCGCCCCATGGTTGGAAGAGGGCCACTCTCACGCAGGAATGCTGGGGCTTCGTGGCGCGATTTCCCCTGACGTGGGCTTGATGAAAGAGGCTGTCGCTGTCATCAAGGGAATGTTGACCGACGCGGGTGTCGTCAACGACCCGATTGGAGTTGACCTCGTGGAGCCAGCATTCCTTTTCGAAATGCAGGCGCAGGGATTGAAGGTTGTTGATATCCAGCAGCACATGCTGGATGCCCGGGCAATCAAGTCGCCGGATGAGATCATGCTGCTCTCGCAGGCTGCTGCGATGGTGGATGGTGTCTATCAGGACATCGTCGATGTGTTGAAGCCTGGTATTCGCGAGAATGAAATTGTTGCTCTCGCCTCCAAGCGCCTCTATGAAATGGGTTCTGACCAGGTCGAAGCCATCAACGCCGTATCGGGGGAGCGTTGCAACCCCCACCCGCACAACTTCACCGACAAGATCATCCGTCCCGGTGATCAGGCGTTCTTTGACATCATCCACTCCTTCAACGGGTACCGCACCTGTTACTACCGGACCTTCTCGGTGGGCAGTTCAACGACACCACAGCATGATGCCTACCGGAAGGCACGCGAGTGGATGGACCTTGCCATCGACAAGGTTCGACCCGGTGTCGGAACCGACGAGGTTGCAGCCCTGTGGCCTAAAGCCCAAGAGTTTGGGTTCGCGAACGAGATGGATGCTTTTGGCCTGCAGTTTGGCCACGGTCTGGGCTTGGGGCTTCACGAGCGCCCGATCATCTCGCGCCTGAACTCAATGACCAAACCGGTGGAAATTGAGGCGGGGATGGTGTTTGCGCTCGAGACCTACTGCCCAGCCTCGGACGGCGTTTCTGCAGCGCGGATTGAAGAAGAGGTTGTGATCACCGAGAAGGGCGCGGAAGTGCTGACCCGGTTCCCCGCACAGGAGCTTTTCGTCGCCAACCCCTACTAGCAGGCGCTCGCGTCGGCTCGGCCTCTTAGTCGACCCGCAAGGAAATGATCAGATACCGGAATCCTTCGGGTCCCGCGGTGATGGTGCACTGCCCGCCGAGCGGTAGCGATACGGTGTCGCCTTTAGTGAAGTCCCACGATCGCCCATCGGGTTCCGAGACTGTGGCCGTTCCCTCGATGGTGAACACCGAGTGTTCTTCGCCATCGGTCGTCAGAGTGGTTGATGAGTGGGGCTCGATGTTGAGGACCTGGATGGCTTTCCACGGTCCGTCCATGATTTCGGTAATGCCAGAATCGGCTTCCGTGAAGAGGTTTACTCGGGGGTTGGTCATGTCACATCCTTACGCAGCAGCAACAGAAGGAGAATAATCGGGAAGCGCACTGACAATCGAGGGCGGTAGCGCCTCGACAACAACGAACTCCAGCGGCTCATCACCGTGGTTGACGATGCCGTGACGTCCGTTGAGAGGTGTCATGATGAGGTCGCCCGGGACAACCTCAAATTCGTCGCCGTTGTATTTCATCATCCCTTTGCCGGCAACAATGAAGTAGATCTCTTCAGTCCGAGAGTGCACGTGTTCCCCGACGGCTGCCCCGGGTTCCAAAATATTGTGTTCGAACGAATCCCAGGCGGCGTGCAACATCAAGCCGGTGACGAATCGTTTCCAGAGCATCAAGCCTGATCCCCCGTGGACGCCGATCACTTGGGAAGCTGCGCCTGTGTTGGAGACAATGATGGAGTTTGTCACGGAGACCCCCTTTGGTGTTCTGTGTAGACTAACATTCATCACCTCATGGTCCTGAATCGTGAGTTTTCGTTGTGTCAGAGTTGACAAAATTGGAGTGGTGGCTGTGCGGGTTTCCGAAAAAGTGTCGATCATCACCGGGGGAGCTCGGGGAATCGGTCGGGCCGCGGTTGATTTGTTCGCCTCAGAAGGGTCGATTGTCTATGCGGTTGACTTGGATTTCGACGAACCGTTCGAAAATCCTTCAGTCCAAACTGTGGCAATGGATGTCACTTCTCCCGAACAGTGGGACGATCTGGTTCAGCGTGTGCTGAATGACCATGGTCGGATTGACATCCTGTTCAACAATGCGGGCGCTGTCGGTTCGTATGACGGTATTGCTGACATCAGCTTTGAGGACTGGCATCGAATCATAGATCTCAACCTGAACGGCGTGTTTTATGGCACAAAGGCGGTCCTGCCGGCCATGCGGAAGGCGGGCACAGGCGCCATGGTCCATACCTCGTCTATGTGGGGTTACGTCGGGGCCAGCGGAGTCGCCGCCTACACCGCATCAAAAGCTGCCGTGAGGTCTCTGAGCAAGAACGTAGCTCTCACCTATGCTGCGGAGGGGATCCGGTCAAACTCGATTCATCCAGGAATCATCGGAACCCCGATGGTTATGGCGCAGGATACTGAGCTCACCGACGACCTCATCCAGAAGACGCCCCTGGGCCGTTTGGGTACCCCACGCGAAGTCGCTCAAGGAGCGCTTTTTCTCGCCTCGGACGATGCGTCGTACATCACGGGAACTGAGCTCCTGATTGATGGCGGCTCCACCGCTCAGTAGCTATCCCGGGGGAGTGCTGCCCGCTGGTCTGCGAGAGACTTCAGCCAAAGCCGCCCAGTCAAGATCCGTCAGCTCTGGACGCGATAGCGCCTCGTGAAAAGACGCGGAAAGAACGTCGGCGGAGGCCAAGTCTTTGCCCTGCGACGAAGCAATGTTCGTCGCGAGAGTGAGATCCTTGAGCCCCAACTCAAGAGAGAATCCCTGAGGCAGATAGGACGACGCGGCAATCATTTTGCCGTAACCGGAGTAGGCGACACCGCCAAACAAGCTGGATGTCAGTAGCTCCACAAAGTGCTCTGGGTCGATGCCCGCTCCTTCGACAAGGGCTACCGACTCCCCAATGGCCTGTATGGCGTGAATGATGTTGAGGTTGACGGCCACTTTGGCGATGTTTGCTTGAGAAGGTGTTGAACCTAACGGCCAGGTTTTCTTTCCCATAAGGTCAAAAAATGGCTGGGCTGCTTGGGCGGCAGACTCATCGCCGGCCACGAGGATGTTGAGCTCGCCAGCCGCCGCGACAGGCGGTCGACCGAGCACAGGGCTCGAAACGTAGGCAGCCCCCGCCTCGGTGAAAACATCGTGCAGCCGAGTCCCACACTCGGGCGACACCGATGCCATATTTGCATGGAAGCCACCCTTCGAGGCTCTAGCGGCAGAAGGCGTCAAGACGGCTTCTGCCGCCGCATCGTTGGCGAACATGGAGAAGGAGGCACCCGTGGAGAGGGCTTCTTCGGGATTTTTTGCTGCCACCGCACCCTCCGAAACCAGGGTTTCGACGGCCCTTGGCGACCGGTTCCAGACGACCACGGTGTGGCCTCCGCCCAAGAGCCTGCGGGCCATGGCGAGGCCCATCGTGCCAAGGCCTAGAAAGCCCACCTCTGCCAAGGCCCTAGCCCTTCCAGATGGTTTTCATGTTGGTGAACTCACGGATACCCGGTGCTCCCAACTCGCGCCCAAACCCTGAGTCTTTGACGCCACCGAACGCGAGCTCAGGATAGGAAATGGTCATCCCGTTGACGAACACAGCGCCAGCATCCAGTTTCTCCGTGAAATAGGTCTGCTCGTCGGCATCAGTGCTCCAGATGGCGGAGCTGAGCCCAAAGGTGGTCTGGTTCGCGATGGTAATGGCTTCTTCTCGGTCAGCGACGCGGTAGATGCTCGCGAGCGGACCAAAGGCTTCCTCCATCGTGATGCGCATGTCGGGAGTGATATCCGCAATCACCGTGGGTGGGTAGAAGTAGCCGGGGCCCTCGGGCAGCTCGCCTCCGACCAAGACCGTGGCGCCCTTTGATTTAGCGTCCTCGACGAGCTCAGAGATGTCCCGTTGGCCGTTCTTCGTTGCCAAGGGTCCTACCTGCGTTGCAGGGTCCATTGGGTCACCCATCACCAGGTCCTGCATACCCTGCACGAAGGCGGCTACCCACTCGTCGTAGATGTCGGTGTGGACCAAGAAACGTTTACCCGCGATGCAGGACTGGCCGTTGTTGTTGATGCGCGCGGTGACCGCGACGGCAGCAGATTGCTTGATATCCGCGGAGGGCATGACGACAAACGCGTCCGAGCCGCCCAATTCCATGACGGACTTCTTGATCTGGCGACCCGCGCGCTCGGCGACTGCACGACCAGCGGGCTCGGATCCCGTGAGGGTCACGGCTTTGACGCGCCAGTCATCAATCACGCTGTTGACGAGGCCGACGCCGATCATCAGGGTTCCAAAAGAGCCTTCGGGGAATCCACCGCGGGTGAACAGAGTGTGGAGGTAAAGGGCAGATTCGGGGACGTTCGAAGCGTGCTTGAGTACACCCGTGTTACCGGCCATCAGCGCGGGCGCAGCAAAGCGCATGACCTGCCACAGTGGGTAGTTCCACGGCATTACCGCCAAGATGACACCCAGTGGCTGGTACATCGCGTACGCAGAGCTTGCATTCACGGCGCTGGGGTCAGCCAGCGGCTCATCAGCAAGAAATTCGGGAGCTTTGTCGGCGTAAAAGCGCATGTTCTTCACGCACTTGTGAACTTCAGCCTCGGCCTGGGCAATCGGCTTACCCATTTCACGCACGAGCATGGGGGCCAGCGTGGCAACTTCGGACTCCATCAGATCCGCTGAGGCCCGCATCCATGTGGCGCGCTGCTCATAGCTTTCCTCGCGCAGTTGCTCGTGGGCTTTTTGGGCGAGGGTGATCTTCGCCTCGACGACTTCTGCGGTGTCTTCTTCAAAAGTCTTTTCTACTTCTCCCGTGGTGGGGTTAGTGACGGCCATGCTCATGCGGGGGTTTCCTTACTGTTGGGGGCTTGGTCAAAAAGTTCAGGGTGACGCTCGAGGTGGAGACGTGTCCGCCGGATGTGGAGCGCAAGAATCTGCTCAGCGAGTGCCAGGTCCCCGTCGTGAAGGGCTGTGACGAGCATGTGGTGCTCGTCGTGGAAAATTCGACGGTTTCGATCCCCCACCAGTTGCGTGTAGGCCCGGCGGTAGGGCTGGGTGGTGTTCCACAGCCGGGTGACCAGTGACCCCAGAACATGGGTGTGTGCGTTTTCGTAGGCCCCAAGGTGGAATTGGCGATCCAGATCGAGGAATTCTTCCACGCCCTCGGAATTAGACATCTGATGGGCGAGAGCGTCGAGCCGGGACAGTTGGTCTTTGGTGAGGTGTTCAGCGGAGAACCTCAGCAACAGTGGTTCGATCCGCTCTCGAGTCTGGTACACCTCGGAACACTCCGCCAGGGTGAGGCTTGCCACCCAGGCTCCGGTGTTCGCGACCAATCGCACCAAGCCCTCTGTTTCGAGCAGGCGCAGAGCTTCCCGGACGGGAATGCGTGAACCCCCGTACCGGGCAGAGAGATCCTCTTGAACAATTCGATCACCGGGGGAGAGCTCTCCCGCGAGGATGCTCTCGCGAAGAGAGTCGGCAATGCGCTGTGCAGCGTTGCCATCACGCAGGGATTCCGTCATCGTCATTGACTTATTCTCCCGGCTTCATCGGGTGCCAGAGCCGCACGTCTGTGTCTGATTCGTAGGCTTTTCCCTCCGGGAAACTGACCAGCTCGCATTGCATGCCCCACGGGGTGAGGAAGTACAACCACCGCTGGCCCAAGCTGGCGTTTTGCGAATGGACAATCTCGCCCATCGTCTCGACGCCCTGTTCTTTGAGGTAGGCAACGGCGGCGTCGAGATCTTCGACATAAAAAGCCAGGTGGTGGCCGCCGACATCGGAGTTCGCCGGTGGGGTGGTGACCTGATCGGGAGCCTCCCACTGGAAAATTTCGAAGTTGGGGCCCGTCTTGCAGCGGAAAAAGCGCAGCTCACGCATGACGGCGCGGGGGTGGACGTGGAGTTGCTCCGCTAGCCAGTCGTCCTCACGGATAAAGGGGCCGAGGCTGTAGACCTTTTCGCAGCCAATCACGTCGACAAAAAACCGTTCTGCCTCGTCGAGGTCGGGAACAGTGAAACCGATGTGTTCCGTTCCGCGAAGCCCGGGCAGCGCCATGGGTGACTCCTTTGTCGAGGTGTTGCATACAGTATGGCGGTTATGGGGCGGATAATCCACTCAAAACGCTCTATTGGGGTGACATTGGATACAATCTGGGGTATGGTCGTCTGCAGAACACGGGATACCTGATAGCCCTAGCCCTCAACGAAGAGAAGAGACCCCATCGTGGCCACACATACCCCTCTTGAGCCGGCCCAGCCCTGGATTCAGGTTCAGGCCACCCAGGAAGACTGGGAAGCAGCAGATCCGGCACTTCTTGCCACCATGCTTGGCCAACTGCACCTGATCCGCGCCTTCGAAGAGACCGTACTCGAGCTTGCGGGTGAAGGTCTTGTTCATGGCCCGGCCCACTCATCGGTGGGGCAAGAGGGTGGTGCCGTGGGTTCTGCTGTCGGCTTGCGTGCTACTGACGCCGTCAACGGGTCCCACCGCGGACACCACCAGTTTTTGGCTAAGGCACTGGGCTATGTCGCCCCGGGAGGGCTTGACCTTCAGCAGCTCGTCACTCCTGACATTGCCACCGTTTTAGACAAGACCCTGGCCGAGATCCTCGGTCTCGCCCGGGGCTTCTGCAAAGGTCGCGGTGGATCCATGCACCTCCAGTGGCACGATGCGGGGGCGCTCGGCACCAACGCCATCGTGGGTGGGGGAGTTCCCCTGGCAGCCGGAAATGCTTTTGCTCAAAAGCGCGCGGGAACCAGTGACCTCACAGTGACGTACTTCGGCGACGGCGCTGTGAACATCGGCTCCGTGTTGGAGAGCATGAACCTCACCTCCGCGTGGGATATCCCGCTAATTTTCTTCATCGAGAACAACCTCTACGCGGTCTCCACCACGGTTGAAGAGGCCACCGGCGAGCCGCGCCTCTCAGGTCGCGGAGTAGGTTTCGCTATTCCCTCGTTCCGTGTTGATGGCATGGACCCGCTCTCGGTCTACCTGACGATGCAGAAAGCCGAAGAATACGTTCGTGCTGGCCACGGCCCGGCGGTCATCGAAGCAGAGGTCTATCGCTTCTTCCACCAAAATGGCGCCTTCCCTGGCAGTGCCTTTGGCTACCGCTCGAAAGAGGAAGAGGAATCCTGGCGTGCGCGCGACCCGCTCACGATGATGGCCGACAAAATGAAGGCGCTGGGGTTGATCAACGACGAAATTGTCGCGTCCGTGCGTCAGCAAGCCCAGGAGGCGATGTCTGCTGTTGCCTCGACGCTCGTGGAGCAGGACCCCGAGGGTAAGCCCGGAGTTCGTCGAATCCGTCCCGACCTGTGGCCAGAAGCAAGCTTCGTGGACGTCGGTGTTCGCGGTGACCTCAGCGAACTATCCGGCGCCCGGACTCAAGAGCGCAGCGATTACACCGGGGAGATGACCGAGGTTCGCTTTGTTGATGCGGTGGCCGAAGTGATGGATCGCAACATGACCGAAGATGACCGCATTCTGGTCTTGGGCGAAGATATCCACCGCCTCAAGGGTGGCACTAACGGTGCAACCAAGGGCCTGGCCGAGAAATTCCCGAACCGCATCCTCGGAACGCCTATTTCGGAAAACGCCTTCACCGGACTCGGTGGTGGCTTGGCACTGGATGGACGTTACCGACCGGTGGTCGAGTTTATGTACCCGGACTTCATGTGGGTCGCTGCCGACCAGGTGTTCAACCAAATCGGTAAAGCCCGCCACATGTTTGGTGGCGAATCGGCTGTTCCGCTGGTGCTGCGTACGAAGGTGGCGATGGGTAGTGGGTACGGGTCCCAACACCTGATGGATCCTGCCGGTATTTTTGCGACCGCACCAGGATGGCGGATTATGGCCGCCTCAAACCCCTATGACTATGTGGGCATGATGAACGCGGCACTCGCCTGCGATGACCCTGTGCTGATGATCGAACACGTTGACCTCTACATGACCAAGGGCGAGATCCCCGCGGAAGGGCTCGACTACCAGATTCCCTACGGGACAGCTTCGCTCGTCCGGGAGGGCTCGGACATGACGGTATTGACGTACATGTCGATGGTCAATCACACCCGCGAAGCTCTGGATGCCACCGGCATTGACGCAGACTTGGTGGACCTTCGCTTCCTCGATCGAGCAAGCCTCGACTGGGCGACCATCGGCGAAAGCATTCGCAAGACGAACAACGTTTTGATTGTTGAGCAGGGAGCCATCGGTACCTCGTACGGAGGATGGCTGGCCGATGAGATCCAACGGCGCTTCTTTGACTACCTCGATCAACCCGTCGAGCGGGTCACCGGTTCGGAAGCGTCACCGAGTATCTCCAAAGTGCTCGAGCGCGCGGCGATTGCCCAAACCGCCGAGGTTGAAGCTGGCCTGCGTCGTGTGATTGCCGCGAAAGGAGCCCGCTAATGGCGAGCGTCGTCAGAATGCCAGAGGTGCTTGCTGGCGCGACTGAAGCGGTGCTGTCCAACTGGTCCATTGCCGAGGGCGCCGAGGTTGCCGTGGGTGATGTTTTGGCAGAAATCGAGACCGAAAAAGCCACGGTCGAGTACCAGGCGGAAGAAGCCGGGACGTTGGCCCGCTTGCTGATCAACCCAGGTGACTCGGCAGACGTTGGCACCCCGATCGCGATTTTCACTGCCCCCGGTGATGGCGAGGCGGAAATCGCCCAAGCGCTTGCCGATGCAGGCGCCGCTACCGCTCCCTCACCAGAATCTGACCCTGCCCCTGCACCGATTGCGGAAGTTTCTGTTCCGCCTGTGACCGAGCCCTCCGTGGCTCCTTCAGTTGACGAACAGCCGGCCCTGACCCCTTCAGCCGGCCGGCTGTTCGTCAGCCCCCTTGTTCGTCGTCTCGCTCGCGAGGCGGGCGTTGACCTCAGCACCATTCAGGGAACCGGCCCCGGAGGACGTATCGTCCGGAAAGATTTCGAGGCGCACCAGGCCGGTGCTACCGCAACCCCGATTGTGCCCCCTGCGCCCGCTGCTCCCAAGAACCCCGCAGGCTTTGAAGAGATTCCTCATACCGGGATGCGTAAGGCCATTGCTCGGAGGCTGAGCGAGTCGAAATCGACGGTCCCGCACTTCTACCTCAGCGCTGACTGCCGCGTCGACCGCCTCTTGCAGGCGCGCTCGGAGGTCAACGCCGCCAAAGGCGTGAAGTATTCCGTCAACGACTGGGTCGTCAAAGCCGTCGCCATGGCTCTCATGGAGGTCCCCGAAGCAAATGTTATTTGGGGCGACACCGCGATGCGACGCTTTGATTCCGCCGATATCGCGGTAGCTGTGGCTACGGAGGGTGGCCTACTGACCCCGGTGATCCGGGGTGTGGAGGGTCTGTCCCTCGGAGAGGTAAACACCGCCATCGCTGAGGCAGCGAATCGTGCCCGGTCGGGCACGATCAAGCAGGAAGAGATCGAAGGCGGTAGCTTTGCGGTCACCAACCTGGGGATGTATGGAACAACCGAGTTTGCTGCGATTATCAACCCACCGCAGTGGGGAATTCTCGCGGTAGGGGCTGCCACCCAGCGACCTGTGGTGGAAAATGGCTCCCTGATGGTGGGCTCGGTGATGACGGTGACGTTATCAGCGGACCACCGAGCGGTGGATGGCGCTCTGGCAGCACAGTGGCTGGCGGCTTTCCAACGCCACATTGAGAACCCTGTTGGGCTCTTGGTGTAGCAATAACCGGAGTGTGGTCTAAGAGGCAACACTCCGGGGCAAAAGTGTAATGTAAGAGTTGACATGCACGAACGAGGGCGTTTGTTGGTATCCGTCCCCGATGGCGTCGTCACCTCAGCGAATCGAAGGGACCAAAAATGGATACACAGCGTTTAGCCGGACGTAAAGCTCTGATCACCGGTGGAGCTCAGGGGATGGGCGCAGCGATTGCCGTTCACTGGGCAGCACAGGGTGCAGCTGTTTGCGTGGCCGACCTCAACGAAGAAGGCGTTGCGCAGGTTGCGGCAGACATTCGCGCTGCCGGTGGCCAAGCCACCCACTTCAAGTTGGATGTGACCGACGAGGACCAGACCAAAGCCGCAGTTGCCCACGTCGTCAAAGAGTTTGGTGAAATTAACCTCTTGCTGAATAACGCCGGGGTCAACAAGCCGACCATTTTCCCGAACACGCCGAAGGAAAACTACGACTTCATCATGGGTGTGAACGCCTGGGGTGCCTTCAACGTCATGAAGCAGGTTTCCCAGCAGATGATCGACCAGGGACCAAGCAAAGATTTCCCGGGCAAGATCATCAATGTGGGCTCGATCCTGTCCCGTGAGGCATTCCTCGACGTGATTCCTTACTCGATGTCCAAGCACGCGGTTTTGGGCTTGATCAAGGGTGGCGCCAAAGCGTTGGTTGACCACAACATCACCGTTAACGGCTACGGCCCCGGGGTTGTCCGCACGGAGCTGTGGGAGCAGCTGGATAAAGATCTAGTCGAAATCGGCATGTTTGAGAAGCAGGGTCAGTCCATGGACTCCCTCGCCGCAAACATGATTTTGATGAAGCGTTATTCCTTCCCCGAGGATGTTGTCGGCACGGCATCGTTCCTGGCGAGCTCCGAGAGTGACTACATGACCGGACAGCTCATCATGATCGATGGCGGCATGGTGCTTCACTAAAGAGCATCCAGTAAGAAGGGGGAGCGGAAACGCTCCCCCTTCTTCGTTAACGCTTTCGGCTGTGCCTTGCCCTTCGAGACTCATCACGTGAGAAGCTGAAGTGTGGCAATTATTGGGACTCGTGACAGCGTGATGGAGCGTGTGCGCACCACACCCCGAGCCCAAGTTCTCATCGTTGGGGGAGGAATCAATGGCCTCTCCACGTTGAGGGAGCTTGCCTTGCAGGGCGTTGAGGTGACGCTCGTGGAGAAGAACGATTACTGTTCTGGCGCTTCGGCTGCGTCCTCTCACATGATTCATGGCGGTATTCGGTACCTAGAAAACGGCGAGTTCCGCCTGGTCCGCGAATCACTCTTGGAGCGCAATCGACTCCTTTCGACAGCTCCCCACTACGTCAAGCCGCTCAAAACAACGATGCCGATTTTTTCTGTGTTTTCTGGGGTACTCTCCGCGCCTGTCAAACTGCTGTTTCATCGCGGCGGCAAA
This sequence comes from uncultured Microbacteriaceae bacterium, assembly GCA_937124545.1. Taxonomy (GTDB): domain Bacteria; phylum Actinomycetota; class Actinomycetes; order Actinomycetales; family Microbacteriaceae; genus Pontimonas. The sequence continues at coordinate 28,834 of CAKZKU010000020.1, read as the reverse complement.
CCCAAAGAACGCGGAGCGCTCTTAATCAAAATTGGCCTGCTGCTCTATGACACCTTTGGGCGAAATGCCGGGACCATGCCCCGCCACGAGTTTTTTGGGCGGAAACGCTCGCTGCGCGAGCTCCCGGCGATTAATCCGGAGGTGAAATTTACCGCTCACTACTTCGACGCGGCCATCGAGAACCCCGAGCGCTTGGCGCTCGACATTCTTGGCGATGCTCTCGCGCAGGGCGAGCATGTGAGGGCGCTAAATTACGTCGAAGCCTCCGGGGCTACCGAGCAGGGCATTGTGTTGACCGATACTCGAACAGGCGAAAAGATCATGTTTGGGGCTGACCTGGTCATTAATGCGGCAGGTCCGTGGACAGATCGTGCCAACAAGGCTTTTGGATTGCCCAGTGAATATCTCGGGGGAACGAAGGGTTCGCACATTGTTCTCGATAATCCGGAGCTCTTTCAGGCGTGTGATAACCGCGAAATATTTTTCGAAAACAGCGATGGCCGCATTGTTTTGATGTACCCGCTTCTGGGTCGCGTGATTGTCGGGACGACCGATATTCCCCTGGATAACCCGGACGAAGCGGAATGCACGGAGGAGGAAGTGGAGTACTTCTTTGATTTGGCGTCACACGTGTTCCCAAACATCGCACTCGATCGAAGTCAGATCGTCTACCGGTATTCAGGCGTTCGGCCGCTGCCGGCAGCGGGCGATGTCTCCCCGGGTGTCGTATCCAGGGATTATCGGATTGTGAGTGACAGGCTCCCCACCGGGCAGAGAGTGCTCAGCCTGATCGGTGGGAAATGGACTACCTTCCGGGCGTTGGGGGAGCACCTCGCTAATGACGCCCTAGAGGTGCTGGGTCAGCGCCGCAGCGTCTCCACAGTAGGCATGGCGATCGGCGGCGGAAAAGACTTCCCGACCGATGCGGGTTCTCTCGAGCATTGGGTCACGCAACATCGGGGAGCGCTTCCCGAGGCACGCGCTGGGCAGCTTCTCGCGCGCTACGGGACTATCGCTCGGGACTTACTCGCGCACCTTTCCGACGCTGGCGACGATCCCTTGGTCCACATAGAGGGCTTTTCGTCTCAAGAGGTCCTCTGGCTGGTCCAGAATGAACACGTCGTCACCCTTGCCGACATCGTTTTTCGGCGAACACTCCTGGGTTTCACAGGGTCCATTGGCCCCCAGGGGGTCCAAGAGCTTGCTCAGTTGATTGCGCCGCTGATGGGGTGGTCCGCGACCGACATTGCGCGAGAAGTTGCCGCCATCCGCCTCGAGCAGGCTGCCTAAAGGGTTTTTCCTTTAGCCGCCGGGGCCATTGATTTGCTCACAGCTGAACACATCCCCGGTTTGCAGGGCACAAAAGCGGTAACCTGAGAGGCACATGGCGACCTCTTCTGACCCAATAGACCGCATCCTGGCGGCGGAAGAAGCCGAAGCAGCTCCTGTCACCGTTTTTTCGCGGCCGATTGAGACCCAGACCACAGTGCCGTCTGCTCCCACCGGTGGTGATTTTGACCGGGAAGAGCGCCAAGCCCTGCGACGCGTTGCCGGTCTGTCGACGGAGCTGGATGACGTCACAGAGGTCGAATATCGTGAACTTCGCCTCGAAAAAGTTGTCTTGATCGGGGTCTACGACCGCGGTACCTCCACTGAGGCGGAAAACTCCCTGAAAGAACTTGCCCTGTTGTGTGAAACAGCTGGCGCCCAGGTTCTCGATGGTGTGGTGCAGCGATTGCCCCATCCGGATGCTTCCACCTATTTGGGCAAGGGAAAAGCCCGAGAGGTGAAGGACCTCGTGTGGCAGGTGGGCGCAGACACCGTGGTTGCGGACACCGAGCTTGCACCGTCCCAGCGGCGTGCACTCGAGGACGTTTTGAAAGTGAAAGTCATTGACCGCACCGCGGTCATCTTGGATATTTTTTCCCAACACGCCAAGACCCGAGAGGGTAAGGCCCAGGTGGAGCTGGCGCAGCTGCAGTACCTGCTGCCTCGATTGCGAGGTTGGGGTGAATCGATGAGCCGTCAAGCCGGTGGCCAGGTAGGTGGAGCGGGCGCGGGTATGGGAAGCCGTGGACCTGGTGAAACGAAAATTGAGCTTGATCGACGGCGCATCAACACCCGCATGGCGAAGTTGCGCAAACAAATCAAAGGTTTTGGACCCGCCCGAGAGACCAAGCGCGCCAATCGCAAGCGGACCGGAATCCCAAACGTCGCCATAGCTGGGTATACGAATGCCGGGAAATCTTCACTGCTTAACCGCATGACGCAGGCGGGGGTTCTGGTCGAAGACGCCCTCTTTGCCACCCTGGATGCGACCGTACGCAAGAGCGTGACTCCCACGGGGCGTGCCTTCACGCTGACAGACACAGTGGGTTTTGTGAGGAATCTGCCCCACGAGCTTGTGGAGGCGTTTCGTTCGACGCTGGAGGAAGTAGGCCAAGCAGATGTCATCGTGCACGTTGTCGATGCCAGCCACCCCGACCCCGGCGCACAACTCTCCACGGTCCGTGGAGTGATTTCCGATGTTGATGCCAGTGATGTCCCCGAGATTGTCGTGTTCAACAAGATTGATTCCATCGACGATGCCACCGTGTTGCAGCTGCGCGGAATTGAGCCGGCAGCGCTGTTTGTCTCCGCTCACACCGGTGAGGGCGTGGACGCCCTGTTGGAGCGAATCGATTCAGAGCTGCCGCGTCCCACCATCGAACTTTCGGTAATTATTCCCTTTGATCGAGGGGAGCTCGTTGCGCGTATGCACAACGAGGCGATTGTCCGTTCCACTGACTATGACGAGCGCGGCACCCTGATGAGCGTGGTGGTTGATGACCATTTGGCCGCCGACCTCCAAAATTTTGTCGTCGCTGCCTAATCCTGAGGCTTGGTTGCCCAGAGGGCACTGCCGATAATTCCGGCGTTATTGAGGAAGTGCGCGGGAACGAGGGGTGCACCAGCCTCAATCAGAGGGAAGAACTTCTCGTGGCTTGAGGAGACGCCCCCGCCGATCACGAACAGCTCGGGAGCAAACAAAGTTTCGACGTGGGTGTAAAAGCGGGTGAGACGAGAGGCCCATTCCTCAAAAGACAAGCCTTCGCGTTCTCTCGCCGAGTTTGCGGCCCGTTTTTCGGCTAACTCGCCGTCAATTTCGAGGAGACCAAGCTCTGAATTGGGGACAAGCACGCCATCCATCAAGAAGGCACTGCCAATTCCGGTTCCCAAGGTGGTGAGAATGACAAGGCCGTCGACCCCGCGCGCTGAACCCAGCGATGCCTCTGCAAATCCTGCAGCATCTGCGTCGTTGACCATGCGGATCGGTTGCCCCAGCTCCTGGGTCAGATACTCGTCGGCGGGAAAATCAATCCACTCTTGGGAGACGTTACTGGCCGACCGGGTTCGACCATGGGTGACCACCGCGGGGAAACAGACACCGATGGGCTCGTCCTCACGGTGGCCGAGAGTGTCGACAATTTCCTGAACAACGTCCAACACGTCGGGTGGGTGGGCGCCCTCAGGCGTCGCTATTTTGACGCGGTCTGAGACAAGCTCGCCGGTGGCGAGGTTCACTCGGGCACCTTTGATGCCCGTTCCGCCAATATCGATGCCCAGCGCGACACTCATGGCAGCGTCAATATTTCTGCTCCGGCGTCGGTAACCACAAGAGTGTGTTCAAACTGGGCGGAGAGTTTCTTGTCCTTCGTGGTGACGGTCCAGCCGTCCTCCCACATGTCCCAAGCGATAGTGCCCAGCGTCAACATTGGCTCAATGGTGAAGACCATTCCCGGTTCAATTCGCTGGTCATAGAGCGGTGCAGCGTCGTAGTGGGGAATGATCAGCCCGGAGTGGAAAGACGACCCCACTCCGTGCCCCGTGAAATCCTTCACTACGCCGTAGCCAAAGCGTGAGGCATACGCTTCAATCGCTCGGCCAATCACATTGATTTCGCGACCGGGCGCCACCGCCTTTATCCCGCGCCGCAAGGCCTCCTCGGTGCGCTCTACCAGCAGTGTGGCCTCTTCTGACGCCTCACCGGCGATAAACGTTTTGTTCAGGTCACCGTGGAAACCATTCAAGTAGGCGGTGATATCGATGTTCACGATGTCGCCTTCTTCCACGACGGTGTCATCGGGAATGCCGTGACAGATCACTTCATTGAGCGACGTACAGCAGGATTTCGGGTATCCCCGATAACCGAGGGTTGACGGGTACGCTCCGTGACTGGTCACGTAATCGTGCGCGATGCGATCAAGCTCGTTTGTGGTGACCCCGGGCACGACGGCGGCGCCGGCTGCTTCGATCGCTTGCGCGGCAATGGTTCCTGCTGCGCGAATGGCCGCTATTTCCTCGGCGGAGTAAACATCATCGCCCTGGTGGTCTCGTGGAGCTTGTTTGCCAACGTATTCTGGAGCTGTGATGGAAGAGTCAACGGGTCGTTGCGGTGCGAGCGTGCCGGGAATCAGGATTCCAGAGGCATCTTTTGGCACGCACACAGTCTAAACGGGAGAGCTGATGGCAGAGACAAAGAAGTGGTGGTTTAACCATGTCACCGGCGAAGTCGAATACGGACCCCAGTCCCTGGGGATGCATCGTGATGGCCCGTTTGAGTCCGAAGCTGAAGCGGCCAGAGCGCCAGAAATCGCGCGCGAGCGCGCTGCTGCCTGGGAGGCAGACGAGGAAGCCTAGTCCTCGTCGAAGCTGTGCTCCGGCCCGGGGAAGGTACCTGATTCCACTTCGTCGCGCCACTGGGATACTGCCCCATGGAGCACATCCCGCATCGACGCGTATTGCTTGACAAATCGTGGAAGGCGGTCAGTGCTAAGCCCCGCGAGGTCTGACCACACGAGAATCTGACCGTCAGTGCCCGGGCCAGCACCAATACCAATGGTGGGAATGGTGAGTGCTTCGCTTACCTGGCGAGCAATAGTCTGCGGCACCATTTCGATCACAACGGCGAAGGCTCCCGCCTCCTGGACAGCGAGGGCGTCCTCCATCAGCGCTTCCGCGCCACTGCCGCGCCCCTGCACCACGTGACCGCCGAGTCCGTGCTCACTTTGGGGAGTGAAGCCCACATGGCCCATGACCGGGATCCCCGCTTCAACAATGCGCGAGATGTGGTCACGAGAGCGAACGCCGCCCTCCAGTTTGACCGCGTGCACGCCGGATTCCTTCATGAAGCGAATGGCGGTGTGCAGAGCTTCGTCAGCACTCGCCTCGTAGGACCCGAAGGGCAGATCGGCTATCACCAGCGCGCGCGATGCTGCCTTAGCGACCCCACGACATAGCGGAATCAGCTCGTCCACAGTGACGGGGACAGTGGAGTCGTAACCAAAAACCACATTGGCGGCGGAATCACCGATGAGGAGGAAATCAACGCCGGCTTCGTCGAACACTCCTGCCGTTAGAAAGTCATAGCTGGTGATGCCGGTAATGCGGATGCCCTCTTGTTTGGCGCGGGCGAAATGGCGGACGCGAACACGTTTGGGAGAAGAAGACATGGTGGGAGCCTACTCGGGGCGCTCGAACTGCGACAGGGTGTTGGTAATCGGAAGCCGTCGGTCCCTCCCGAAAGCCACACTCGAAATACGGGGCCCAATCGCACCCTGGCGACGCTTCCATTCCGCGCGGGAAACGAGCGCCACCACTTCGTGGACGAGTGCTTCTTCAAAACCCCGAGCGACGATCTGTGGCGCGTCATAGCCCTGGACGACAAGTAGCTCAAGGATCTGGTCAAGCAGCTCGTAGTCGGGGAGGCTGTCCTGATCGGTTTGATCGGGACGCAGCTCAGCGCTGGGCGGCTTGTCGATCGAGTTCGCGGGGATGGGGGGTGTTTCCCCCAGCGATTGGGCCCGAGCATTTCGCCACCGAGCCAGTTCCCACACCAGTGTCTTGGGGACGTCCTTGATTGGCGCAAATCCGCCGACGGAGTCACCGTAGATGGTGGAGTAGCCTACGGCGAGCTCCGATTTGTTCCCCGTCGTCAGCACAAGGTGGCCCTCCTGATTCGAGAGCGCCATCAGCAGCACACCCCGGGCGCGGGCTTGCACATTCTCGGCCGCCAGACCGGTCAGACCCAGCTGCTCGTCAAAACCGGCGACCAGCTTCGTGATGCCCTCTACGCGGTAGCTGAGTCCTAGGTTCTCGGCAAGCGCTTGCGCATCTTCCAGCGAGTGCTCACTCGAGTGGGCACTGGGCATCCCCACGCCAAAAACCCGTTCCGGACCGAGCGCATCGGTTGCCAGCGATGCGCACAAAGCTGAGTCAATGCCTCCGGAGAGCCCGAGGATAACCGAGGGGAAACTGTTCTTATTCACATAATCGCGAATACCTGTGGTGATGGCCTGCCACACCAGCTCGAGTGGATCATCGGTGCGCGGTGTGGGAGGGGGGAGAGGTTGTGACCCGGGGGCGCGGACTCCCGCAAGCTCCACCCGTCGAGCACCGGCGGGCAGTGGCGCCTCAGCGCCGAATGATGGGATTTCCAGGTCCGCCACCGTCACGTCTTCGTCAAACCAGGCGGAGGAGACGGTGCGGTGCCCGGCGGGGGAGACGATCATGCTGTCGCCATCAAACACCAGATCGTCCTGCCCACCGGCAATGTTCACATAGGCAACGTGGGTGTTCATTTCCTGGGCGCGCTGGGTAACCAGTGGCTCTCGCACGGTGGCTTTATCTCGCTGGAAAGGGGACGCATTGGGAACCAGTAGAAGCCCCAGGGGGTAACCCGTGAGAGTTTCCACGGGGCCGTCGCTGCGCCACAAGTCCTCACAAATAAGGATTCCAGCATCAACACCGGCCATACGCAGGATGAGAGTTTCGGTCCCCGGCACAAACGTTCGGGATTCATCGAACACGGCGTACGTGGGCAGGTGGTGTTTCGCGTAGGTGGCCTGAATTTTCCCGCCCAGGAGAACGCTGGCGCTGTTTGTGGCCCGGGCGGCAGAGTGCAGGATGGTGGCGTCATCAGCCAGCGTATGTGGCCCATCGGGGTGCCCCACGATGACCGCCATATCGCCCATACCTTCGGCCTGGAGTGCGCTCGCCAGCTCCGCCAAGGAGGCCCGTGACAGTTCCAAAAAATTATCCCGCAGCGCCAAATCTTCGATCGGGTAGCCCGTGAGGGAGAGCTCACCGCTCAGCATGGCTTGTGCACCCTGGTCGTAGGCAACCCGAGCGCACTCCAGAAGAGTCTGAGCGTTGTGGGATCGATGACCCACAATGGGGTTGGTTTGCGCTAAAGCTAAGCGAAAACGGGGCATAACCAGTAGCCTAATGCCAGAGCTTTCTGCGCCGGTGAGCGCCCAATCTGGGGGAAACAGTGGATAAACAACGCGACTTTGTCTTGCGCACTATTGAAGAGCGCGGAGTGAAATTCATTCGGTTGTGGTTCACCGATGTGGTGGGCACACTGAAAATGGTGGCGGTGGCTCCCGCAGAGATTGAGGGCGCTTTTGCTGAGGGCTTAGGAATCGATGGTTCGTCGATCGAAGGGTTTACCCGGGCATTCGAAGCCGATGTGCTGGCTCACCCTGACCCGACAACGTTCCAGATTCTTCCCTGGAGGGGTGAAGTTGACCCCACCGCGCGAATGTTCTGCGACATCACCACGCCGGATGGTCAACCCGCTGCGGTGGACCCGCGCCATGTTCTCAAGCGTCAGTTGGAAAAGGCAGCAGATCTGGGCTTCACGTTTTACACCCACCCGGAGGTGGAGTTTTACCTCCTGAAGTCCAGCGCCTACGGTCCTGACGGGCCCGAACCTGTCGATTCTGCAGGGTATTTTGACAATGTTCCCGGCGGCACCGCACACGACTTCCGTCGGCGTGCCGTGCGGATGTTGGAAGACCTGGGAATCTCGGTCGAGTTCAGCCATCACGAGGCGGGCCCGGGTCAGAACGAGATCGACCTGCGTTATGCGGATGCCTTGACGACGGCAGACAACATCATGACGTTTAGAACCGTGGTCAAAGAAGTCGCCATCGAGCAGGGTGTTTACGCCACGTTTATGCCAAAACCGATGGCTTCCCACCCAGGTTCGGGCATGCACACCCACCTCTCGCTGTTTGAAGGTGACACAAACGCGTTCTTCGACGCGGGAGGCAAGTACCAGCTCTCCGCCCTGGGACGCTCCTTTGTGGCTGGTGTGCTGAAACACGCTCCCGAATTCACCGCCATCACCAACCAGTTTGTGAACTCGTATAAGCGCCTGTGGGGCGGACACGAAGCCCCCAGTTACGTGACCTGGGGACACAACAACCGCTCCGCCCTGGTTCGGGTGCCCCTGTATAAGCCCAGCAAGGGTCAAAGCGCGCGCGTGGAGTATCGCGGGATTGATTCTGCGGCCAACCCGTATCTGGCGTTCTCGCTGCTACTGGCAGCAGGTTTGAAAGGTATCGAAAACAACTACGAGTTGCCGGCCGAAGCAGAGGACACCGTATGGGAGCTCAGTGAAGGTGAGCGACGGGCGCTGGGCTACGAACCCCTACCCGCGAGCCTTGACCAGGCGCTGGTCCAGATGGAAAACAGTGAGCTGGTCGCAGAAACACTCGGTGAGAGAGTGTTCAACTACTTCCTGCTGAACAAGAAGCGCGAGTGGGAGGCCTACCGCGCCCAAGTCACCCCCTACGAGCTCGCCAGCAACCTCGAGCTGTTGTAGCACCGTGCGGGGATGACGAGGGAGCGATCGACTCTCCAGGTCCTTGCTAAAGCAGGCTTTAGCGACCTGGGCGCCGCGCAACAGCGGCTTGCTGAGCTTGGCTGGGAGCCGGAACTCTTTGCCGGTTCCGCCGACCCCGACGCTTCGCTAGCCACATGTTTGGCCATGCGGGAGGCGCATCCCGGCCCGTGGGCAAAACTGGTGAAATCTGCCCACGCCAGGGAGTCTGTGATTGTGCTCACCGGGATGAGCACGGGGCTGACCGACTTTCTTTTGCGCAGACCTGAACAGTGGAGCCTCTTTACCGACGACCTCACTGTTCTTCCCGCCGTACACGGCTGGGTGGAGCTCTTTGGGTCCGTTACCCGGGGCCTGGAGCCCGCGGAGGCGGTCTCTGCGTTGCGGGTGCAATATCGGCGCAACCTCTGTCAATTAGCGCTTTTTGACGCAAGATCTGCTGACGCCCGGCAGGTACTGCCCCAGGTGGCCGCCTGTTTGGCCGACATGGCCGGGGCGTGCCTAGAAATCGCTCTGGATATTGCGCGCCGCCAGCATTCTTTGCCCGCGAAAGACGTTCCGCTCTCGATTATTGGGATGGGCAAAACGGGTGCGCGTGAGCTCAACTACCTCAGCGACGTTGACGTGATTTATGTCACGGAGATCCCCGAGGGGGCAGAGAGCGAGAAGGTCCTCCAGGGCGCAACCCTGCTGGCGCGGGAAACCGCGCGCAATGTGATGGAGTTCGGCAGCGAACCGGGGTTGTGGGAAGTAGACGCCAATCTGCGCCCGGAAGGTAAAGACGGCGCCCTGGTCCGCACTTTGGACTCCCACCTTGCCTACTACGACCGGTGGGCGAGCGATTGGGAGTTTCAGGCGTTGCTGAAGGCACGACCGCTGGCCGGCGACGCAGGCTTAGGCCAGCGCTATGTCGATGCGCTCAACCCCCTGGTATTTAGCGCATCAGGGCGTCCGGGATTTGTCGAGCAAGTGCAGCGAATGCGAGAGCGGGTCACCAACACTATTCCGGCGGACCAGGTAGAACGCCAGGTGAAGCTCGGTCCAGGAGGCCTGCGCGATATCGAATTCACGATCCAGCTGCTGCAGTTGGTGCATGGAGCCACCGACGAGTCCATCCGGCAGCGAGACACCCTCGGTGCTCTGCGGGCGCTCTCTCAGGCGGGGTATGTCGGTCGTGCCGAAGCGAACGAGTTTGATGTCGCCTATCGGACGCTACGACTGCTTGAGCACCGCATACAGCTGGGTGCGATGGTGCGAAGCCACGTCATGCCAGAGACCGAGGAGGAGCTGCGCCTGCTAGCGCGCCGTACCGGGTTGGCGGAAACCGCCTCGGGCATCAGTGACTTGTGGCGAAGCACGCGGCGCGATGTGAGAAGTCTGCACGAGAAGCTTTTTTATCGTCCCCTACTCTCGGCGGTGGCAAGCCTTGATGAAGCCGGAGGGGCTCTCACCAGCTCTCAGGCAGCACTGCGGTTGGGGGCCTCCGGTTTCGTCAATCCCGAGGGAGCCCTCCACCACCTGGCAGCCCTCACCCAGGGGGTGTCACGCAGAGCGGCAATTCAACGCGCTCTTTTGCCGGTGATTCTGCAGTGGTTGGCGGAGGGCACAGATCCTGATGGGGGACTGCTCGCCTTTCGAAACCTCAGTGACAACTTGGGGGAGGCGTATTGGTTCCTTCGTATGCTCCGGGACTCTTCTGGCGCAGCACAGCGCCTCACCCAGGTGCTCTCCACCAGCGGATACGTCCAAAAACTGTTTGCTCGGGTTCCCGAAGGGGCCGAGTGGTTGGACGATGATGAAGATTTGGTGCCCCGGCGGGCCGAATCCCTACTGGAGGAGGTCAAGGCCACCCTGCAACGCCATCAGGCAGACCGTGACGCAGCGGCACAAGCGCTGCGCACTTTCCGGCGCAGGGAGCTCTTGCGCCTCGCGATGGGAAGCATTCTGGGGGTGTCAGAGACCACGGCCACTGCCTCCGGGCTGACCGACCTGGCCCAAGCCCATGTAGAGGGACTTCTTGCCCTGGCTCGGCACGGCCTCACGGGGGTGGACTTTGCGGTGATCAGCATGGGCCGTTTAGGCGGCCGCGAGATCGGCTTTTCCTCCGATTTGGATGTGTTGTGGGTGTATCGCGACACCGGCGCTGGCGATGAGGCGGGCCAGCTCGCGGACGCGATTGTGCGCGATGTCAAAAAATATGGCGAAGACGTGCTGTTCCCGCTGGAATTGGATGCCGGGTTGCGACCCGAGGGCAAGAATGGCCCCCTCGTGCGCAGCCTTGAGGCGTACCAGCAGTATTACGAGCGTTGGGCTCTCGGGTGGGAGGCGCAGGCGCTTCTGCGCGCCGACCATTGCGCGGGGGATAGGACCCTGTCAGAAGCTTTTCTCCAGATGGCGGCGCCGTATCGCTACCCCGAGGAGTTTGGCGGCGACCAAGCGCGCGATATCCGTCGGATCAAGGCGCGCGTGGAAGCCGAACGACTCCCGCAGGGTACGGACCCCTCACGCCACCTGAAACTCGGGCGAGGCTCACTCAGCGACGTCGAGTGGCTGATTCAGCTTCTCCAACTACGCCATGGGCACGCACACCCGGAAATTCGGACGCCCTCTACCCTCGAAGCGCTGTCGGCATTGGGCAATTGTGGCTTGCTGGCAGCCGAGGATGCGCAGCAACTCGAAGCCGCGTGGACCTTGGCTTCGGGGCTTCGCACCGCGCTGGCGCTTTTTGGGGCAAGCTCAACCGATGTGCTTCCCGATGATCGTGCTGGTTTGGAAGGTGCCGCGCGGTTGAGGGGATACCCACCGCTCTCGGCCAGCGTCCTCGAGGATGAATACCTGCGAACTACCCGGCGAGCGCGCGCGGTCTTCGAGCGGGTTTTTTACGAGAGTGACTCCCGTTAACGAACTGGCGGGCCCCATCCCACGATAGGACCCGCCAGAAGGTTCGAACCTAGACGCTGAAGTACAGCTCGTATTCGAAGGGGTGAGGGCGCTGCGCCATCGGCGCAATCTCGTTCTCACGCTTCATCGCGATCCAGTTCTCGATGAGGTCAGGCGTGAAGACGCCGCCCTTGGTCAAGAACTCGTGGTCCGCCTCGAGAGCCGCCAGAGCAGCCTCCAAGGAGGTCGGAAGCTGAGGGATAGCGGCTGCTTCCTCGGGAGGCAGCTCGTAGAGGTCCTTATCCACCGGCTCGTGAGGCTCAATCTTGTTCTGGATGCCATCAAGGCCAGCCATCATCTGAGCGGCAAACGCGAGGTAGGGGTTACCGGAGGCATCGGGTGCGCGGAATTCGATGCGCTTAGCCTTCGGGTTGGTTCCGGTGATGGGGATACGAACTGCAGCCGACCGGTTACCCGCTGAGTAAACCAGGTTGATCGGTGCTTCGAACCCTGCCACCAGGCGGTGGTAGCTGTTGAGGCTGGGGTTGGTAAAGGCGAGCAGTGCCGGGGCGTGCTTCAGGATTCCCCCGATGTACCAACGAGCAATGTCGCTGAGACCGCCGTAGCCTGCCTCGTCGTAAAAGAGAGGCTTACCGTCGTTCCAGAGCGACTGGTGGGTGTGCATCCCCGAGCCGTTGTCGCCCATGAGCGGCTTCGGCATGAAGGTTGCGGTCTTGCCCCACTGCAGAGCAGTGTTTTTGACGATGTACTTGAACTTCAGGATGTCATCCGCTGAGCGAACCATCGTGTCGAAGCGGTAGTTGATTTCTCCCTGACCGGCAGTACCCACCTCGTGGTGGGAGCGCTCCACCACCAGACCCGCTTCAGCGAGCTTCAGGCAGATGTCATCGCGCAGGTCGGCGAAGTGGTCAATCGGGCTGACAGGAAAGTAGCCGCCCTTGTAGGGGGTCTTGTTGGCGAGGTTGCCGCCTTCTTCGTTGCGACCCGTGTTCCAGGCGCCCTCAATGGAGTCCACCTCGTAGAAGCTGCGGTTCTGACGAACGTCGTAACGAACGTCATCAAAGATGTAGAACTCGGCTTCGGGAGCAAAGAATGCCGTGTCGGCAATGCCGGTGCTGGCAAGATACTTCTCCGCTTTGTGGGCAACCTGGCGGGGGTCACGGCTGTAGATCTCACCGTTGCGCGGGTTGTAGATGTCGAAAACCATGATCAGCGTGGACTCATCGCGGAAGGGGTCCATGTAGGCGCTGGTGACATCGGGAATCAACTGCAGGTCGGATTCGTGAATTTGCTGGAAGCCGCGGATGGAGGAACCATCAAATAGCTGGCCGACAGTGAAGAACTCTTCGTCCACTGAGGCGGCGGGGATGTTGAAGTGCTGTTGCACACCGGGAAGGTCGGTGAAGCGGATGTCGAGGAACTTGACGTCATTTTTCTTGATGTACGCCAGAACTTCCGAGGAATCTTTGAACATGGTGTTCACTCCTGAATTCGTGGGATGGAGGGCTCCGAGGTTTCGAAGCTGGCTCCACGATAGGTGGCGGCAGTTAAGGCTGGGTTCCCGCTATGTTTCCACCGTGTTACACCCTTCTAGACTGTCGGGGTGAGTACCTCTGAGGACGGCTGGCCGGGGAAACAATTTGGGTTACCGATGGAGGGACCACGGTCCACTCCCACCTACCTTCGACGGGTCCTGGGGCTCGCGGTTGATTGGGCTTTGGCCTGGCTCATTTCCGCGCTGTTTTTCGGTGCCGATGGGTTTGCCACACTGCTGGTTTTCATTGGCGCAAACGCGCTCGGTGGCCTACTGATTGCCGGTTCTCCGGGCCATTTGGTAGCCCGCATCCGTATCGCCCCCATCAAGGGTGGGGCACTCGGAGTGATGGCACCCCTCGTGCGACCACTGCTGATCGCACTGGTCATTCCCGCGGTGTTGGTCGATGCCGACATGCGAGGTTTGCACGACCGTTTGGTCGGCACGATTCTCGTGGTGCGCTAGCGGGGTTTTGGGGCGCGTACTTTTGAGGGGTCCATTCCCTTAGGAATCGGCATCGAGTTGCCCTTGGAAAGCGAGGTCAGCCGGTGTGACACCGCGAGAACCTCTGCTTTTCGCAGCGAGTTCTTCAGTGACCGCATCGTTTTGTTGAGCTTGTAGAGCGGAGTTTGCCCCGGGTCTGTTCCGACCTGGATGAAGTGCACGGAAATCTCCGGTACCGCGCGCAACACTGCGCGTCGCTCGTCTTCCAACATTTTCTTAGTTTTTGCGGGGGAGCCCTCAGCGATCAAGACCACTCCGGGTTTCCCTACCGCGCGGTACACGGCTTCCTGGGTGCGGGGGTTGACCGCTACCGGGAACTCGCTGGCCTGCCAGGTACGACGCAGGGCGCTGCGCAGCACGGCACCAACAGCACCGGGCTTCCCGGAGATCTCCTTGTAGGCAGTTTTTTCTGCGCGCTGACCCAAGATGATCAGCGTCAACAACACCGAGAGCAACACTCCGGTCGTGATGTACAACACCATCGTGAGGACGCTGCCGTTGTTGAAAGTCACCCCGACGCCGATACCGGCTGCGAGAGGCGCCAGGAAGGTGAGCAGCATGACCGGCACAAGCGCTTTGTCCGTTTTGCGGGTCAGGTTGAAGACCTGCCACAGCTGCTTGATCCGGCCGGGCTCTTTCTCTGCCTTTTTCTTATCCGCCATGGCTACATTCCCAGATCAGCGTCGAAGTCGCCTGCCTCGAGGCGGTCTTTCACCATGGTGAGGAAACGCGCTGCGTCAGCGCCATCAACGATCCGGTGGTCGTAGGAGAGCGCTAAGTACACGGTGTGGCGAATAGCAATCGAGTCGTCCCCGTTGTGGGTGACCACAACGGGCTTCTTCTGAACAATTCCCGTTCCCAGGATCGCCACCTGCGGCAGGAAGACCACGGGGGTGTCAAACAGTGCCCCACGAGACCCGGTATTGGTCAGCGTGAACGTGCCACCAGCTAACTCGTCGGGACTGAGTTGGTTGGTGCGGGTGCGCTCCGCGAGGTCCGCGATGTCTCCGGCGATGCCGGCGATGTTTTTCTCGCCCGCGTTCTTCAAAACCGGGGTGAGTAGACCGCGCTCCGTGTCAACGGCAATGGAGATGTTCTCGGTCGCCGGGTAGGTGATCGTCTCACCCTCCACAACGGCGTTGATGATGGGGAACACACGGAGAGCTTCTGCGGCAGCCTTCACGAAGAAGGGCATGAAGCTCAGCTTGTGCCCGGTCGAGGTGTGGAATTGCTCTTTCACTGCGGTGCGCAGTTCGGCAATTTCTGTGACGTCTACTTCGACAACGGTCGTCAGCTGAGCGGTTTGCTGCATGGAGGCCACCGCGCGCTCGGCAATGACCTTGCGCAGGCGGCTCATGGGCACGTTGGTTCCGCGCAGAGGCGAAGCTTCCACCGAGACCGGAGCGGCGGCTGCCGCCGGAGCGGTACCACCCGAGGCGGCGGCGATGATGTCTTCTTTACGGATCCGACCGCCCACACCGGTCCCCGTCACCGTGTCGAGGTTAACCCCGTGGTCGTGAGCGAGCTTGCGAACAATAGGCGTGACGTAGGGCATCGCGCGGGTGCCAGCGGGCATAGCCGGCGGGATGCTGGGTGCTGCGGCCGGGACAGGCTCGGGCGCAGGCGGTGCTGGTGCAGCGACAGGTGGGGCCGGGGGCGCGGGCGCTGCTGGCGGAGTGGCAGGTGGCGCAGGCGCTGCTGCCGGAGCGGGAGCCGTGGGTGGTGCAGGAGGGGCAGGCGCTGCTACTGGTGCTGCAGGGGGAGCTGGTGGCGCCACGGGTGCCTCAGGAGCGGCAGGTGCGGCGGGTTCAGCGGGTGCTGGCTCCGCGGCTGCTGCTGCCGGTGCAGTGTCAACGGCTGGTGCTTCTGCCGGAGCGGCGGCACCGCTGCCATCCCCAATGCGAACCAGGGGTGCTCCGACCTCGACGGTGTCGTCCTCGGCCACAAGAATGGCCTCGATCACACCCGCCACGGGCGAAGGAATTTCGGTGTCCACTTTGTCCGTGGAAATCTCGACGATGGGCTCGTCCACGGCAACACTGTCGCCGACTTGCTTCAGCCAGCGGGTGACGGTGCCCTCAGTGACGCTCTCGCCGAGCGCTGGCAGGTTTACTTCTTGACTCATCTCGAGTGTCTCCTTTTGAGAGTTAGGTGTCTCGTTTGATGTTTAGAGCGCGTGGAGGGGTTTACCGGCGATAGCCAGGAAAGCCTCTCCCAGTGCTTCGTTCTGGGTGGGGTGGGCATGGAGCAGGGGGGCGACATCCTCGGGGTAGGCATCCCAGTTGACAGCAACCTGGGCTTCACCAATCAGCTCACCAACGCGGGCGCCAATCATGTGCACTCCGATGATGGGACCGTCAACCTGGCGGATGACCTTGATCGAACCGGCAGTTTCGAGGATGTGGCTCTTACCATTGCCGGCGAGGTTGTAGTCATAGACAGCAATACCCTCAGCGCCGAACTCTGCCGTGGCGTCCTTCTCGGAAAAGCCCACCGAGGCAACCTCGGGCTCGGAGTAGGTCACCTTCGGGATATTGCGATCAGAAACCACCATGGGGTTCAGGCCAGCAAGCTCTTCGGCGACAAAAATGCCGTGCTGGAAACCGCGGTGAGCGAGCTGGATACCCGGCACGATGTCGCCGACGGCAAAAACCCCGGGAACATTCGTGCGCAGACGCTCGTCGGTCAAAACGTAACCGCGATCCATTTCCACACCGACGTCTTCGTAGCCCATGCCCTCAGTCTTCGGGCCACGGCCCACCGCGACCAACAGGATGTCGCCGGTTTCCACGGTGCCATCCTCCAGGGTCACCGTGACCCCGGAATCATCCTGTGTGGCGGACTGGAAGCGCTTGCCCACGTGGAAATTGATGCCGCGTTTGCGGTAGGCGCGCTCAAACTGTTTCGAGATTGATTCGTCCTCGGCGGGAACTAGGTGGGGGAGACCCTCCACGATGGTCACCTCGGACCCAAACGAGCGCCAGACGCTCGCAAACTCAACACCAATGACGCCACCGCCCAGGACGATCACCTTGTTGGGGATCCAGTCCATCGCGAGAGCCTGCTCTGAGGTGATAATTCGGCCAGAAATCTCAAGACCCGGTAGGGACTTCGGGTAGGAACCTGTCGCCAAAACAACGTTCTTGCCGACCACGGTGTCCTCGCCGACCTGAACCGTGGTGGGAGAAATCAGCTTCCCGGTTCCCTCAATGGTCGTGATGCCGCGGGCCTTAATAAGCCCCTGCAGTCCCTTGTGCTTGGAAGAAACAATCCCATCGCGGTAGGTGTTCACCGCAGGAAGGTCGACACCCTCCAGTGTGGTGCGCACACCAAACATGTCCGAATGACGCGCTGAGTCAGCGACCTCAGCCGCGTGCAGCAGGGCTTTCGTGGGGATACACCCCACGTGCAAGCAGGTTCCCCCGACCTTGTCTTTTTCGATGAGTCCAACGCTCATACCGAGTTGGCTCGCCCGCAGTGCCGCTGCGTAGCCTCCACTTCCGGCGCCGAGGATGACAAGGTCAAAAGTGTGCTCAGCCACAGGTTGAAAACTCCCTCACAGGTAAATCTGGAATGCCGGGCCCGAGACAGTGCACGGGGCGCGAACCCCCAGCCTACTACTGTCCCGCGGGCTTGCTGCCAGGGGTATTGCCGGACATCACCAACGAAATCAGTGTCCTGGTGATGGCCCCCGTGGGACCCTTCGGGGTGTAACCATAAGGCCCTGATGAGTTCGCAGCAGGACCCGCAATATCGAGGTGAGCCCAGGGAATATCCTCCCCCTCATCGTTCGTGCCGACAAAGTCTTTGAGGAACTGGCCAGCACTCAACATTCCGCCCAGCACCTCGCCGGGTTTCACATTGGCGATATCAGCGACATCAGAATTCAGAATGGTTCGCAGCTCGGGAGGCAGTGGCATCGGCCACACCAGCTCGCCAGCCTCGGCGGCGGCGGCCTGAATCTGGGCTGTTGCCTCAGTGGAGCCCATCAGACCGGCATAGCGTTCGCCCAGCGCAATGCGCGCCGCTCCCGTGAGGGTGGCGGCGTCCACAATGAGATCGGGATTGAGGGCGCTTGCTGCCTGTAACCCGTCGGCCATCACAAGGCGCCCCTCGGCATCCGTGTTCAGGATTTCGACTGTTTTGCCGCCTTTGATGGTGATGACGTCGTTAGGCCTGGAGGCTGTGCCGCTGGGCATATTTTCTGCCAGGCACAGGTACGTGGTGATGGCGGCGGGAGAGCCGAGCTGGGCAGCAGCGATCGTGGTCGCTGCCATCACAGCAGCACCGGTCATGTCGTATTTCATTCCCACCATTGCTGTCGGTGGCTTCAGGGAGAGACCACCGGAGTCAAAAGTGATGCCCTTGCCCACCAGCGCGACATGGCGCGAAGGGTCGGCGGGCTGGTGGCGAAGAATCATGAGGCGCGGCGGGTTGATCGAACCTTTGCCAACCGCTGTAATCCCGCCAAAACCCTGCTTTTCGAGTTCCTTTTCGTCCAGGATCTCGACGGACAGGGTGGTGTCTTTGGCAAGCTTCTCGACTTCGGTCACAAACGACACGGGGTTCAACATGTTCGGCGGCGTGGTGACGAGGTTGCGCACCGTAAACACGGCTTCGCACTGGGTCACAATTCGGGAGACGCTCTCCTCGGTGGGTTCTCCCACCAGGGCGATACGCGGCGTCGTGTCTTTCTTGTCCGCCGTTACTTTGTCTGTTCGATACGAGCCAAGAATGGCGCCCTCCAAGATGGCTTCGTGCTCGGTGGCGTTTTCGTGCGCGAGTGCAAACACGAGACGCTCTGGCTTCTTCACGCTTTGAGCGGCGAATCCGGCGACTGCCCGCAAGGTGTCGGCTGTCGGGGCTTCTTCGCCCATCCCCACCAGGACGACCCCTTTCGCGGAGAGCCCGGCCGGAGCGGGGACCCGCCACGTGGAATCCATCCCGCCTTCTGCCCCGATTGCAACCGCGGCGTCTGCGAGCAGCGCTGAAACGCTCTCCGAGAGCGCATGGGAAAAAATCTGAGGGCCTTCGGTGTGCTTGCGAAGACCGATCACGACCAAGTCATCGGCTGCTACATCATCGAGCGTGGGGAGGAATTCAGGGGCAGGAATCGTCATGCCTTCATGCTAGCCATCGCGGTGTATCGCTGGGAGCGAAGAATCCCAGGATTGTCCCCCGCACGCAATAGTGTGGGGGACATGTTCGATGACCGGTTGTTTCGAGAAGCGCTCGAGCTTTCCGAGGTGCCCAAGGGGTTGCCTCTGGTCGCGGGACTGACCGGTTTCGCTGACGCCGGCGGGGTTGTCACCCAGGTGAACAAGTACCTGCTCGACGCGCTGGAATCGACCCGCGTGGGTACGTTCAATAATGATGAGCTGATCGATTACCGCGCGAGGCGGCCACTTTTTCAGTTTGAGGAAACCCATCTCACGGAATACGAGCCACCCAGGTTGAGCCTCGACCTGGTGCACGACGAGCTCGACCAACCTTTTCTTTTTCTTTCCGGCTACGAGCCGGATTTCCGCTGGGAGGCCATGTCCCAGACCATCCTGGGGCTGATTTCGAGTCTGGAAGTCTCCACCAGCAGTTGGGTGCACGCTATCCCGATGCCGGTTCCGCACACGCGAAGTCTCGGTGTGACGGTGAGTGGCAACCGCGAGGACGTCACCGATGCACTGTCGGTGTGGCGGCCCACCACCGGGGTTCCTGGCACATTGATGCACCTGATTGAGTACCGACTGCAGGAACAAGAGCATCCGACCGCCGGGTTCGTGGTTCTGGTTCCGCACTACCTGGCTGATACCGAGTTCCCGGACGCCGCAGTGACTGCGCTGCAGAGCGTGACCAAGGCAACCGGCCTGATCTTTCCGACCGATTCGCTGCGCGAAGCGGGTCGAGAGTTTTTGACCGGAATCGGAAAACAGGTCGAAGACAACCAGGAGTTGGAAAAGTTAATCGCTTCCTTGGAAAAGCGCCACGACTCGTACATGGAAGACAACCCCATCCCGTCGCCGCTGACGGATGCTGATGGTGAAGTGCCGAGCGCCGATGCGATTGCCTCGGAGCTGCAAGATTTCCTTGCCAAACGTCAGCCCGGGGCGTCGGAGCCCTCCGAGAGCTAGTTTCGGCGCCACCCCTCTGGTTGCAGGAAAAGGCGCGCAGGGCGTGCCATACTAAGAGGGAGCCCTGTGGGGCCCAACCGGCTAACGTTGGTAGGGCTTGACAAGGGCCTTCTTACTGCCCGTCGCTAGGAGTGGAGCAGGACATGGCGAAGTCATCAGGTGATGCACCCGCAAAAAAGCCCCGGTTGATTGACAGACTCACCGGGCGCGCCAAGAAAACCTCTCCCGAACCCCAGAAAGCACCCGCCCAACCCGTGACCCCACCTGCAAAAAAGCCCGCATCTTCGGCAACAAAAACTTCGACCAAGAAAGCTGCGCCAAAGGCTCCCGCCACTAGCGCAAAAGCCCCTGCGAAAAAAGCCGCCACCAAAACTCCCGCCAAGCCGGCTGCGGCCAAGAAACCAGCGTCAGCAACTGCGAAGTCGGTGAAGGCGCCCGCGAAAAAGGCTGCCGCAGCGAAGCCAGCAGCGAAAAAGTCCGCTCCGGCGGCAAAGACCGCTGTCAAGGCGGCTCCCAAAAAGGCTGCGCCCGCAGCTAAGGCCCCCGCGAAAAAGCCTGCTGCAAAGCCCGCCGCAAAGCCTGCTGTGAAGGCTGCGCCCGCGAAAAAGCCAGCGTCAAAGCCTGCCGCAAAGGCTGCTCCCGCGAAGAAGACGCCGGCCACTGCCAAAAAGAGTCCCGCGAAGGCGGCTTCGGCTAAGAAACCAGCGACAGCACCCGCAAAGAAGACTGCTCCTGCGGCTAAAGCGCCCACTGCCAAGACTCCCGCCAAGAAAGCTCCCGCCAAGAAAGCTCCGGCGGCAAAGCCTGAGGTAACCGAATCTGCGGAGGTAACGCCCGCGGTCGTGGAAACCGTAAAAGACGATGTGGCAGAAAACCTCGGCGCGCAGCTTATTGCTGGTGCCGTCGAACTCGTGGATGAGGAAGAAGACGACAAGCCGGCGGTTGCTCTCCCCCAAGGCGCATTGGTTCTCTCCAGCACCGACGATGACGATGCACCCATCATTTCCACCACGATTACGGGTGCCACGGCGGACCCGGTCAAGGACTACCTGAAGCAGATCGGTAAGGTCGCGCTGCTGAACGCTGAGCAAGAGGTCTCGCTCGCGTTACGCATCGAGGCGGGTTTGTTTGCGGAGGAAAAGCTCTCAGGTATGACCGCATCGCAAAAGACCACGAAGCTCTCGCGTGAGCTTCACGAGATTGCCAAAGACGGGCAGCGCGCTAAGAACCACCTTTTGGGCGCGAACCTCCGACTCGTCGTGTCGCTGGCCAAGCGCTACACCGGCCGCGGAATGCAGTTCCTGGACCTGATCCAGGAGGGAAACCTGGGTTTGATCCGCGCGGTGGAGAAGTTCGACTACACCAAAGGCTTCAAGTTCTCGACGTATGCCACCTGGTGGATTCGTCAGGCGATCACGCGCGCCATGGCCGACCAAGCGCGAACAATTCGTATTCCCGTCCACATGGTGGAGGTCATCAACAAGCTTGCTCGGGTTCAGCGACAAATGCTTCAGGATTTGGGCCGCGAGCCCACGCCGGAGGAGCTAGCCCGGGAGCTCGACATGACCCCCGAGAAGGTTGTCGAAGTCCAGAAGTATGGTCGCGAACCCATCTCGCTTCACACACCGCTGGGTGAAGACGGTGACAGTGAGTTTGGCGACCTGATTGAGGACACGGAGGCCGTTGTGCCGGCCGATGCTGTGGGCTTCACCATGCTGCAGAGACAGCTGGAAGGCCTCCTCGAGTCGCTTTCCGAGCGTGAAGCAGGAGTTATCAAGATGCGCTTTGGTCTCGGCGATGGCATGCCCAAGACGCTGGACCAGATTGGCGACACTTTTGGGGTGACGCGAGAGCGGATCCGCCAAATCGAATCCAAGACGATGGCGAAACTGCGGCACCCTTCGCGATCACAGGCTCTTCGCGACTACCTCGAGTAAGCCGGTGAGGCTTTTTCTCGCAGTCTTTCTTGCAAAACTTGTTCGTTTTGCGGCCCGTCTGCGTGGCGGAGGTTCGGCCTTTCCTGGGCTGGTGCTTTTGCGCCTCATTCCTGATGTGCTGCGCCGCAGTCTCGAGTCACTTCCCAGCGGAGTAATTTTCGTCACCGGGTCGAACGGTAAATCGACCACCACGGCGATGCTGGTGGGGATTCTTCGAGCCCACGGTCTGCGAGTGTTCTCTAATCCTGCCGGCGGCAATTTGCCCCAAGGTCTCGCCTCGGCTCTTGTCGGGGGTCTGTCCCTGAGAGGTGTGCTTGCGGCGGACATCGCGGTACTGGAGGTGGACGAAGCCTACGGACCACAGATTGCCCAGCGCGTTACTCCCGGCTGGGTGGTGTTCACGAACATCCAGGTCGATCAGCTCAACCGGTTTGGCGAACCTGAGGCAGTGTTTGCGATGTTGGAGAAGCTGGCCGGGTATGCCACGACCGGCGTTCTCGTTAACGGCAGCGACCCCAATACCGCGGCGCTTGGAGCCACTCTTGCCGCACGGGGCGTGCGAGTGGAGCACATGGAGGTGAGCGCACGGGCCACCGCATCGGCACAGCACGGGCTCGTAGCGGCACCGCTTTTCTTTGACGACGTGGGGGAGCTGCCCGGCGACCCATCAGCCAGTGTTATGGCGGTGGCAGGATCTCAGGTGGACCTTGGTGTGGGGGGCGCTACAGCGACTGTGGCAATGCCCCATTCCGGACTGCATTATGCGGTGGATGCGGCGCTCGCGGTGGCGATGGCGAGCCACGTGGCACCAGGTTTTTCTCTCCCACGAGCAACCGATGCTCTCGCACAGTCGACGCCGGTTTATGGCCGTGGGGAAG
The DNA here is from genome assembly GCA_937124545.1 of uncultured Microbacteriaceae bacterium. GTDB lineage: Bacteria > Actinomycetota > Actinomycetes > Actinomycetales > Microbacteriaceae > Pontimonas. The sequence continues at coordinate 6,287 of CAKZKU010000020.1, read as the reverse complement.
TTATTCACTACAGAGGGCGAGATATTTCCCTCACCATGATGAAGAACTTGCCAAGCCTGCAGGCAAACCTTGATGCGTTTGCGACACCGCTTGAGCGCGTCTGGATTGCGGTGGATGAGGGCACTCCTGACCCCTCGTGGATTTTTGACGTCGACACACGCGCGATTGGCTCGGTCTCGATCATTAGCGGGTCCAAAGCGGCTCAGTGGGCTCTCCTGCTCGAATATCGGGGAATCGACTACGGCTCGGTAGTGGAAGACACCCGAGCGGGCATGGATGCCCTCGTGGGTGCCGCAGACGAATCCTCCGGCATGCTTCACGCCATCGTCAATTACGAACAAATGATGCTGATTCGTCGAATTGCGGGCTACAAGGAGCTGGAGGGCGCATCGTGAGTATCGTGATTGCGAGTGTCATCCCCAACATTCTTGGCCTGAATGGGTCATCCGCTAATGCGGAGATCCTCGCGCAGTATCTCCGTCACGCCGGTCACGACGCGAGCGTTGTGGCGGTCTCGGCGCCAGAAATGGCACCACCCAGCGTTGACGTGCTGTGTATCGGCACAGGCTCCGGTTCGAGTGTGGGACCCGCAGCGACGGCCCTCATTCCCTTGGCGCGCGCCATCGGGAAGTGGCGAGACGCTGGAGCGTGGGTGTGCGCGGTGGGAACCGGATGGGACCTACTGGGCCAATCCGTGGTCACGTCTCAGGGGGACACCCTGCCGGGGGCTGGGATTTTTGCTTCCCGTGCCGATCACCGTGGTGAACGTTTCTCGGGGGAGGTTTATGGTCACGACCACCAAGATCGCCCGAGTGCCGGCTATGTGAACCAGGCAGGGCACGTAGTACTTGGGGCGGGGGAGCAGCCACTGGTGACGGTCAGCTCGCCGGAATCGCACCCGGCCTCTGACGGTGTCGCAGGTGAGAAGCTTCTCGCTACCCGCTTTGGGGGGCCGGCGCTAGCGCTCAACCCTCACTGGGCACAGGACATTGCCGAGTCTGTGGTCACAGAGGTAGGCGGTGAGTTTCACCGAAGTGATTTCCATGACCGCGTCGAGCACCACGCAGCCCGCGCGAGAGAGCTCATTAGGGCTCGGCTAGGCGTTACTGCCGGATAAAGCGGTGTTCAATGCTGTGGGCCATTGCGGAGACGACCTCGTCGCCGATTGTCCCCGACCAGGACGCCCAGTCTTCAGCGCTGGGGCTTCCCGTGTCGGGTTGACCCCAGAGGGTCACGTGGTCTCCGAGAGAGACTGCATGGTTGCTGGGGAGCCCCACCACGCAGTGATCAGCCTCGACTGACCGAAGCTCCAGACGCTGTGTGTCGTGCAACACCCAGCCCGTGTCTGCTGGCAGCGGTAGGAGACCGTCGGCGTAGCCGATCCCGATGCGGGCCTCCGAGCGTTCTTGGTCAACACTGGTGACCAGAGCGTGTGCGCTCATAACGGGCGCAAAACCCATGTCGTGAGCGGATCGATCGTCAAAAGGACTCACCCCGTAGGCGCTGATGCCCACCCGCACCAGGTCAAGGCGAGATTCCGGCAAGTCTGTTGCCGCAGCGGAGGCTGCAATGTGCAGTAGTTCGGGGGTGAGTCCGATGGCGCGGGCCTGGTCCACCGCCGAATGAAAACGCGCCAACGAGAGTTCGTTTTCCTGGAGGGACGTGTCGGAGAGGTGTGACCACAAGGCCTTAACACGGAGTACCCCAGTGCGCTCCAGTCGAAGGGCCTCCCGGCATAACTCTTCCCAGTCTTCCGGGAGGGCTCCATTTCGGTGCAGTCCCGTGTCGATTTTCAGGTGAACAGAAACACCGCCCTGTGGTACTTCGCGGGCAAGTTTCTCCAACTGCCACAGGCCGGAAATGCCGAGGTCCACCTTCGCGAGGGCGGCAACGGAGAAATCATCCGCGGGGGACAGTAGCCAGGCCAGCAGCATCGCGTCACCGGCGTGGGGCCGCAACCGTGCGCCACTATCGATGTCAAGAACGGCAAGCGAATCGGCACCGGCCCGCAGCGCCGTTTCGGCGATTTCCTTTTCGCCGTGCCCGTAAGCATCGGACTTGACCGCCACCATCAAGCGGGCGTCGCCGGCGAGGGTGCTTGTGGCGTGTGCAATGTTTCCCGCAAACGCGGGAAGCGAGACGGAGACCCAGCAGGTCGGAGTTATACCCATTGGCGCTCCACTCGTGAGGCGAGGTGTGTGAGCAGGGCAGCTTCAGGTCGGCGTGACCAGTCAGCCCACTCGCTCACACTGGGGGAGTCTCCCCAGATCGTCGCGACCTCGCCGAGCGTGACCGGGTGATCTCCGACATCGACGATCACCTGATCCATGGCAATCCTGCCCGCAATGGGAAAACGCCGGCCGGCGAGGAAGATTTCGGCGCCCGGCGAGGCCGTGCGGGGAACGCCGTCGGAGAACCCCGCTGCGACCAGTGCCAGCGTCGTTTCCCCGGCGGTGCGGTATTCGTAGCCATAAGACACCGGCGACCCTGAAGCCACGCGCTTTAGGGAGATGACATCAGCCTCAAAAAATACACTCGGGCTCTCGCCCGACCACCAGTTCTCGGAAACGGACTTCCCCTGTGTCTCGGGCAACACGCAGCCTTCTCGAGCGTCCGGCGAAGTCATCGCACCTGTGAACCCAGCGTCGCGGGCCAACTCGGAAACGCGGGACACCCCTAAACCGTAGGCGTTGAAACGCAGGTCAACCGCGGTGTGATGTGAGGCCGCTGCGCTAAGGGAGCGGGCCAGCGCCTGCGTGTCTATTCGCGCCCGGCGCATCGCAGAGGAGGGTTAGTGGCTGTTCTCGGCGCGAAGACGATCTGTCTCGTCGTGCCAGTCAAGAGCGCTCGAGTCCAGGCTTTCGCGGTGCTTGGCCGCGTGGTGCCCACAGAAAAGCAGCTCGCCGGAGGTAAGGGTGACGCGGACGTATGCCTGAGCGCCACAGCTGTCGCAGACGTCGGCGAGACCCAAGCTCTCCAGCTGGATAGGGGCTTCGGTGGTTTCCGGGGCTGCGTACGACATCGTGTCTCCTTGAGGCTCGAGTGATTCAGTGACCCTATTCCACCACGCTCCGACCGTGTTTGTGCCCGTGACGCTCCCAGGTTCGCCGACCGCGTATCACCAACCTCGGCGAGGTGACGCGACCGTGTCGAGGGCGCCTTCTATGCTCAACTCTGGGATTACTGGAGAAAAGGACTTTTCTTGGCCACCAATGACTATTCGGCGAGACACCTCACGGTTCTGGAGGGGCTCGAAGCCGTGCGGAAGCGTCCCGGCATGTACATCGGCTCGACGGACTCCCGCGGACTCATGCACTGTTTGTGGGAGGTCATTGACAACTGCGTGGACGAGGCTGTGGCGGGTCATGGCTCCGACATCTCGGTCGTTCTCCACCCCGACAACAGTGTCTCGGTCAGCGACCAGGGCCGTGGTGTTCCGATCGATATCGAGCCGCGCACCGGGCTCACCGGGGTGGAGTTGGTCTTCACCAAGCTGCACGCCGGTGGCAAGTTTGGTGCCGGTTCCTACGCCGCTTCCGGTGGACTCCACGGTGTGGGGGCCTCTGTCGTCAACGCACTGTCGGAACGACTAGACGTTGAAGTCGATCGCGATGGTAAGACCTGGGCGATGTCCTTTCACCGGGGTGAACCGGGCCAGTTTGCTGACCAGGGCGAGCCTTCACCCACCTCCGTTTTCACCCCCTTTGTCGAGAAAAGCGTGCTGCGCGAGGTCGGAAAAGTGGGCAAAAATGTGACGGGCACTCGGGTGCGTTTTTGGCCAGACCCGCAAATATTCGGTGCAGACGCATCCTTTGCCTCGACGGAGCTCACAGATCGCGCGCGCCAAACTGCCTTTCTGGTTCCCGAGCTCTCGATTCACCTGGATGACCAGACGGGGGATCAGCCCCAACAGACGACGTTTTCTGCCGCTGGCGGCCTCGCGGATTTCTTGAGCTTCTTGGCGCCGGACCCCGCGGTTGTGGGACCGTGGCATTTTTCCGGACAGGGGGAGTTCGAGGAGACAGTTCCGGTTCTGGATGACACGGGGAAGCTGTTATCCCAGGATGTTGTTCGTTCCGTTCAGGTGGACGTGGTTGTGCAGTGGGGGACCGGCTATGACACGGTGTCCAAGAGCTTTGTCAACATCATTCAAACCCCGAAGGGGGGAACACACCAGCAGGGTTTTGATGCCGGTTTGGTGAAGACACTGCGCGCCGAAATCGACAAGAACGCCCGCAAGCTCAAAGTGGGCAAAGACAAAGTCGAGAAAGATGACATGACTGCGGGATTGACGGCGATCATCGCGGTTCGGGTTCCTGAGCCCCAATTTGAGGGTCAAACGAAAGAGGTTCTCGGGACGCCGGGAATCAAATCGATTGTTCAGAAAGTGGTTTCAGAGGGGCTCGCCGCAAAGTTTGCGTCGGGAAAGCGCGAAGACAAAACCTTTTCGAATCTCCTGCAGGAAAAAATTGTCGCGGAGATGAAGACTCGGATTTCCGCGCGGACTCTCAAAGAGACCCAGCGTCGGAAAAACGCCCTCGAAAGTTCCACTCTCCCCACGAAGCTGGTCGATTGCCGAAGCAAAGAAACCGAAGGAAGTGAGCTCTTCATCGTGGAGGGGGACTCCGCCCTGGGCACGGCGAAGCTTGCTCGAGACAGCGAACACCAGGCCCTGCTTCCCATCCGCGGAAAAATTCTCAACACCCAAAAAGCCTCCCTGCAGGACATGCTGGACAACGCGGAGTGCGCGGCCATCATTCAGGTGATCGGCGCGGGTTCTGGCCGCACATTCGAGTTAGGGCAGGCCCGCTACGGGAAAATCATCATCATGTCCGATGCGGACGTGGACGGCGCGCATATCCGCACACTTCTGCTCACGCTGTTCTTCCGTTACATGAAGCCGCTTGTCGAAGCAGGGCGGGTGTACGCGGCCGTGCCCCCGCTTCACCGCGTCGTCGTAAACGGTCGTGGCAAAGCCCCGGGCGAGATTATTTACACCTATTCGGAGGACGAGCTCACCGCCGTCCTGAAGGACCTCGAAGCATCGGGGAAGACCTATCGCGAACCGATCCAGCGCTACAAAGGGCTCGGCGAGATGGATGCCGATCAGCTGGCGGAGACGACCATGAATCGGGATGGACGGACACTGCGTCGCGTCAAAGTGGGCGATGCGGAACAAGCATCCCGGGTCTTCGAGCTTCTTATGGGCAACGACGTCGCCCCGCGGAAAGAGTTCATTGTCTCCGGGCCGGGTCTCGCCCGCGAGCGGATCGACGTCTAAGCCGGCTGATCTCCCAGGGCCGAAACGCTGCCCTCCAGAACACTTCCGGATCCGTCACGTTTCGTTCGTTCCTCTGGCAAAGCCACTGCTTGGCCGCGCGAGCCCATGGCACGGGGGTTGAGCCCTACGAAGGCGCTTCGGAGTAGGTCTTCACCCTTCAGGAAAGAGTGTGCTCGAACACCGGAGGTGCCCCGCCCCTTGGTAGGGAACTCGGACAGTGGGGTGAGTTTGACCCTTGCTGATTCAGTGCCGGGCAACTGAACACTCGAACCCGAAATGGTCACCACGGTTGCGAGATCCCGCCGTGCCGCGGTAGCGGCGATCACGGTTGCCTCGGCGCCGAGTGATATGCCTGCGACCCCGCCGGCACCTGCTCCCTGCGGGCGCACATCTCCTGCGGAATAGGTCAGAAGCTGGCCGCTGGAGGTGATGAACACAATGTGGTCATCGTCAGATGCCACAGCGGCTCCCGCGACGCGATCGCCCTCTTTCAGGGCGATAACAGGCTGGTGAGGCTTGTCACTGAGATCCGAGGGCACAAAACGTTTCACTACGCCCCGCTGGGTACCGAGCATCACGGGGACGTCAGTGTCCAGCCGAATCACAGCCCGGACAGCACCGTCGCTTGAGGGCAAGCCCAGGTACTCGGCCAGCGAGATGCCCTCACTCCACCGAGGTTTGGCGGTATCGAGCTCCGGAAGGTCGGACGCGTGAAAGGAGTGAAGAACACCTGTCTCGGTGATGGCGCCCAATGTGCTCCGGGTGGTGGTGACCAACCACGCGAGCAATGCGTCGTGAGGACTGCGCTTGTTGGGGAGCGACCCCGCCTCTACGGGCGAAAGACGGCTGGCTTTTCCGAGAGCCGAAACAGCAACGATGCAGGGCTCATCCGCCAGCGACAGGTCCTTGATGACGGTGGAGCTCTTGGCAGGCGGCGGCGCTGCTATGCCAGAAATTACGCTGCGCCGGGGAGTCCCGAATGCTTCCGCCATCTCCGTCAGCTCCG
>CAKZKU010000019.1 GCA_937124545.1 uncultured Microbacteriaceae bacterium | reverse complement strand
TAGTAAGTAATCACCTTCCCCCCAACACATGAACTCCCGAAACTTTGAATTCCTAAGAACGAGCCACAAAGAGCTCGCCGATCTTGGTGGTTTCGCGGAGCGGTATGCCCAAACAGATCATTCAAGCTGCCTCGTCAAACTCAGAACCTTCGCGGAATCGATGGTGAGCGCGGTCTTTGCCCACCACAACCTTGAACGGCCTTACCCTGGCAATCTCAACGATCTTCTCAACGACGACTCCTTTCAGTCCATCACACCGGCTGTTGTCTTGGACAAAATTCACCTGCTTCGAATCAAAGGAAATCACGCCGCACATGGATCGCTGCACCCGCTCCAACCCGGGCAGATCGAAGAGATCCTCAAGAACGCTCACGACCTTGCTCAATGGTTTGCCCTCTCGACCGGGCTCCTTGAGAGGTCAAACATCCCCTCCTGGAAGGAACTCCCCGCAACCGAAAGCTCCAAGTCCGCTCTCCAACGGGAAAAGAAAGCAGCTCTCAAAAAGATTGCCGAGCAGGAAGCGCAGATGTCACAGCTTCTTGCCGACCTGGAAGAAGCCCGTGCCAAAGCCGAGGCCGCCGAAAAATCAGCCGACGAAAAGGCCGTCATCCTGAAGCAAGCTCAGCAGGCTGCAAATGCCCTCGAATTTAGCGAGGAAGAAACACGCCTCCAACTCATCGACGCTACTCTTGTCTCCTCTGGATGGGACGTTGGGGCGCGGGGAGTAAATACAGCCGAGGTCGGCCAGGAAGTTGAGGTTCTTCATCAACCCACCAAAAGCGGAAAGGGATCGGCCGACTACGTATTGTGGGGAGAAAACGGAAAACCCCTGGCTGTCATCGAAGCCAAGAAGACGGCCGAAGACGCCCAGAAAGGCAAGATGCAGGCCAAGTATTACGCCGACGGCTTGGAAAAAATGCATGGCCAGCGCCCGATCATCTTCTACACGAACGGCTACGAAATCTTCATCTGGGACGATGCCAAAACCGAGCCCCCACGCAAGATCTTCGGCTTCTACTCGAGAGACAGCCTGGAATACGCCCTGTTTCAGACACAACACCGGGAACCGGTTCTAGGAGTCCTAAATCCCAGAGAAGAGATCACCGATCGACTTTACCAGATCGAGGCCAATAAGCGCGTTGCTGAATCCTTTGATAAGCGAAAGCGCCAAGCCCTCGTCATCCAGGCAACGGGCACCGGAAAAACCCGGGTCGCCATCGCCTTATGCGAGCTGATGACCAAGGCGAAATGGGCCAAACGTATCCTCTTCCTCTGTGACCGCAGGGAACTCCGCAAGCAAGCAAGCGACGCCTTCGACGAGTTTCTCCCTTCCGAGCCACGTGTCCTCGTGAGCCGCGCCACCTCCAAGGACCGCACCAAGCGCATCTACCTCGCCACCTACCCCGCGATGATGAAGTGCTATCAGGATTTTGATCCGGGGTTCTTTGATCTCGTGATCGCAGACGAAAGCCACCGCAGCATCTACAACCGCTACCGCGACCTCTTCCGATGGTTCGACGCCTATCAGGTTGGCCTCACTGCCACCCCGGTGAAGTTCATCCAACGAAACACCTATTCGCTCTTTGGCTGTGAGAACGAAGACCCCACATCCAACTTCACCTACGAACAGGCCATCGCCCACGTCCCCCCCTACCTTTGCCCCTTCACCGTCGTCAAACACACCACCAAGTTTCTGCGAGACGGCATCAAATACAAGAGCCTCACAAAAGAACAGCAGGAGCAACTCGACGAACAAGTCGAGGATTCCGAAGCCATTGATTTTGAGAAGGAGCAAGTCAGCCGACAGGTCTTCAATCGGGCGACCGACAAAGCGATTATCCGTAATCTCATGGAAAACGGGATCAAGAATAGCGACGGAACCCAACTCGGAAAGTCGATCATCTTCGCCCG
>CAKZKU010000018.1 GCA_937124545.1 uncultured Microbacteriaceae bacterium | reverse complement strand
AAGTCATGGATACAAGCCATCAACGAGTGGCATTTGTGGCCCGGGCTGGCCATTGCGGCCACCGCAATTCTCGCTACAGGCTTCTTTTTGCTCGTTGGCCTGTTTAGGTAAGGCCGGAAGCAAGACACCCTTTGACTGTCGTTAGTTAGTGCAGAGCATCCGCGGCCAGGCTAGTGGGTTGAGGCCAAGTTGTTTTTCGCGAATGCCCCGTGTCCAATCGGATGAGCAACTGACCCCAAGTTAGTGGGTTTCCGCTTAACCCACTGGGCTGGGGGTGCACCGGCGGGAAGGGCGCACCCGGACGGGAAACTTTTCAAGAACGGGGTTTCCTGGCCATTTTTGCCACAAGGCGACCCATAGGTTCCCACCGGGTTGCTTGCCCGGTGCGGCCGGTACCTTTATCCGTGGGGGTTTGAATTAGTCCCACTATGTCGGTTTCCGAACAGCGATTTCAATAATTTATACAGAGGTTCCGACACGCCTCGATAGAACCGGTTCGCGAGGTAGAGGAGGGCTCGTTTCTCCTCCCTGATTCTTGCCGCCTGAAGTTTTTGGATGGCGTCCCGCGCGAGTTTCTCTGAGGAACCCAACTGATCAAGAAAAACGTGAAGTTGGGCGTTGGCTTCGGTTTCCGAGTAACCGGATCCTCGAGGGTGGGTTACTTTGATCTTTGAGTCTACGACGGCCACCAAACCGTGTGCCATCGCGAATGAAGCGGCCGCTAAGTCAATTCCCCTCCCCAAGGGATTAACGGAGTAATCAAGTTCTCTCATGCGATTCTGGGCTCTGACTCCCAGAGCCCAGACGATTCCATCGACCATCGAGACTCTATGTCGAGTGCCTCTTTCCCCTTTGTTTAGGGATGTCCTTGAGAGGGACCAGGGCGTCCAATCAACCAGCGGCGCCCATAAACCCAAATCGGGCATCTTCGCAAAAGCAGATTGGCATTTTTCTACTACTCCCGGCCAATCTCCGCAGTCTGCGTCAGCCTGAATTTGAAGCATCACATCTGCCGAGCAAAGCTCGAGCGATTTGAGAAACTTAGCGCCATAAAATGCGTCGTCCGAAAGGACGACCCAGTGTGGAGGGGGTTTGAAATCAACTGCTCCGTGGGAGTGGATCACGTGAACTTTGCCGTCAATCTCTGACATTGAATTTTCAATTTCTAAAGCCCTGGACTCGTATCCAGGCCAGGAAATTATGAAAATCTCTAGTGAGATTTTGGAATCCACACTCTGTTGGATGTTCTGGATGTTTCTAACCCTCCCCGCTGCGCCTAAAACTCTGATTGTAGTTGCACTCTGGTTCACTCAGGGATTTTGGGACATGAGGCCGAATCGGCGGGTCAAGAGCCGTGGGCGGGGGTTTTGGTCGGGTCAGAACTACGGGTCTGCTGTCGGCACTCCAGGCCGTCAGCGAGCGAAGGAGTGCAAACGCCCGGCTTCACCGTCGAAACCACTTAAGAAAGGTTCTACCCCTGTTGCAACTCACTAAAGATTTGGCCAGAGGTCCTAGTCAACAGGCTTTAGTTGCGATTCCAGATGCGCGAATACAGACGGTCGATCTTTATCTGGCTTTGCTTCCGCAGCAACCTGAAAAGCTGAAGGAAGGGGACCCAGATTAGAGAAATTGCAGCGGATTCCCGTTTCCAATTCGATTCGCCAAATTTTGACTCCACGTTTTCGGAACCATGGCGGATCAATACATAAGTCGAACCGTCGGGAGACGAATAAATCTTTCGCGTGAATATGCTTCGTGTTGCCACTGCAAGCCGGACTGAGAGCCATCCCCAATCATCGCCAGCGATAAGACCTGAGTTTGAAACCAGACGAAATGCGAGCTTAAGGTCACATCTCACAGCACGAAAAGAGTGGTCTGCGTCAAGGAACAGTAGATCTAATTTTTGGAATGTCCGCGAGATGTATCCAGCGGCGTGTGTTGTGGGCGCCCGGACGATTTTCACCCGACGCGTCATGCCCTGGGCCTCAACGGCGCGACGAAATGTTTCGATTACCGTAGGCTCACCTTCTACTACTCCGAGCCTTTCGAACGACCATTGAGAATTCGGAAACGCGTTTTCCCAGTGCTCGGGAGACCCAAGCCAAGTGTCGACGCAAATCAGCGTGAGTTCAAGCTTGGCCTCCCTGGCTGCACGCAAGAACGTTATGGCGCTCGCGCCCTCCCAACTCCCAAACTCGGCCATGACTGACGGGCGAGCGAAGTGGATGATTTGAGCTAAAGAGCTATCTCTAGCCGCCAAGGAAGTCACAAGACTTTCCCCGGCATGTGAGCCGTGAGAGTTAGCAGTTCTCTTGGCAGGAATCCCATCTCAGATCGTCGAGACATGAACGAAAGTGTACCGACTTCAGCCTTGCCCTTCGAGTCCCGCAGCGCTGTTCCCGGTGGGACATTTATTGCGATACCCCGAGCATCGCATGTCACTCGAGTGAATGAAACGGTGGGACGATCCTCGGGTTGTACTCTATGGCGCTAGCAGGCGTTTTTTGGTTGATACCCACGCGCCGGGTGACTGACGTGAAGCCGCTCATCTTGTGTGAATTCGGAGAGCACAGAGTATCTTTTTGGAAACTAAGCAAATTGCGGGTTAGCCCCCCCAGCTGTTGTTGGAGGATGTTGTGAAGGAAACTGGATATGGCAGGCCAACTTGTATGGCTGGAAAATCAGGTTGTTGAGGAACCATTTCTCCGAAACCTCTTTCGAGACCTGCCTTTGCAAGACGGAGCAGGCGACGCGGACGTCATCATTTACTCGGGTATTCAGCGAGAGCCAAAGACAGAGCTGCTGGATTTTCTTCAAGGTGAAGCTCGGTCGTCACGAGTGTTGTTCCACCTTTCAGATGAGAAGCTCCGGCACCGGAACCGGATTTATTCGCAGTTCGATCTTGTGGTGAGAAACTATTTTGATCCGCGGCTAGCGTGGCGCAAGAACGTGGTTTTTTTTCCGCTGGGTTGGACGGACGCGTTCGGCGGAGATGTGGTTCCACTAGATGCGCCAAAAACCTACCTCTGGTCTTTTTGCGGAGCTGAGAAAGTGAGCAGAGAAAAGCTGGTAGATGCGTTTTCGTCGCTAGCGGGGGGGTTTCTTCACCTGACTTCCGGTTGGAACAGTGACGATCAGCTTGCCCCCACAGAAGTGAAAAATGTCTACTCGGAGTCAACCTTCGTATTGTGTCCTGCTGGAAATGCACACTTTGACACTTTTCGAATTATGGAGGCATTGCAAGCAGGTGCAATTCCGGTAGTTGTTAAGTTTCTTGGGCGAGACTTCGCCAAGTACACGTTTGGGGAACATCCTTTTCTTGTAGCAAACTCCTGGCACGATGCCGCAACACTGATTCAGAAAGCCTCTGCAAGCCCATCCCAGCTCCAGGAGTGGCAGGTTTCAGTCCGCGCTTGGTACCTGGCCTATGTCGCGGGCCTTGAGGAAAAGGTCCGGCAAATTCTTCTCTCGCCCAACTCAGCAGAAGCCAAGAGGCCACTTACTTCGCAGTCTCAAAGGGCAAGGTTCGACTTAGCGCTTATCTTGGCGGTTACCCAACGCTTCGGCAGGTATCGGAGGTAGAGGGTTACTGAGATGAATTTTTGCGCCGGCGCAAGCGCTGGGGCACAAGGCCTACCTTTCTCACTTGATTCCTGTACCGAGGAAAGAACGCAAAAACTGAACGGAACTTTTGCCTAACCGCGTGGGCCCGTGAGACGTGCTTTCCCAGCCGCGTTCTGCGGGCAAAATCAAGCAAAAGAAAGTAGCCGAAAACATCTGAATATGTAGCAGTCAGGCCGGACTTTTTTCCGGTGGCAATTGCATCAGCAGTGATAGAGCCGGGGTGTGATCGGAAATAGGCAAGCGGCTCTTTTACGTAGCCGAAGTTCTGGTAACGCAGTAGCGCCATCATTTTCAGGTAGTGGTCCGCGCCAGCTCCATGGAAAGTGTTTTCTTGAAAAGGCAGACGGTCTACATAAATCCCATCAATCAGTTCTTGTTTTCTGAGGACTAAAGCTGTTGGGGAAATCATCATGTTTGCGACTCGAAGTCGTTCAGACCTGGACCCGTAGACACCGGATTTTGGAAAAGCGTCATCGAATAGGGTATTCATGCGGATTCCGTCCATGTCTGTAACGTTCGCAGCGCTAAAGACGAAGCCAGTACCTGAATCCATCAAGCTTAGGCACCGGTCCATAAACGATGGGTCTAACCAGTCGTCGTCATGCAGTATTTTGACAAATTCGTGAGAAGCCAGCAGTGCGCCATCAAGCCAGCTGAATTGCGGGCCAGAGTCAATGTCGCGTCTTACGTACCGAACGGCTTGTCCCCATGCTCTGATCAGCTCAGGAGTTTGGTCAGAAGAGCCATGGTCAACAACGATCACCTCGCACTGAACCGTCTGTGCAAGCGCTGAATCAATTGCTTGGGGCAGGAGCTCGCTTCGATTGAAGGTCGGAATCACTATGGTCGCCATATTGTTCGTTGTCCTCAATATCCAGCAATCGGTAACAAGTTGCTCACGTTGGCGGACGGAAGGCTAGGGCAGCCAAACATTGCCGCAGTCATCGAATCTTACTCACAGGTTTGGAACTGGGAACCGGGAAAGCATGGAGCAGGAGGCGTGGGCCACCCCAGGAAAATGAGAATAGGAGAAGAGTGTAGATTTAGCCTGTGCCTTCGATGCCAAGCTCTAAGTTGGCTCCTGTGATTCGTCGCAGGCGCGACGTTGTTGAGAGCCTTATGTTCGCGAGTTTCTTTGTGGTCTCAACGCGCATGTGGTTCGTGGAGGAGCACAGCGGCCGCGCGGACCTCGCGGGCGACGCCACGGAGCTCGCCGCCGCGATGCAGGTTGCGGGCTTCCCCGCGGACATGCAAGCCGCCGTCGACGTGCACGTGAACCCGTGCGACGATTTCTACGAGTT
>CAKZKU010000017.1 GCA_937124545.1 uncultured Microbacteriaceae bacterium | reverse complement strand
GGACGTCTGAATCACGAGCTGCACTGGTCGTGATAATTTCCCCACTCTTTGCGGTCGAGCGTTCCTCGTAACCAGCAAATATTCTTTGGTAGACCGGGGCGTTCGAGTCATCCCAACCGGTGGACCCGTCTGAAATGTTTATGGAGTTGCCTTGTATTCTCACAGCCCCAATGACAACACCGCTTGCAGTCAGCGACGTGCTGGTCATCGAGTGGCTTGTTACTCCCGTGTTCAATGACTCTTCTGTTGAGACGTGAGTGCCGCCTCCAGAGATCACCAAGCACCAGCCATCCTTTGAACTTCGGTTAGTGTTCATTGTCAACGTGACGCCCAATGCTGCATTGGAAGACGCCGCAGTCGCAATGTAAAACGCTAATTCGTTTTCGCTTGAATGTTTCGTTTCAACGTACGTGTTCCCGTCGGCATCGGACCCGCTTGTCCACGATTGGTTGCTACAGTAGGCCCCAAACAACACTATCATGTCGCCTGCTGAGACGTTCACCGTCCCCGTCAGCACACTCCCGTATCCGGGATTCGTCAAAGCTGTGAACGACGCGACACTCATATGCTGGCTGGCTCGGTGTAGTACGCCAGGAGCATAGTACAGAGGGAGGCGACCTCAGACCCGTCAGCTGGCGTCGCCTTCATCTGCGCGATGCCGTGATTCAAATGCTCAACAGCGTCGTCTATTTCGCCTTGCGTCAGACCTGCCTTCGCAATCATCGCGGCATCTGCGTCCGCGCGATTGGGAGCGGCCGTGTAGGTAAGCAAATCCACTTCGAGCGCGGCGCCAGAATCAATGATTTCGTTGGCGGCAACAGCAGGATGCTTGCCAGCCACGAGGATGGCTTGAGCTGCAGTTGCCATCTGCCTCAAGCGTTTCTGGATTCGCAGCCACTTTTTTAGCGTGGCGTCTGCGAGGAAGAATGCGTCAACCGCGTTCTTTCCGGTGGCAAGCGAAGCTGCCTTGGCGGCGTCTGATGCGGCTGGGGGTGGCGCGACTGTCATCTCAATAGATCCTGACTGACTCTTTGGTGATTTTCTCGGGCGTCAAATTGACGATCGAGCCGACGCGCCGCCCGTTGTTGCTGGCGACCACGATGAAGCGGCCGCGAGTGCGAGTCGGGCGGAGGTAGTGGCCGTTCCAGAAGATCATTGCCACCCCAGGTTGTTGGCGGCGTGACAACTGCCGCTCGCTCTCTACTCGATAGTCGCGACGTACGAACTCGTCCTCGGTTGCCATGCCATCAACCATCGACTCGATCGCTGCCAGGTGCCCCAGTCGCGTTTGCGAGGAATGCGTTTTTGTGACCGGTCGAACGTGCCAACGTGTCTGATAGTTGCTTGAGCGCACCAGGAATTGAATCGAGGCTCTGGTATAGCTCAATTGCGGATGCTTCCGCGAGTTTTTCGGCAAGTGTCATTTATCGTCGTCTCCTGAATATTCCGCGTCGTGTCTGTGTCCGCGTGTAGGTTGCTTGTCGCTGCACTGTCTGCATTGGCGCACGAGCTTGTTCGTCGGCGTGAGCGTCTGCGTGTGCTTGTGCTAGTTGCTGTGGTGTCATCGATCCAGCATTGCCGTATCCATGCCACGCGACATGTTCACGCCACTCGCTTTCCGTGTTGGGCTCCACGACCGCCGCCATGCCATTGACCGTCACCGAATGTAGAGCACCAGGCGCAGAGCCATTGACCGACAGAAAAGGACGCGACGAATAATTGACAGAACGCGATTCCGTTCGCGCCTGCCTGCCATCCTTAGCACGTGCGAGCAATCTAGTAGGCGTCTTATTCAGCCATCGCTCCACGTCGGCGAGTGTCAACAGTGGGTCTGTCGGCTTTGGCTCCCAGCGTTTGCCGCTTTTCGCTGGATCCTGCCAGACGAACACGGTAGGCGCGATGGTCACTTGCAACTCGTCGCCAACACGAGCATTCCAAGCCCGCATATCCTCAATGCGATAGTCGATCCCGGCGCGACGTGACAACGGGCGCAAACGTGCCTTGACTCGCTCACAAGGCGCACAGCCCGGAAGCGAAACGACAATCACGCGCGGCAACTGTTTTGCGTCCCTCAACACAACGGCATCCTCAGTCGTGAGAACCTGAGGAGCCGGTGGAGGGACGCGCGGGGCTGATAGTGGAGGGACCCACCCCGCGAAAAGAATCAGCAAGGCAGTGCTCATGTAAATAGCCCGATGATCGTCTTGATGAATGCAATGATTTCGTCCTGATTGGCAAGCAGCCACTCAAAGAAATCAGTCAAAGCGTTACCGTATCCTTCCGATTCTGACTCGGATATACCGGCGGCGGCGCAACAATCGCAGGTCAGCATCCCTAACACTTCATCGTCGCTCAATGCCCGATCAATTGCCGCCCGGTCATCGCCTTCCACACGTCGTCGCAGCCGTCGCAATCGTCGCCGCACCATCCGCTCTTGTGCTGTGTACATAGACTCCCTCCCTTACATTGCTCGCACGGCAGTTACGACCACCGCGCCGTCTGGATACTTGCGCGAGCCCGACAATAGGCCGCGTCCACCATTGCCCCATCGCTCAGTCCAACTGTTGTCGAGTCCGACGTCGCCATTGAGTTCGAGCCACGTCAAGGCGACGAGATGCCGCCACCAATTGAAGCCCGCTGCGACCGCGTAGCCTGCCAGAATGCAGCTAACCACTTCCGCCCAACCTTGGCGTCCCGGCGTCAGCTTGTAGTATTCCACGACTAAACGTTTTTTGGCGAGTGCCCGGTTGTCTGGGTTGTAGTATCGCCGATCGATTGCACTCTGCGGCCATTCCTCTT
>CAKZKU010000016.1 GCA_937124545.1 uncultured Microbacteriaceae bacterium | reverse complement strand
ATCAAAGCCGAACTGACCACCGCTGTTGAGCATGGTGATCCAGCGCGCTTTGGGAGGCACGTCATCCTCGCCCGTCACCGCAAACTCCTGCCACAGTGCCAGCGTGCTGTCGGCGCGGCCACTCATGGCACCCACGTTGAGGTGCCAGGTTTCTATATCCGACTTGTCGACGGTCGCGAACTCGTCTTCCAACGCGTCTTCCAGCTCCTCTCCAGCAAGTTCCAACTCTTCTCCGGTGTCTTCGGCGCTTCCGATGAAGTCCTCGGCTCCATCGAATCCGGGGTCGATTTCGAAAAGCGCATCATCCAAATCTATCAAAAATGTCGCTCCTCGGAGGAAATCGAAAGCGCCTTCAACGAACTCCAGTCAGAGCTCGAAAGCCAGATCGATTCCAAGCTCAAGGAAACCCGCCAGAAACTCCTCGAGCACTTTGATGCCGAGGTCGCCGACAAGCTTCGCACCCACCAAAATCAGAGCAAAGAATTCCTCTCCCGCGTCGAGCTCATCCTCTGGCGTCTCACCCGCCACATCCTCGGCGAACGCGCCTTCTTCCCGGAAGAGCACCACGCCTTCATCCTCGGAAATCCCCCCTTTCCAGATTCCCCTGAAAAAGCGATCCCGCTCGGGCGCTACGAGCTGACAAAGACCGAGGGCCACGCCCACCGCTATCGCCTGCACCACCCGCTCGCCCAGCGTATTATTCAAGAAGCTCGCAACTTCACCTGCCTCCCCGCCACCCTGCGCTTCGACTACAGCGCCAGCCCGGGCCAATCCGCCGAGCTCGTCCCCCTCCTTGGCCAATCCGGCACCCTTTCTGCCCAGTGGCTCTCCGTGCAGACCGGGACCGAGGGCGAGGACCACCTGATCCTCGCGGGTTTCACCGACTCCGGCTCTGCCCTCACTGAGGAGCAATGCCACCGCCTCCTCGATCTCCCCGCCACCCTCTCCTCCCCTGCCGGACCTTCTCCATCCGCCACCGCCGAAGTCCAAGCCGCCATCGCCGAGCACCAAGGCACCACCCTCACCGAGATCGCTCTCCGCCACAGCCAAGCCTTCGAGCAAGAAATCGAGAAACTAGAAAACTGGGCCAGCGACCGCAAAACCGCCCTCGAACTCGAGGTCAAAGAACTCGACTCAAAAATCGGCGAACTCAAAAAACAATCCCGCCTCGCCACCGCCCTAGAGGAAAAAATCACCTGGGAAAAGAAAGTCCGCAGCCTCGAACGAAAGCGCGCCGAGCGCCGCCGCGACATCTTCGAGGCTCAAGACCTAATCGACGAAAAACGCGACACCCTCCTCACCAAAGCCGAATCCCGCCTCGAAAAATCCACCGACACCCACTCCCTCTTCACCATCCGCTGGGAGATGGTCTAAGCCCCCACCGTCAAGAGCATCATTAACCTTTTCCGTTAATCATTTATTGACTCCCGTCCTCACCCATGGAACTGTCCTTCAGCAACAAAAAGCTCGCGAAGCTTCTCAACAGCCAAAAGGACACCTTGCGGAAATATGGTCCTGACAATGGAAGGCGCATCCTCCGCAAGCTCAGCCAGATCGCGGCTTCCGAGACCCTTCTCGACCTCTCCAAGCTCCCTGCCACCCGCCTCCACGAGCTCAGCAATAACCGAAAAGGCCAACTCTCACTCGACATCAAACACCCACTCCGGCTCATCATCATCCCAGATCATGAGGAACTCCCCGAAAAGCCCGATGGCGGCCTCGACTGGTCGAAGGTCACCGCCGTCATCGTCAAAGAAATCACCGATACCCACTAACGATGAAAACCAAACACGCCTACCAGCCAGACTACGCCGTTGCCCCCGGCGAGACTCTTTTGGAGACCATCGAGGAATTGGACCTCACCCAGAAGGAGCTCGCGGAGCGTATGGGTCGCCCGCTCAAGACCATCAACCAGATCATTAAGGGCAGCGCCCGCATCATGCCCGAGACCTCCCTGCAGCTCGAAAAAGTCACCGGCATTCCCGCCTCATTCTGGAATAATGCCGAGGCCGACTATCGGGAGGCTCTCGCCCGCATGAAAGAAAAGGAAGAACATGACACCCAGAAAGCCTGGACCTCTCGTTTCTCCTATGCCCGCATGGTTAAGCTCGGCCTCGTCCCCGCTCAGACTGATAAAAGTCATCGCGTTGAGTCCCTCCTTCACTACTTCGGCGTCGCCTCCCCCACCCAGTGGGAATCCACCTACGGCGAACTCTGCGGAGCCGCCCGGGAAGCGAGCGCTTGGGAGAGTGATCTTGGCGACCTCAGTGCGTGGCTCCGCGCGGGCGAACGCGTCGCCCGCCGTCATGATTGCCAAGCTTACCAAAAAGCAAAGTTCCTCACCGCCCTGCAGCACGTCCGGAAGCTCACCAGCCAGAAACCCTCCATCGTGTGGCCGGAGGTCACCCAACTTTGCGCCGATGCGGGAGTCGCCCTCGTCCTCATCCCCGAGCTTCCTAAAACCCACGTCTCCGGCTTCACCCGCTGGCTCACTCCTCAAAAAGCCCTCATCCAGCTCAGCCTTCGTTATAAAACTGACGACCAACTCTGGTTCACCTTCTTTCACGAAGCCGCTCACATCCTCCTCCACGGTAAGAAGGAAGTCTTTCTCGAAAAGCGCGGGAACGATTCACCCCAAGAACAAGAGGCCAACCAATGGGCCAGTGACTTCCTCATCCCGCCAAACGAGTGGAAGCTTTTCATCAGCGACCTCCCTTCCAAGCCCAGCTTAAACAGCATCCGCAGCTTTGCTAAAAGGCTCGGCATCGCGCCCTCCATCCCCCTCGGCCGCCTGCAACACCGTGAAAAACGAGTCTCGCCCGGCGCCTTCAACTCTCTCAAACACAAAGTCGAAATCGCCTGGAAAGGCCTCAGCTAAGCACACCATGTCCAAGTCCAAACCAAAGCTCGAACTCACCTGGATCGGGAAGGAAAACTCCCCCAAGCTGGAGCCGCGCATCCTCATGGAGGACCCCGAGAAATCCTACCACGCCATGGAACGGAAAGGAGACTCAGACCTCTTCGATAACAAGCTCATCTTCGGCGACAACCTCCTCGCGCTGAAAGCGCTGGAGCAAGAGTATACCGGGAGGGTGAAGTGTGTGTTTATCGACCCGCCTTATAATACGGGGTCAGCGTTCGAGCACTATGACGATGGGTTGGAGCATTCCATATGGCTCAACCTCATGCGGCAGAGAATGGAAATCATTCGCGCATTATTGTCTGAAGACGGATCGGTCTGGGTCATTCTTAATGATGAAGAAGCCCACTATTTCAAAGTCGTTTGTGATGAGATCTTCGGTAGAAACTGCTTCGTCACAACGGTCGTTTGGAAACACTCAGATAACAGCAACAATAATGTAAAGCAATTTTCAGAAGATCATAACTATCTGATTGTTTACTCTAAGAAACCGGGATGGCTTCCAAATTTTCTCAATGATCCCTCTCGTAGATCTCACTTCAAAAATCCTGATAACGACCCGCGTGGACCTTGGTTCGACGGTAATCCGCTAAACAATCCAGCTCTTCGACCCAATCTTCAGTATACAATCACTTCTCCAACAGGCTACGAAATACCTCATCCTCCCAACGGCTGGAGGTGGACGGAAGCAAAATTGAAAGATAAAATCTCTAGTGGTGAGATACGTTTCACTCCTGATGGAAAGAACATCAAAAGGCGAACTTATCTTTCCGAAATGAAGGGCTTAGCTCCTTCGTCAATGTGGGCAGACGTCAAAGAAACAGGTCATACTAGGCAAGCAAAATACGAACT
>CAKZKU010000015.1 GCA_937124545.1 uncultured Microbacteriaceae bacterium | reverse complement strand
GGTCTCTTCCGCTAACCGTCATGCACACACCGGAAAATCCCGGATACGGCGCTGCCGCCAACAAGGGAATGTCCGAGATCGGTGACCGCGTTGACTGGGTCGTGATTTGCAACCCCGATGTTCGTCTCTTCCCCTCCACGATGGAGGATTTGCTGTCGAACAGAAATGCGTTCGAGGAAACCGCAGTCTTGGGGCCACGCGTACTGACCTCTGAGGGATCGGTTTACCCGTCTGCTAGGGAAATACCCGGCCTCAGAATTGGCGTTGGGCATGCCCTTCTGTCAAGAATCTGGCCGTCAAACCCTTGGACCGCACGCTACCTCGGTACCTACGGTAACGAGGAGCCTCGTTCTGTCGGTTGGCTCTCGGGATCATTTCTCCTAGTGGATCGGGAGGTATTCGAAGAGGTCAAGGGATTCGACGAAGACTTTTTCATGTTCTTTGAGGATGTCGACTTGGGCCGTCGCATCAAACGCGCGGGCTACCGAAATGTTTATGTTCCGCGAGCCAAAGTGACCCACTCGGGTGCCCACGCCACATCAACCCTCCAGAAGGAAATGGTGCTCGCTCATCATCACAGCGCGGAAAAATTCCTCGCGAGACTCTACCCTCACGCGTGGCAAGGAATACTGCGGGTGGTGCTGAAAATCGGGCTGCGGATGCGGGCCTGGTGGGAAACCCGGAACCTCGACTAGTTTTCCCAGGGCAACGCTTTTGACAACGATTCATCCGTTTGCTCGGACATCAGCTCTTCGACCCGCGAAGAAATACCTTCGCTTTCCAGAGCAAGAATTCTCAACGCGAGGATTCCCGCGTTCTTTGCCTGACCAATTCCCACTGTCGCCACAGGAATCCCGGCTGGCATCTGGACAATGGAAAGCAAAGAATCCATCCCGTCCAATTTCGCCAGCGGAACTGGGACCCCAATGACAGGAAGTGGAGTAAGAGACGCAACCATGCCGGGCAGATGTGCGGCGCCGCCCGCACCCGCAATGATGAGCTGAAAGCCGTCGGCCTTAGCTGCCTTCGCAAAAGCAACCATTTTCTCCGGCGTTCGGTGTGCCGAAACAACCTCTGCCACCACATGGACGCCAGCTTCGCGCAGCACATCTGCGGCGGGACGCATGACATTCCAGTCAGAGTCTGACCCCATGATGACTGCAACTTTGACCAGACTCATGTTAAAAGTCTAACTCGACGCGGAGATTGCTTGCCGGACTTCCTCTGCTCGCGCAAGCAAGCTTTCGGCATCTGCACCAACGACAACTACGTGGCCAACTTTGCGGCCTGGTCGCGGACTCTTACCGTAATCATGAATCTTGGCCTCCGGCGCTAGGGTCCAAGCGCGTGCTTTTGAATCAGTTTTTATGCCACCGAAGAGATTGACCATGACACCTCTGGGCTGGAGGAGGTCGGTGGCGCCCAGAGGAAGGTCGGCAACAGCCCTCAAATGCTGTTCAAACTGACTCGTCTGAGAGAGCTCGGTGAACACGTGTCCTGAATTGTGTGGTCGCATCGCCAACTCATTGACAACCAAGGAACCATCGGGCAGTTGGAACACCTCAACTGCGAGCACACCGACAATCCCAATGCCCTCCGCGATGGCGCCTGCCAATTCAGTCGATTGCGAAATGGTAGAAGGATCCAGATCGGGAGCAGGCGCAATCACCTCAGAACACACACCGTTTTTTTGCCGCGTTTCTACCGGCGTCCAAGAAAGCCATTCCCCTCCTGGTCGCCGCGCACTAAGCAGAGCGAGTTCGCGGGTGAAAGGCACCTTTTCCTCCAGCAAGAGGGACCCCTCGGCCAGCCAATCTTCAATTTCTGACCAGGATTCCACGACTCGAACACCTTTACCGTCGTAGCCTCCGACAGGTTTCTTCGCGACGCACGGGAAACCTCCCACCTCTGCCAAAGCACTCTCGCGGTCGGTTTGTTCGCTGATAACAGTCCACCGAGGCTGCGGAGCGCCGAGTTCCTCAAGTCGCTCGCGCATCACAATCTTGTTGTGCGTGAGAGTAAGAGCGTCTGCGGAAGGGAAAACCGGAACGCCAGTGTTCTCTACCTCCCGCAGAACCTCCGTAGGTACGTGCTCGTGGTCGAAGGTGAGAACATCAAGATTCTGGCTGAAATTGACTACTTCGCTTGTGTCTCGGAAGTCACCGACAAGAGTGGTCGCCATCGACGCGGGAGATTGTTCAGCCTCAGCAAAAACCTGCAGGTCGATGCCCAAGTTAATTGCCGCGGGGATCATCATCCGCGCGAGCTGACCTCCACCGACTACCCCAATCTTCGTCATAATCCGAGCCTATTGGTAGAGGTGTTCAATATCTGCGGCGACAACCTCCCGCTCACGCCCCTTGGCGTCCCGGACGATGAGGCAGCCATTACCGCCAAGTCGTTGTGCGTCGCCTGACCACCGCGCACCGTCAACACTCTTAACTTCCACCCGGCGGCCAAGGGTGTCCATCACCTCGCTTACCGCTCTCAAGCTGGACTCCCCTTCCCGCTCACTCAGCCTCTGCAACTCAAGAAGAAAATTACTGGCCCACAAATCAGGTAGAGACGGTGAGAAACTCACATGCTCCCCGATCGACGTTGCGTGGGGAACAGGCGGATCTGCTTCGAAAAACAAATTGATCCCGACGCCCACGACAATCAGCCCTGAGGGCGAGGTGCGACACAGAATTCCCGCGAGTTTCTTGCCCCCAACGCGAACATCGTTGGGCCACTTCAGTGTGGCTTCTCCTAGCCCGAGTGCGCTCAATGAGCGAATTGTTGCAAGACCCGCAATGAGAGGTATCCACGACACTTTGTCCGCCGAAAGTGGCGCTGAGGGAACCACGGTACTCAGGGCGAGAGATTCTCCCGAGCGAGCCCACCACTGTCGATCTTTCCGGCCTCGTCCAGCGACCTGGTGGGTAGAGAGAACAGTGGTGTAAGGCCTACTGGCCTCGAAGGAGGCTAGTACAGAGTTGGTGGAGTCCACCCGCGCTAATTCCAGAAGAGCGGGGACGACAGCAGCTGTGCGGGGAAACGCTGGGGCTTTAGTCATCAAAAGACATGAGCTTGACGTACTCCTCAATCATGGGGACACGCTTACGTACCTGCTTGAAAGTTCCACTGGCCAGAATTCGACCATCCTCCATCACGTGCACTTGGTCAGCGTGTTGGATTGTCGACAGACGGTGGGCAATCACAATGACGGTTGTTTGCGAACCAAGGTTGCGAATCGCTGTTGCGATGCTAGCTTCGGTCGCCGCGTCCAGTGCGCTGGTCGCTTCGTCCAAGACCACCAAGTTTGGCTTCGTGTACAGAGCGCGCGCGAGTCCAAGACGTTGAATCTGGCCCCCACTGAGCCCGTCGGAGTGGGAGCCCAAATCAGAGTGAATCGTCTGAGGCAATCCCCGAACATGCTCCGCAAGCTGCGCCCCCTCCAGAGCTTCCCATATTGCGCGCTCGTCCCAGTCCGATTCATCCAGGCCAAGGGCAATGTTTTCGGCGATAGTGCCGCTCACCAGGCCGGGCTTTTGCGGCACATAGGACATCAAACCCGGTTGATTGTGCCTCAACAGTTGCGGGTCAATGCCCGCGACTTCGATTACTCCCTGATCGGGTTCATACAGACCCAAAATGAGGTCAACGAGAGTCGTCTTGCCCGCACCCGATGGCCCCACGATCGCGATGAAGCTGCCAGGTTCAGCAGAAAACGACACACCATCAATGGTTTGAGTGTTCGCTGTGAGGTGGCGGAAGCCAACCCCGTCGAGCCTTACGGCCAGTCCGGTTTCTAAGGTTGCGCGTTGAGTTTGATCGCCAAGCTTGGTCTCGGCATAAATATTGGCGTCGAGCAGCTCCGGTTCCTCTCTTAGCTTGACCAGAACTTCCTGCGCTGTGGTAACCCAATTCTGCGAAACACGCAGCTCGTTCCACAACTGTTGAAGAGGAAGGATCGCCCCCATCATCCGGAAGGAGCCTGCTAAAAAAATCCCCAGAGCAAGCAAGCCTTCGCCGAGCGTGCCCGAGCTCAACTGCCATGCCAAAAAGCCAAGGGCCCCCATAATCAGCCCTGCCTCCGCAATATAGCGAGGCAAGCTCTTCAGGATTTGCAAGTTCACGCCGGTGCGAGCGCCCAGCTTCTTCGCTTCGATGAAGCGTGAGAGGAAGAAATCCTGCTTGGACAAGACAGCAATCTCTCGAAAGCCATCTACCATTTCGAGAATCGACGCCCCCGTGTTCACAGATCCCTTTTGGATGTCTCTTCCCGAAGCAAGATATTTCTTGGCCGTAGTTGCCTGAAGCAAAAGGACCAGAAGTCCGAAATAGAGAGCAATTACCAATGCGGCGACAGGGTCCACAGCGACAAAAAGGACAAAGATCGAGACGAATAGTGTTCCCTCGATGACGAGTGTCGTCATCGACCCAAGTACACCGGAAAACGTCGCGCTGGTGGACTGCCCGACGAGAAAACCGATCTCCGCTCTCGAATATTGGCGCAGGGTGTGTAAGGAACCACCGAAGATGTAGCGAGCAATTTTTGCGGAATTCTTGATTTCCACTTGCGCAAGGAAAACTGCTGTCCATCGG
The DNA here is from genome assembly GCA_937124545.1 of uncultured Microbacteriaceae bacterium. GTDB lineage: Bacteria > Actinomycetota > Actinomycetes > Actinomycetales > Microbacteriaceae > Pontimonas. The sequence continues at coordinate 4,630 of CAKZKU010000015.1, read as the reverse complement.
GCAAACAGAATTGCGAGACCGCCTTTGACGATAAACAGCGCGGCGATAACAGCGACAAGAATGAGGACGTTCGAGGCTGTTGGCTGCGGCAAGGCAAACCCGAACAGTTCGAAGCTTTGACCGGAAATTCCGGTTGCCGTAATTGCCCCGAGAATCCCCATGAGGCCAACGGCCACTACGTCCAAACCGTTCAGCGCCAGGCGTGCTGCAGCTCTAACGATGAAAAAGAATTTCTCGTTCGGTGCCAACAGTGACCAGGAAACCGCTGAAATCCGCAGTAGCTCCCGAAAGCCGGCTTCGTTGTTCGCGATGGCTACAGTCCTCGGCGTTCATGAGGTGACCCCAACTGGCTATCACCGAAGGCAACACCAGCCTCGACCGCACGCACATCAGCGTTTACCATGATGCGCGCGAGCTCAGCGGGCAAGACTGCCGGACTCCAACCGGTGGCCTCGCTCACTTTCGAATAATCGCCGACCAAGGCATCTACCTCGGCAGGTCGTAAAAAACGGGCGTCAAGCTCGACATGCTTCTTCCAATCGAGACCGAGAGGCTCAAAAGTGAAGTCAAGGAAATCCTTCACGGAATGCTGGGTTCCGGTGGCAACGACGAAATCATCAGGCGTGTCGATCTGAAGCATGCGCCACATCGCTTCGACGTACTCCTGCGCGTAGCCCCAGTCGCGCACAGCATCCAAGTTTCCTAGGTAGAGCTTGTCTTGAAGCCCAGCCTGAATACGGGCAGCAGCCAGCGTGATTTTGCGTGTAACGAACGTTTCGCCGCGTCGCGGTGATTCATGGTTGAACAAGATCCCATTGGTCGCGAACATGTCATAACTTTCGCGGTAGTTCTTGGTCATCCAGAACGAATAAACCTTGGCGGCGCCATACGGCGAGCGGGGGTAGAAAGGAGTCAATTCGTTCTGAGGCGGGGGTGACGAACCAAACATCTCCGAGCTGGAGGCTTGGTAAAACTTTGCCTTCGAACCAACAATTCGAATTGCCTCCAAGAGGCGAGTGGAACCGAGGCCTGTCGTGCTCCCCGTGAGTTCAGGCTCGTCAAAACTGACGCGAACGTGGGACTGCGCGGCTAGGTTGTACACCTCGTCCGGTTCCACTGACTCGACGAGGGCTATCATTCGAGAGCTATCGCTGAGATCTCCGTAGTGAAGAAACAAGCGGCGATCCATGATTTCCGGGTCCCCGACCAAGTGGTCAATTCTCTGCGTGTTTGGCGCAGAGGACCGGCGGACGACCCCGTGGACCTCGTACCCCTTTTCGAGCAAGAGCTCGGCAAGGTAGCTTCCGTCTTGACCGGTTATTCCCGTGACCAAGGCTTTTTTCATGACGCTGCTGCATACCCCTCTGTGAAGACTTGGAACAATCTACCGGCAAAAACCCAACATTCGGCTGTCCCCACTATTTTCCATTCGCGATCAACCACACGTAGCGCAAGACCCGGCGCAAGGCGTCAATCGGGTGGCGCAGCGGATAGGCCCACAACTCGCGGGCGTCACCGCGCGATTCCACAGCATCCAAACGGGGATTGGCCGAGACGACGTCAGGGTGCCGGAGCGGAAACTCGAGATTCACCGCGTCTTGGTATGCAACCCAACTTTCAAAGCGAGTATGGGTGGACGAAGACCCAAGGCCGATGTTAGCGACAAGGTTTTGGGTGGGCACGGCATTGAGGTAACCGCGGCTTAGGCAGTGAACGACAAACGGAAGGGCCCAAGAATCGAGTGCGCCGGCGGTCTTCAGCATTTTTTTCATCGCCCGGCGGCGAGCACCATGGGGAAATTTCTTGACGAGGGATGCCTGCTCGGTCACTGACCAACTCCGTTCGAGGTCGCCACTTGCCGAGAAACTGCGCCACGTTCGACCCCAGGTCGCCCATCCCCAAATCCTCACATCAGATGAAAAATCGTAGGAGGCGGAACTAACCTGTCGGCCACGAAGGCGCGAAGAGCCGCTCACAATGCCCACCGCAGGATTGGAGCGGTATCGATCGAGCAGCTCCGTTGCGTAGCGGAAAAAATCTGGGGAAGGAAGACAATCGTCTTCCACAATGATGGCCTCTTCCACGGTTGCAAAGACTTCATCGAGCCCACTAACAACTCGAGCCTTAAGACCCAGATTGCTCTCTGAAAATATCTTGGTGACAGGAGTCTCTCCGGGAACACCCTCCAAGACAGCTCTCACAGCCGCGACAGCGCTGGAATCGTCCGCATCGCCGCTTCTAGGACCATCCATTACGAGGAACAGGTGGCTGGGTTGAGCCTCGATTATGGCGGCGAGCACCCGGGCCGTCATCTCAGGGCGTCGATACCCGATGAGCACGACGGGAGCACAGGCACGATCACCCACAAAAACCCCTCTAACGCGTATTTCCAACTAGCGTAGTGCTGTGTCCTCCTCGGTCTTGCATGTCAATTTCTCTCGGTCCGGCGGCGCTGGCGCCGTTGCCCGGGTACTTCACGAAGAACAGTTACGCCAGGGAGTGAACTCAGCGTTCCGCCATGTGATCGACTCCGACCTACGGTCAAAGCCGCTTGCATCCCCTCTGCACACCGTCGCGGCGGGGCTGGACCAGTACGTGGTGAAAAACCCTTCGTTTTCTGCGCCGATTAGTGTTCTGCGCGACCGGGTTGCCACGACTCATCCGCTCAGACTGGCTGACTATGACATCGTCCATCTTCACGGAGTTTCCGGGGCTTTGAGCCAAAAAGACTGGCGCGCGCTCAGCACAGTGAGAAAAGTTGTCTGGACCCTGCACGATATGAACCCCTTCACCGGGGCCTGTCACTACTCCTTGGGATGCAACGGGTACACGACCGGATGCTCTGCGTGTCCAGCCGTCCGAACTCTTGCCCGCCCCGCGGTGGCACAAGCCTGGGAAACGAAGCGAGGTCGGATTTCATCGCTGGCCAACCTCACTGTTGTGGCACCCAGCGACTGGCTTTCCCGACAAGCATCAGCCAGCGGGATATTGGGCAATCAATCGCTTCTCGTTCAGCACAACCCGATCCAGCCAGTGTTCTGCGAACCGCCCGGGCGCAGAGACCGTGAACAGAACGAGCTCGTGGTCGTTGTCGTCGCAAAAAACCTCGATGACGATGTGAAGAATGTTGCTCAAGCGGTGTCTGCGGTGAAGGAAGCACGCCAGCAAGTGAAGAGCGTGACTCTGATCCTGGTGGGTCACGGCGGCCACGGCTTTGCAGGTCCTGGAATTGAGCTCGCTGGCGCGCTGAGCTCTTCCCAATTGAAGGATGTTTTCTCCCGCAGCGATGTGCTGATTGTGCCCTCGCTTGCTGAGAACGCGCCACTGGTGATCCCGGAGGCAGCAGCGCAGGGGGTGACACCATTCGTCGCCAATGTGGGTGGCATGCCAGGGCTAGTCAACGCACTCGGCCACGGTCATGTTTTCTCCAGCACCAGCGAGCTCGTTGGCGCGCTGGTATCGGCGTCTTCAGCGAAAATTCAAACATCGACGCGGGCCAGGGAGGCACTCCGCAAAGCTGCGGTTTCGCAGTTCAGTCCGGAGGCAGTCGTTGCCGCATATGACAAGGTGTACGCGTGAAAGTATTAGTGACAGGTGCTGCTGGATTCATCGGATCTGCGGTGACCGAGCAGCTTGCGAGCGAAGGGCACGCGGTTGTTGCCGTCGACGCGCTACTCGGTGGCCTCTACCCCAGCGCAGAGAAGGTGGCACGTAGGCAGCGTCTGGAGAGCAACCCGAGCGTCGATTTTCACCAGTTAGACCTGAGGGAGGCCGACCTATCGACCCTCCCCTCCAGCATCACTCACGTGATTCATGAAGCCGCTATGCCAGGGCTTGGTCTCAGCTGGAATGACTTTGCCCTCTACGAAAGCTGCAACCTGAGCGCCACCGCACGGCTCATTGAGGCGGCAGCCGAATGGCCACTCGAACGGTTCATTCAAATTTCTACTTCGTCGGTCTATGGCAAGACTGCCGCTGGCGACGAGACTCTTGCTCTAGCCCCCGCATCGCCCTATGGGGTGACGAAACTCGCTGCCGAAAACTTGGCTTTGGCTCACTGGCGAGATTCGGCTTTCCCTGCGAGTGTTTTGCGATACTTCTCGGTTTATGGTCCCGGGCAAAGGCCCGACATGGCTTACAGGAAATTCATTGCGAAGGCCCTGGCTGGCGAAAAAATCACTCTGTTCGGAACCGGGGAGCAAACTCGCTCCAACACGTACGTTGACGATTGCGTCGCTGCGACAATCTCCGCCTTGACCCGCAGTTCTCCTGGCGAGATTTACAACATTTCAGGTCACGAAGAACGCTCCATCAGCGAAGCATTAGGGATTATCGAAGCCGAAGTCGGGCGTCCACTTCTCATCGAACGGCAACCCGCTGCTCGTGGGGACCAAATCCGAACGGCGGGAGACAGCAGCAAGGCCCAGGAAAATCTGGGTTTCACACACACGGTGACTCTGGAGAGTGGGCTTGCGCGACAAGTTGAATGGCAACGCTCTCTAGGTGACCGGTAGCGCGGGAACGTGATGACCTACCCTCGTCGCGTGGTGTGTGCCATCGATTCGCAGATGACCTACGCCCTGTCCGTTCTTTTGGGGTCGCTGGCCCGGTCGCGCAGTGTCGAGTTCCG
>CAKZKU010000014.1 GCA_937124545.1 uncultured Microbacteriaceae bacterium | reverse complement strand
GCCAGGAGGTCAAGTGCCTCGTTGAATTCTCCAGTAGCAGAGGTGTCCGCGTCGCGGAAAGCCTCAAATACAACCTCTGGGTTGTAGAAGGTCGGGGTCGAAACATTGCCCTCGTCGCAGAAAGTCAGCGAGTCGTCAGTGTCTGAATCCCCAAGCGTAAACGTCGTTCCATCCTCGTTCAGCGCGCAGGTGATGTTCTTCACCAGGGCACCATTCAGCTCAGCAGCAGTCGGAGCCGTACGGTCAGCGAATGCTTCTGGGTGAGCGAGACAGAGCGTAACGTTCGCACGATACATTCTGGTGTTAGCCATTAGTTCTCTTCCTCAATATCGATATTGGATTCGGTTTCTTGCTCTTCGACAGTCCCCGTCTCTTTTTCCTTCTTTTTCAACAAAGAGAAAATCGAGCCAGAGGATTGCTCTGCCTTCTCTTCCACCGTGCCCGGCCGGTACATAACCTTGTTGTAAGGCTTTGCACCGTCTTCGACGGGGACGAGAACGTCCTTGAACTTAGGGTGAACAAGCATCTTTGGGGACACATCGGCAATCTGTCCGGACACAGTGTTTAGGGCAAGTACCATATACCTAGTTTACCACCGTTTTACGCGCCAACTCCGTCGCTGTTCACCTGAAAAGTTAGTGTATTAACAGCCAGGTACAAGTGTGGCTTGCCCTGGTAGTCGGGAACGCTAGCAACAGACTGGCCGCCAGATGGCGTAAGCTGCGATCCGCCAGGGACCTGCCAGCCAATCAACTCATCCATAACATAATTCAGCGCTTGACGAGAAATTCTGGGATTAGGCGCAACGACTATTACGTCAACCGCGGAGTTGTACTCATCAAACCGAGCTCCCCTAAAAGAAGCGTTTTGTGGCGACCTGCTCAACCCGTGCCAACGCAGAACAATGAACGGCTTTATTCTATTATCAAGCTTTAGAATCTCCTCATCGTCAAGAACATAATCCTGCTTCACGTCATAGGTCGGAAAGCTTGTCTCAACATGAGTGGCAATGACATCTTGGACAGCTATTAAATCAAGGCCGGTCATTTGGCACCCCTAAGAAATCGCTTAGTATATTTTCTTACAAGTCTCGGAAGCACTTGCTGCTGCACGTACAGTCTGGCGTCACGGCGGGCAAACATTCCTTTGACTTCCTGATCCGGCCTAAAGCCACCTTTCACAAAACCGCCTTCTTGGGCAAGTATGTACTGGTCATCGGGGCCAAGGGGGTCTAGCCAGCCGAATGCAGACTGTACCTGCTTGTCACCACGCTGAGCCCTCGCCCTAATCAGGTCCCGCATGTTGCCAGTGTTGACCCTGCCGGGGTAAGAATAGTCTTTTAATCTTCCGCGAGGGGGCTTTTGCTTGGCTCGCAATGGCTTACTCCACTGCTCTTCGGTGCCTCTGGTTTCAACAAGTTCTTTCATCTTGTCAGCGCCCTCTCGGGCCGCCTCAAGAACCAGCTCCTCCATGACCCTTGGCGCGTTTATTGCTAGCTGAGCAAACGCTCTCTCGGTATCAGATGAGTCAATTACCGCAAACCTTCTGGGTGTTTTAGGAGCCATCGGCCACCGACTTCACATCAACATCACACTCAATGGTTCTGTTCCAACCGTAAGAAGAGTTGATTCCAGACCTCACAACGAACTGCAAGTCCTCCAGCGTGGC
>CAKZKU010000013.1 GCA_937124545.1 uncultured Microbacteriaceae bacterium | reverse complement strand
CTTTAGCTCCGTGGGGGCGTCCTCAACCTTTAGCTCAATGGGGGCGTCCTCAACCTTTAGCTCCGTGGGGGCGTCCTCAACCTTTAGCTCAATGGGGGCGTCCTCAACCTTTAGCTCAATGGGGGCGTCCTCAGGTTTTGTTTCTCGATCGCCGGTGTCTTCCTTAATGTCCGAGTGCTCTTCAGCCCACGCGATTTGAGAGCTGGCGGAAAAAAGAACGGAAAGGTTAGTCCCAAAGACCGCGAGAAAGAAGATGGCCCAAAAGCGCACGAACAACTTCGACCATGACTTCATTTCTTACCCCATTTGGATCTGGAGGGCGCTGCCGGCATTCGAGGCCTTCCTGTCTTTAGCCAAGCAGACCGAGAAAGGATCAGCAAGCCGTTCATCCCTTCGCTTTTTGGAGGAGTTGCATAATCGCCCGCGAAGCTACCTCCCTGTGAGCTTGGTCCTGTCGGACCAGCTTTGCGAGATAACGAGGAGTGGATTAGGCCCTTCACCTTCTCGGCACACGACACCTCGTCGTCAGGCAGCCGCACGCACTTCGTGTTGAATAGTCTCTAATCCGCGGCGACCCCGTGCTAAATTATCATTGTAAAATATTTGGACTGGTGTCGAAACGCCGGAAAGGAGTGGCCAGGGTGTTGGCCGACTCTTACGAAGTTGACAAGCGACAGGCGCGGAAAAGCCTCAAAGAAAGTCTCTACAAGAAACTGGAAGCCGCCAAAGTCAACCATCGGATGGTGCTCGTAGACGCAAAAATCTCGACGAACTTCGCTTCGATAACTGCCATCGTCGTCCGGAAGCGACTCTCCCAATCGTCCCTCGACACAGTCTTTCGCGCGAGCGTTCGAGATATCGCCATTGCCAACAATGTAAATGTTTTTACCCGCAAAATGCATACAGTCGATATTCACTACGTAGACCACAACACCGGCGACGCCATTGAAACTGTCAGATACGGGTTATCAACACTTCCAATTACTAGAATTGACGAAGACCCGAATTTTGCCTGGTCGACCCGTAATCCTCAGGAAGTCCCATGAAGGTAAACGTTCTAGGCTTTTTCACCGTTACCGCGACTGTCTCCCTTGTCTTAACGGCGTGTTCCTCGGGGAATGAGGCGCTACCGGCCGAGATTCCTATGCCACCGACTTTCGAGCATGAAGCCGACTCAGGCATGGGACAGGAGTCACTTTTTGACGGCGAAGCGGACACATTTGAAAAGATTCTCGCCCGGATGGAACCGGGGCGAGTAATCACTAATGACCCGTGGGATCCCTGGAACAACTTAGCGGGTTCATGGACAGAAATCTTTGCTGACGAATCGCGGTCTAGTCTCGCAAACCCCTACACGGCAGATTACATCGAGAGGGCAATCTGGGAGAAAGCCCCAGACTCGACCGCGGGGACGATTGGTCTTGTTGACCCCATGCCGTTTTGCGTCGATATGGAATCAAATTGCGAGACCTCAAACAATCCGCACGGCGATGGCTCTTTACCTTCTGGGCACGGCCAAAGAATGGCCAAGAACGCTGTTCACGCCTACCCCGAGGTAGGTGTTCAGGCTCTGATGACTGACGCGTGGTTCACTCCATTATCGGGAGAAGTTGATGGGCGCTATCAAAACATGGCCGCTCAGATTGGTGTGGAGAACCTTTCGAACCCAATCCTCTATGCGGTGTCAGCTTTTGCGATGAAACCATCAGATCGGGCAAAAATTGTTGCTAAAGCAACGAACGAAAGATGGGAATTCAACGACACAGACGGATTGTGGAATGGCTATCCATTCGGTGACCTTCCGGAAAGCCGGGCTATTGCTGAGGCTCAAGGACCCGCAACGCTTGCTGGCTACGAATGGCTTCTCAAAGGCCAGGAGGTAGAGCAGGTCGAAACTGAAAAATATGGCACCTGGTCTGTGAAGAGGACTTCCTATGATTGGGCGAAATGGTGGCAAGAAAATCAGGATTCGCTCAACACCTTGATCGTGTCGTCGAACGCTAATCACTTCGGCCTCGAGTCTGGAGAACTACTCGATTGCATGAGTGCTGATGGTCTGGCGCCAGATATGCAACAACTGTGTGGCAATACTGACACTGCAATGGCCGTCACGGGGGTTGGTATGGACACCGTAATCTTTGTGTGCCGGTACAACGACGATTACGAATCGGTTACAGGCAACCACACCGGCCCGTTCTTGGAAAACACGATCTACGCTTCGGGAGCCGTCTATGGTGACGTGCGTTCATGCTCCCAAGCAACACCTGTCGTCGCGGCTGCAGCACAGCAAGTTGCAGACGCTAACCACTCCCTCTCGGCCGCTCAGATAAAACAGGTGCTGATGGGCTCAGCTGACCGTAAGCGTGTAGAGCGACAGGTCCACAGGAATCGCAGCGCGTCTGAAACTGTGCGTGTCCTCAACGTTGCAGAAGCCGTTGCTTGCGCGAGAACATTGGATTGTCTCGAGTAGTGAAGGTTCGAGGAGCCTTGTCTCGTCGAATACCGACAACACGCTGATTGATTCCCCGGTCATCTGAACGGATCGTCACCCGGTCGACGACTTGAGGTGGCAGGCGTCTGTCGTTTTTCAGAGTGTGACCTGGATTATTGGAAATATCTCGATCAGCGAGGTTGGCGACGTGAAAATGGGCCTCGGTCTCTGAATGCGTCAACGGCGTCCGAGGATGCCACCTTTGTCATACCTGGCCCAAGGCTTATTCTCATTGGTTGCCTCCTTTCACCACGTGGCACGCGCATGAAAGTGGGCAAAAGGGCGGGAGGTTTTCACAGAACATCTTGATCGACAGCCGAAAATATTCCCGTGCTGCTAACTATTCTGGACTTGGAGTTAGAAGCATCTTCGAGAGCTCGGCAGCTACCGTCTCATGGTTGCACTCAGTGACTGGCACTCCAAGCTCGTAGAGGAGACCAAATCCGACTCCCAGGGTGTGGAACAGTAACGCCACCAAATGGGCCGCGCCTTCACCAGCTCCGTACGCCATTACTACGGGCTTCATAACTGCGGACATGTCCGAAATCGACGCCTGAACAGCTCCTCGCAGGGCTTCGCTGGAATCCGCAGCCAATAACGTTTCGAGCCGAAGCTGCCGCCAGATTTTTCGGTGGGGACTTAGCCCTGCCCGAACAAAAGTTCCGTAATCCGATGGCGTGGACAAGGATGCTTTCCAGGTCTCAACGTTGAGAAGAGAGATTTGATTCTGGTACAAAGCGTAGGACTGTTCACGAAGCGCGGAAATTTTGGGGTGGTTGGGATAAATTGAGCCAGAGCTCACACGTAATGTTCGAGCGATTCGGGCCATAGACGCGTTGTGGTAGCCCCACCGCCCAATTGTTTGAACAGTTGCGTCGTGGATCTCGCTGAGTGGCGCTGGTGGGGCAAGCTCAATTTGCGCGGGGGCGGCCACGGTGTCAAGACTTGGTGTCGAGATAAGAACGCCGAGCATCCGGTCAATCATCCAAAATTCAGCGGGGAACGGAACCGTGGGAGTGGAGATTGCCCACCCCAGTCGATTCGCAATTCGCCACAATTCAAAGGCCTCCCGCTCTGGTTGCGCGCGTTGGTCCCACCAATTATGGAGAGCCTTTTGACTCACAATAGAAACGTCGGGTACGCGGTGCGCTACAGCCAGAATCCTTGAGAGGGCGAGGAAATTTGGTGTGGGCTCAAATTCCTCCGCTTCTAGGCAAAGAAGGAAATCTGGGGAATATTTAAGCCAAGTTTCTGCGAGGAGAGCGTCAAAATTTTCTACCTTGGCATAAAAGGTAGGGCGCGTAGTTCCGGCTTTTTGACAGATCGCTGAGACTGAGACCCCGTCGACTCCAGCCTCGTTCACTAGTTCGACGCATGCCTGCGCAAAAAGGTCTATGGAACTCATGGATTTTTCCCTTTGGCGATGCCTTCGTCAAGGCATATTAATTTTACACTGTTGCATTTTTTTGGCGAAAGCTGTATCGTACAAATCGTATCAATCGACTGTGCCGCAAACGAGGCCAGGAAAGGAAAGCCAAGAATGTCTCGGAGCCCTCTAGAGTCCGCTATTCCAGCCGGCCGGACCGAAAAAAAGTCAAAACGTGGAATCTTTTACACCGCATTGCTTGGTGTAGCCGGTCTCGGCGCTGCCAGCTCAGTATTTGCGGCGAGCATAACCCTGAACAGCGATGCTGCTATCTCGTTCTCGCAGGCAACCCAAACCATTGCAGCCTGCGACACCGATGGAATCACTGCCTCCTTCGACTCCGTGTATAACAACTCGTCTGGGGAATTTATGTGGACCGAGATAGCGCTTGCCGACGTTGACGCCGGTTGTAACGACAAGGCAATCGACATCCAGATTTGGAGCTCCTCAGCAAAGCTTGTGACGATCACCGGCACAGTCAATGCAGCATCAGACGGCCAGACCCTCTCCGTCGAAGCGGGCGTCCCCGCTAATGGAATCGTGGCGCAGGCGTCTAGCGCGTCGCCCTCCCCGGACAGTTGGACCTTGATTGACGGCACTGTCGAACTCGCGTACGAGTCCTCTATCGATGCCGGAGACGTGGCAGCGAATGGAGCTCGCGTGGTAATCGAAATCAACTAGTATCGCGACACTCTTTCTGGGGAGGTGGTCCTCGCCTTGGCGCGACTAAAGCTCCGGGATGTGGATGGGTTAGACCACGTCGAGTGGGAAAATCCACATGTCAACACAGGCGACTATTGGTTGATTGCGCTTGGGAACACTGAAAGTTCGAAGCCTCGAATGTTCCGACTTGGATACACCGGAAACTTTGCAGAAATCGAACAAGTACCCTTTTCGTCCGCAATCGCCACTCGATACAACAAGATTCAAAACGAGAGGAAACGGCGGGTCGCGCGAGTTGTGACCGAAGCCATTGCCCTCAGCCTGACAGGCGCCCTAGTGATTTCGGTTCTGCTTGGGTTCCTGCAATTTAGGACCGTGATGAGTGGTTCCATGTCAGGCACGTTCGAGGTCGGTGACGTTTTGGTAGCGGTGAATCCTCAATTGGCGGCACCTGAGGTGGGTTCGATCGTAGTTTTCCACTACTACAACGTGGACAGGACTGAATTCGTTGCTGACTTCAGCCACCGAATAATCGCGGGGAATGACGATGAAGGATGGATCACCAAAGGTGACGCCAACGAGAGTGCCGATATCGCGAGGGTTCTCAACCATGACATCTCCGGCACCGTGGTGTTTTGGATTCCAAAACTGGGATTTGCGTTACAACCTCAATTTGTTCTGGGAATAGTTATTCTGGTGGCGCTTGCAGTTACAATCGGGCCAGACATTCGTGATTTTTTCAGGCGAAGGAAGCGTTAAATGGCAAGCCTCGTAGGCGGGTTTCCAGTCAGGCCGGAAGAGCGCCAGACAGGACGCAAGGGCCTGATTGTGACATCGATCATCTTTACTATCGCGATAGTTTTGCTCTTTCTTCTGCAGTTTTCTCCCAGTGTCAACTTTGCTGTGAGTTCTGCGTTGGGAAATTCATTCGGAATTTCATTGCCTGCTGCACGTGGGCTAGAAGTCCCCGCCGGCCCGCAAGGATCCCCGGGGTCGCCTGGTGCGCAGGGAATCCCGGGGCCTGCAGGCCTTAACGGCGCTGATGGAGCTGACGGGGCCGACGGAGCTGACGGGGCCGACGGAGCTGATGGAGCTGATGGAGCTGATGGAGCTGACGGGGCTGACGGGGCTGACGGGGCTGATGGAGCCGGTGGCATCAATCAAGGTGTCGGAGCGATCACGCTTGGTGCCTGTGACGACAGTATTGAAGTTCGAATGTCATCACGGCTCAGCGTGTCCGATGCTAAGTTCTATTTGGATGAAGTGACCTTGAGCGATGTTGCTGCGCCGTGTTTTGGTGCCACGATTGATGTCTACCTTTTCTCCGGATCTCCCGGTAGCTACGTTCAAGAAGCTGTAGCTAGTGGCTTTACAATTCCGTCCAACGCGACCTTCGCGATTCCCTACACTGAGTTCGCACCGACGGACGTGGAGAGCGAGCCGCTGTCACGCTTCTTGTTCGAAATTTCTGGGTAATAGGGTCAGCAATTGTGAGTTCAGAATCGGTTGATCCTGTCGCCCAAGGTGCCGAGTACGAACAGAATTCGAAGCCGGCAGACGAGGGCACGTGGGGTCACATTTTTCTGAAGGAATATGCGACTGCCAAGGTCGAGGAGTCCAATAAGCCTCGGGATATCGTTGTAAATTTCCCGCAGGGCCAAAAGTTGACTATCCGAGACCTCGAACCGGGCACGATAGTCGAGGTAGCGTCGTGGGCTGGCAAAGGCCTCCCGGGTGACGAAGCTGTAAGGATGCTCTTCGGAGCAAACTCACCATCGGCAGACGACGAAGACCATGACGAAGACCAGGCTAATTCCAGTCCGCCGGACATGCAGTCACAAACCGTCCGAGTTGATGACTTGAATAAAGACCCTGCTTTCGACGAAACAATGCGAAGTAGGCCCACTCCACATATGGCGGAACAATCGTTCAGACGGTCTCGACAAAACCGAAAAGCACGAAAATCACGAAGTCTTGCGAAATCAACGAGGAGAGCAGCGATTGCCGCCGGTTCACTTGTTGTACTAGCGGGAATTGTTCTCGGCCTTAGATTCGGGAATCTCCTCTACTTCGAGCACCCGTCGTCAGGGATTAGTACGGGTTTAGGTGACGCCAATACCGCTGTGTTTGCGGTGAATCCGGGTGCTGACATTGAAATTGGCTCGACTCTGGTTGCTGTCGTTGACGGGGAAAAGGTTGTCGTGAGCGTGATTCAAATGGCGGAGGCGCAACTGTTGGTCTCCGGCGGGTCAGGTCAGCGGGCGATTGGCGTACCGGACGTGATCGGACGGGTCGTCTTCGTTATTCCCTTTATCGGGTACGTGGCCGGAGCTTTCTAGTCGTGTGCCTGAATTAGAAAGCGATCTGAAATCTTTGGTCGGAAACGAGGGAAGCTTCGGTGATTGTTACCGTTGACGGTGTCCCGACACTGCATTGATTGTTGCCGCCGTTCTGGGTGACCGACACGTTCACATCGAAGACAACGCTGCTTGCCTCGGTAAACAAGCGAGAGTCTGCTGTGGAGTGGCTAACCCTCACTTCACCAGTTCGCGACTCGAGAGTGGATTTGGGGCCCCTAATCGAGATTCCCCGCGAATTCGTGCCCCGAGATTCAACAGAAACGCCTGCCTGGTTCGATAGTGAAACCGATGTGTCAGGGTTTGCGGAATTGGGAGTGAGGCAAATCATTACCTCATCGGACGCTCCAACACCGCTTCCCCCAAGGACAAATCGCGGGAGAGTCACTTCAGTAGTGCGGGGTTCTGCGACGAGATTCACTGGAGTGAGCTGGTTTGGATCACTAATTGTGAGAAGGATATAGCTAGTCGAGGTGACACCGCTTCGGGTCAGTGTGTACACGATCGGGTAAGTCCCGCCAACTAGGTCAGTATTTGCGTTGGAGACCGTAATGGTCACACTCGAGGAGGTGTTCGACACGGAAATGTCACTGTCTGGAGAAACAACGGAAGTAATGCTCGTTGTGCCATCAGCGTAAGAAATTGGCGTCGCTCCAACGCTTGTGCTTGCAGCCGACCCGCCAGCAACAATGGTCACCGAAGCGGGGCAGGCAACCGGAAGCGACGGGCTTGCAGAGGCGGAGTACGGGCAGGCAAGGTTAGCGGGGGAATATCGAATGATGACGACGCCATTTCCACCGTCAGACCCGCCGGTTCCCTGAACACTAGTGCTCGTTCTGGCCCCCTCAGGGTCAGCACCGCCGCCACCACCTCCAAAGTCATCGAGCGCGGGTGTGGCAAGGCCAGACGATACCGAATCGGTGTTGAGTAACTGACCCCAAGATGCTCCGTTACCCGCCGAGCCACAGCCGCCGGCCCCTCCGCCATCTGTCACATTTGCCTCGGAATTGCTGTTTACCCCACCGCCTCCACCGCAGCCATACTCAACTGACATCCCGCCAATAGTCGAAAATATTCCCCGACCTCCATCGCCGCCCAGATATAGCACGTTTGGGTTGGAACCGACGCTGCCGGCCCCACCGCCCCCGCCGCCAGCACGGAAACCACCGCTACCGACAAATGCGCCACCTGAGTTGACGAGCGATACAGCACCGGGAATGTTTGTGGGACTTGCCGACGCGGATTCGATTCCATCGAAATCAAACCCCGCGCCACCGCTACTTCCGCCCGCCGCTCCGGCTGCACCAACGCGAGTCGCCACAGAGCCATCCGAATTAAACGTGACGACTGACTGGCCGCCGGCGCCACCACCCGCGGCGGAAACACTACCGAAAGAGGAGTTTGTTCCATTGGCCGAGGCGATATCCCAACCGGTGCAGGTGTTGGCAGCATCAGGGTCGCATCGAGGCGACCCTCCACCACCGCCGTTCCCACCGCTACCCACTTGGATGGCGAGTTCAGCGCCCGGAGATACTGACAACGGGGCGATTGCAGAGACCTGCGATGAGCCTGGAACTGTATAGGACCAGCTCGTGACGACCTCTCCCGCACCACCACCACCAGAGCCACCACCACCACCACCGCCTACAGCGAGGTAGTGGGTGGCAAATACGCCTGTCGGAACGGTCCACGTGCAGGCACCTGTCTGACCTTCATCGACGGTGAAGGTGATAATGACATCACCGTTGTCTGCGGCGATCTGAGTAGTTTTGGTCCCTTGAATGGTATTCCCGCTATCTAAGCAATCTTCGGTTGTTGCAGATACGGTGACTGAACCGCTATTAACAGCGACAAAAGCGGTATCCGTGCCGTCGGCAATCGACCAATTGAATTGGCGAATCGATGAGTAATTTGATGTCGTGATGCCAAAATCAGAAAAGTCAAAAGCCAAAAGCCGGTAGTACTTATCGACTCCCTCGTGGGTGGCGATGACGGAGCCGTCCTTGTTGTAAAGATCGATAGTCCACTGCCCGACTGGGTCCGCATCGGCCAGAGTTTGAGAGAGAGTGCTTCCGACAAGGGTGCTCCCGTCAGCTTCTCTAAATGAAAAAGTATCCGCCGTTGCTGATGGCAACGCAACTGAATTGACAAGTACATCGGGGACCCCATCATTGATAGCGGATGGATCAACCGAAAGAACGGGAAAGGTAATAAGAGAGTTGTTCGGTTTTAGATTGACCACTGCCGATCCAAGGTCTAAGCCATTGGTGCCTGCGGTCAAGTAACTGGCGAGCTCCTCTCCGCTGTAACAGGCGCCCATGGGATCGGTGATAGTTGCGTCGGATCCGAGAGCCGGCCCAAAGTAATCTTGACCAGACGAGGTCGAGCATGTTGATGAACCTGAATTAACCGTGTATGGGACTGACTCGATTGGCAACGCTTCCCAGTTCGCCGCTGTAAACGACACTGAATTTGATGTTAACAGGGCATCGTTGACTCCGGTTGAGTAGGTCGTGCCATTCCATGCAAAAGCCAACAGATCGTGGTGGTCGTTGGGTTTTACGCTACTTTCGCCCGCGTAGGACCCGGAGCCGTTTCCGCTCGTCCAAAAACCATCAAAATCAGTCCAGATTTGATCGACCTGGTCGTCGTCTGCCGCATAGGCAATATCGCCTTGATCGGCAACGGAAAGACTGGCGCACACCACAATGCCAGTAAGTACTGCGCCTGCCGTTCTCGTACGATTCTTCGGAGCAAATTTCATGTTGTCTCCGAGAGTGCGTCAACCGACGCGGTCAGCCTGAACTCGCTGATGGAAGTTGGAGCCGTTTCGTCCATAGCGAGGCCGTTTGGGTCGGTCTGCGAAGTTGGGTAATTGGTTCTGGTAGTACCCGTGGTGGTATTGCTTGACGATGTCGTTGAGCCGTCCGAGACAAGAGTGATCGATGTGACTCCGACTGCCGACTCAATCAACCACACAATTTCTTGTAGAACCGTGGCGCCCGAATCCAATAATTGCAACCTGGCATAGTTGCCGTCGCAACTTGTGGAAACGCCCGTAATTGAGATTTGAGACACGTAAAGATCACTGTCAGATACTGCGCCAGATGCGAATTGTGATTGAACGTCTACTACAGAATCTTCGAAACAGTTTGGCTGAGCAGCAACCGACGCTGTGAGTTCAATTACTGGGACGCTGATTTGTGCAGCGTAAACTGACCCTGCCGCACCCGCTGCAATTAGAGCGACGGTTAATCCGATTTGGATTTTCCGCCGGTATGGGGTGTATCGGAATGCGTAAGGGCGCCTGTCGAAAAACTTTTTCATCACGTCCTCAGGGGAGCAGGCCCAGTATTTGGTTTCGATTTTACAGTGTTTCTTACTGAAGAGGAAGCGTGCCGGGAGGTGACCCGCGCAGCGATTATCAGAGTTGTGGGCGAACCCTGCGCACCCAGTCAACTTCTCATCCTCGCCGGTTCTCTCCGAGGCGAACGGCATCAGTCGGCGTTGGCGCATTTGACTACGGATCAGAAGGTTGGGGGTTCGAATCCCTCCGGGCGTGCGGGCGACCGTCATCCGAAACTGAGTAGCCCAAATTATCGTAGGGTGGAGAAGTGATTCGCAAACCCGCGAAAGGGCTTGTTGGGGCGGCCTTGATCGCGTCACTGGCCACCGCGATGATTACGGTTCCCTGGGATTTCCCTGTCGCTTATGCGACATCTCCGGCAGCGGGGAGCTGTTCCAACTCCACGGGCGAATTGATTTGTAATGTTTCTGGAGAGCAGCTCGATTTTTCGAAATCATCATCACCGGCCGGGCTTACCCAAACGTCATCAAGCACAAGTGTGGACATTGGTGTCGGTCTCTCTCTTGGAGTCGTCGTGCGGTACGAAGAAGTTTTCAGGGGTGATGATGGAACTGTCGTTGACGCGCTTGTGACTATCGATGCTCTACCTGGCAACACATCGGGTTACGTTTTGGATCAAGATAGGGCCGATGCGGAGGGAATTAAGCCCATCGATGTTTCAAATCTCCAGGGGACGCTGTCCGTAGGAGTCGTCTTTGTCAATGACAACGACGACTCGGTGAAGCTTCAGAATATGCAGGTTGTGACCAAAGATATTGATCTGGCCGGCGGTGAATCGGCTCGGTTCTCGGGTTTGGCCAGCTACTCTCTCAGTTCCGGGTCATATATCCAGGTCGATGATTCCACGCCAGGTGTACGAAGATTCACGTCTAGTTCTGATGTTGGTATGACCGACGAGAAGGGTTGGGTGTCTGTTACTTTCCCAACGACATCTGCTGTTGGCCTCACGGCGACTATCTCGACCACCGGTCGCTCGATTCCTTTCGATTTCGATTCGCGCACTGTCTGGACGGGGTCTCCTACGGTTACGGCAGTTGCAGCTGCGAGCTATTCCGTCTCGTTTGACCTGGATGACGGGTCCGGGGATGTTCCTTCTCCGGTCTCAGGGAGTGGTGAATTGACATTTCCTGTTGCGAGTGGTCAGGCCAAGAACGGCATCAACATTTCGGGCTGGAGTGCACTGAGTGGCGGCGCGGGAGCCAGGGTTTCCCTGGGCGGCACCTACACTCCCATCTCCGACACCATCTTCTACGCTGTTTATGACGGTGCGAGTGTTGGTAGCCCAAGTACAACTAGTGGAACAGTCGGTGAGGCGTTCTCTTCGACTCTGTCGACGTCAGGGTTTTCCTCTGATGACTTAACTTTCACTGTTGCCTCAGGAACTTTGCCCGCTGGTCTTTCTCTAAATTCGTCAACGGGAGCCATTACGGGGACACCGACGGCAGCGGGAGACCAATCTCTCACGGTCACAGCGACACACTCGGAAGGTGGTTCTGCTACTAGTTCCAGTTTCACTCTCTCAGTAGCAAAAGGTGCACAAAGTATTGCGTGGTCACCCACCACAGCCCTTACTCTCGCCGACAGCGGACTTTCCTTAAGCGCGACGCGGTCGGCCGGCGATGGAACCCTTGGCTATACCGTTGTTGACGCCGGCACAACAGGGTGCTCGGTATCCGGTTCGACTCTCACTTTTTCGTCGACGGGCTCCGGCGCCAATGGATGTGAGGTTCGCCCCACCTTGACAGCCACTTCAAACTACAACGCAAAGAGTGATGCGTCGACCGTAACGTTTGATATTTCGCAAGGGACATTTTCTGTGAGCGGCCCCAGCTCCAAAGTTGGTACTTCTCCCTCTTCTTTCACGAGTGTGTGTACCTCCTCGTGCGATGTGACAGGTTTTGCATCCGCGGACGAAGTGCTCGTGGTCGTCAATGAGTCTGACGGGTCGGCTCTTTCCGGTGAGATCAAGCTCGGGTCGACGACAGGGTTGACTCAATCACTGACGGGTTACCAGGCGGATGCAACTCAGTCGGGTCTCTATGAGATTGCTTTTGTGGGCACTCCTTCTGAGGTGAATGCGGCTTTGGAGACGCTGCAATATAAGAGCCCTTCAGGCGGTGGTGATGAGACGATTCAGATTTCTGCGTCTCTGTCGGGGGCTGCGTATTCCACTGACACGGGGCATTACTACGAAGTTGTAAATGTGGGTTCCGCTGTGGCGTGGGAAGACGCCAGGTGCAGGGCAAAATACGGTGACTCGTCCGCTCATGACAATTCAGCCGGACTCACGCAGACCGATGATGAGTGCACAAATACGGGTTCTAGGCGGACGTTCAATGGGTTGAATGGATACCTCGCAAACATTACGTCTCTTGAGGAGCACAACTTCCTCCGAACGAAGTTGAACGATCTTGGTTGGATTGGTGGGGCCGATTTAGACACCGAGGGCACTTTTCAATGGGTTGACGGACCGGAAGCTGGTCAAACATTCTTCATTGCGGGAACCTCGACTATTCGGACAACAAATACGATTGATGGCGTCTCACAGTTCAACTACTTTTCTGATGGCGAACCAAATAATTCCGGTGGGGCGGAAGACTTTGTGGAGTTTGGTTTCGGGAACAGTGGTGTCGGCTCTTCCTGGAATGACTGTCAAAACTCTTGTGGTTCACGGATTCGGTTCGTCGTTGAATATGGTGGCGATGGTGGAACAGTTTTGAAACAGGCATCCAACACGTTTGATGTGGGTGCCCCTACTGCTCCTTTGCAGGTGACGGGTGCGGCGGCGACAGGGGGTGACGCTCAGGTGTCTTTGTCCTGGTCTGCACCGGGCACGGGTGGTTCTGCGATTACGGATTACGTCATTGAGCAGCTGGACTCCGACGGTTCCACTTGGAACACCCTGACTGATGGGGTTTCCACGTCTACGTCTTTCACAGTGACGGGTCTCACCAATGGCACGTCGTACTCTTTCCGGGTTTCAGCGAAGAACACTATTGGGACGGGGACGGTCTCATCAACGGTGTCGGCAACACCGGCAGTTCCTGCGCCGTCCGGTGGTGGCGGTTCTGGTGGTGGGTCTTCTCCGGCTCCTGTGGTGACTCCGACTCCAGCTTTGCCTCGTATTCTGACTCCACCGCAACCGACACCGCGCCCGACCGTTTTGCGGGGACCTGTTGTGTCTCCGGGTCGTGGTTTTGATCCCACGGTGGGGACGAGAGCAACGGTGGGTGGGGC
>CAKZKU010000012.1 GCA_937124545.1 uncultured Microbacteriaceae bacterium | reverse complement strand
TGCTCGCGCATGAGCGTGGGGTCAAGAGCTCGAACGCTTTCGGGCGTGAGCGCGCTCACGAGCCCGCGAAAACGGGCTTCAATGGTGTCCGCTGCTTTGACAGAGAGTTGCTGGCCAATGATCGAAGCCACCAGAACGTCAAAGTAGAGCGCGGGAGGTTTGGGGTCAATAGGGGGTGGAATAAAGCGGGGAATGAGGCCTGCCATCACCTCACACGATTTTGTGAGGTGCGCTTGTGCTTGAAGAAGCTGTGTCGTCACCGGGTCAGGCTACGCGAAGGTAGTGGTTTTGTGGGCAGCGCCATCGGCAGTAAAAGTTGTCCAGGTTCCTTTTTGCTGGCCTTTCGCTAAGGAGCCCTCCCGGAGAAGGCTGCCATCGCGGCGAAAAAACTTCCACGCTCCCGTCATCTCGCCTGCGGTGTAGCGCCCTGAGGATTTGACGGCACCGTTGTCATACAGAGCAAGGAACTCCCCGGACTTTTTCGGGAAGCTGTCGTTGATGGACGCAATCTTGGCTTTGACGAGCGCCCGAAGGAAAGTCACTGGAGGCGCCTTTTCACGATCGAAATGGATTGTTCCTTTTGTGGTGGTGTATCCCTCGAGCATTTCGCCCAACCGGTGTTGAACGTCGGGCCCGGGAAAGAGGCTGTTGTGCTGGGCAAAGCCCGAGTAGGACACGACCAAGATTCCGTGGCAGCGCAGGGAGGGCATGCCCCAGCTGAGGTCTTCGGTGGCGTGAGGAAGCAGAGTATTCAACCTCGTGCGAACATCGCGCAAAGCGCCAGCCTGCACATCCGGGAATGATGCGATTGCGCAATCAATGTCGTCCATGCCGCGTCCTTCCACGCATGCTGGTGATTATCGCAGGGGCAGAAAGATCCCAATAGCCATAAAGAGCAGGCCCAGCACCCGATTGACGCGTTTGCCAAAACGCGCGAGGAGAGGCTGGACCCGCGATGCTGCGAGAGCAATCGCGGTTTCCACAAGAATCTCGATCACGATAAACGTCGATGCCAACACGAGAAACTGGGTCAGCAAAGAGTTCTCGGGAACCACAAATTGTGGCAAGAAGGCAACGAAAAACAGCAAACCCTTCGGGTTAGTGACCGCAGCGAGGAAACCCGCTCGCGCAAGCGAAAACGTGGTGACGACCCGTGCCTCCGGACCCTGTGCCGCACTCATTGCCGGAGAGCGCCACACCCCGATACCGAGCCACACGAGATAGGCCCCACCGACCCATTTGAGGGTGGTGAGCAGATCCGGCGAGGCCACCACGAGGGCCCCAATGCCAAAAAGTGAAGCCGCAATGGTTACGCCAAAACCAAGGCTTCCGCCCGCAATGGTGGCCATAGTGCGCGCGGGGCCGTGGATAACACCGTGGGTGAGAGCGAGTAAGCCATTGGGCCCGGGAACAAGGGAAAGGCCTGTCGCGGCGGCTACGTAGAGGAGCCAGACATCAAGTTCCACTCGGCAAGTATGGGGCATGAACCCCCGCTATCTTGCCCGCGGGTGGAAGCCGTTACCGGGGGGCCCAGAGCTCGGTGTAGTCGTGACCCAGTCCGGTGATCAGAGACCGCAGCGAGGTGGCGGACATCCCCACCACTGCCCAGGAATCTCCCACAATTTTCTCAATGAATGCGGCACCGCGGGCGTCGAGAGTGAAGGCGCCGGCCACACTGAGTGGTTCGCCGGTGGCGACATAGGCCGCGATCTCGTGATCGGTTACGTCGGCGCGAAAAAATACTTCCGCCGAGGACACCTCCGAGAGGGAACCCCGATGTGTACCCCCGGTGTGATCAATCACGCACAGACCGGAATGCAGGATCCCGCTGCGTCCACGCATCGTCTGCCAGCGCTTCGTCGCAACATCCGCGGTGTGGGGTTTTCCGAGGAATTCGCCGTCGAACTCAAAGACCGAGTCGCCGCCAATGACAAGACCATCAACGTCGGGGGTAAGGGCACTCTCGGCTTTACGCTCCGCCAGGTGTTGCGCGATAGACGCTGCTGTGGGTGATGTCATCTCGGCAACAACAGCTTCTTCGTCCACCTGGGGGCTCAGTACCTGAGCGGAGAGACCAATATCCGCAATGATTTGCGCACGAGCGGGTGATGTCGACGCGAGGTAGAGAGCCACCATCACCCCTCACCTCGCACAAACGTCGCGATGGTCTCCATGTGGTGAGTATGAGGGAAGAGATCCCATGCCTCAAGAAACACCATCTCGTAGCCAGCCTGTCGTAGAGCTCCGGCATCGCGGGCGAGCGCGACCGGATCACACGCGACGTAAACGATTTGCCCGGCACCGAGAGACACCAAAGCGTTGGTGACCTCCGATTTAGCCCCGCTACGCGGGGGGTCAAGGACAATCGTGGCCTTTGACCAGGGATTAGGCTCCCCGGCGCGCTGACGCGCTTGCGCGCTAATCCAACGGTCCACTCTCTGCGCAATCGGATCCACATCAGCTGTTCCCGAGAGGTTGTCTTCGATATAGCTCAGCGCCCGTTCGTCTGACTCGACTGCGGTGAGCTTGACCTTTTCGGGGACGCGGTCGGCAAGAGCACGACCGAGCAGTCCGACACCGGCGTAAAGATCAGCATTGTCGGCGTCGGCAAAGAAACGCTCCGGATCAATCGCCCGGGTAACGGCAT
>CAKZKU010000011.1 GCA_937124545.1 uncultured Microbacteriaceae bacterium | reverse complement strand
ACCACGAGAGCAACAATGCCAAAGCCCATAATTACGTTGCTCACAGCAGACCAGTCTGTCCTATCACCACACCTCCCACCAGCAGTGGGAGGATGTGTCCGTGACCCTTCATGATGTGAGCTGGCGTGGCTTCGCGAGCGACAATTACTCGGGAGTTCTCCCAGAAGTGATGGCGGCGGTTGAGGGAGCGAACCACGGTCATCAGGTCGCCTACGGCGGTGACGATTACACGGCAGCTCTCGGGGTGAAAATCGCAGAAATTTTCGGCCCCCAGGCGCAAGTTTTCCCTCTCTTCAACGGCACAGGAGCCAATGTTGTTGCTCTCACGTCGATGATGCCGCGGTGGGGAGCGGTCATCTGCTCGACATCAGGCCACATCCACACCGATGAGGGTGGCGCGCCGGAGCGGGTGAGCGGACTCAAGCTTTACCCGGTTGCACCGGTGGCCGGAAAACTCACCCCCGAGATTGTTGCCACCCAGGCGTATGGGTTCGGTGACGAACACCGAGCACAACCGCTGGTCGTCTCGATTACCCAAAGCACCGAAGTCGGGACGGTGTATCGGCCGGAGGAAGTGTCAGCGCTTGCCGACTTTGCGCACAGCAAGGGCATGCTCCTTCACATGGACGGCGCGCGCCTTTTCAATGCCGCGGCCAGCCTCGGAATACCGTTTGCAGACTTCACCACAAAGGCGGGCGTAGACGTTCTGAGCTTGGGGGCCACAAAAAACGGCGCCCTCGGCGCGGAAGCCATTGTCGTTCTCAACCCCGACGCGGTTGAAGGAATCCCTTACCTGCGCAAAATGAGCATGCAATTGCCGAGCAAAATGCGTTTTGTGAGCGCCCAAATCCTCGCGCTGCTCGAAAATTCACTGGGTATCACCACGGCAGCACAGTCGAATCGAATGGCGCAATTGCTGCGCTCTCAGCTTGAAGAGCGCATCGACCAAGGCCGCATCACGGGACTTGAGTTCAGCTACCCCACTGAATCAAACGGGGTTTTTGCCCTCATCGACCTCGCGGTGGCCGAACGGCTGCGACAAAAAGTTCGTTTTTACGACTGGGATCAGTCGCGAGGCGAAGTGCGGTGGATGTGTTCCTTCGACACGACCGCCGAGGACATCGAGGGTTTTGTCGACCTTATTGAAGCGGAGCTTCAGTAACGAACGCCGTGGGTGACAACATCGGAGAGCGGCTTGCGCATTCGCGGTAGTGCTTCGCGCTCCCGCAACTTCTCCGGAAGTTCCGCAGGGTCGCCGATTACTCCGACCGTCATGACCGAAATCACGGCGTGGGACGGATCCAGCTGAAGTGCGGCACCGAGCTGGTCGGCATCAAAGCCGCCCATCTGGTGAACCACGAGGCCCTCGACTGTGGCCTGGACACTGAAGTGCGCGACAGACTGGCCGAGGTCGTAGACGGCGTGCGACTGACTTTTTCCCTCCGCAGTTGTGAGCTGCGCAATGTTGGCCACCAGTGCGCTTGCGTGCTGTGCCCAGACGGCGTTTCCCTCAGCGAGCGACCCGAGAATGGCGGCGAAGGTGTCATCGCCTCGCAGCCCGAGTGCGAAACTCCACGGCTGACTGTTTCCCGACGAGGCGGACCACCGCGCTGCCTCAAAACACGGCCCCAAGTCGTCCTTCGTGAGGACATGGGTGTGTGAGTAGGCCCGTGGACTCCATCGGTCCGCAAGCGGAGGGTGAATGTCAAACGAGTGATCAGGGGTGGGAGTCATCTGCGGTCAAGCCTTTCCAGTTGGTACCCGAGTCTTTCAGTCCAGACTGAACGGAGCGACAGACAGGCCCGACTTATCCTCGAGCAGGTCCACGCGTACTGTGTCACCGTCTTGGATTTCCCCCGCCAAAATGGCTTGGGCAAGCCGGTCATCAATTTGCTGTTGCATCAAACGTCTCAACGGCCGCGCCCCGTAGATGGGGTCGTAGCCATTCTCCGCAAGCCACAACCGGGCTGCTGGAGTGACCGCTAGTTCCAGTCGGCGTTCCCCCAAACGCTTCTGCAAACGATCCACAGTAATTTCGACGATTTGGCCGAGGTCTTCGCTACTGAGCGTGGAGAACACGACAATGTCGTCCAGACGGTTCACAAATTCCGGCTTGAAGGCCTGGCGTACCTCAGCATTCACCGCTTCCACTTTGGCGGACCATTCCATGGATTCATCGGTGAGGTATCCCGAGCCCAAATTGGAGGTCAAGACCAAAATGGTGTTCCGGAAATCGACGGTCCTCCCCTGGCCATCGGTCAGCCGACCATCGTCTAAGACCTGGAGCAGAAGGTCAAAAACCTCTGGGTGTGCTTTTTCCACCTCGTCCAACAAAATCACGGAGTAGGGGCGACGACGAACAGCCTCGGTGAGCTGGCCGCCCTGTTCATAGCCGACGTAACCGGGGGGAGCCCCGATCAGTCGTGACACGGAGAACTTCTCGCCGTATTCGCTCATATCGATACGTACGAGTGCTTTTTCGTCATCAAACAGGTAGTCGGCCAACGCTTTTGCAAGCTCCGTTTTTCCCACACCCGTGGGTCCGAGGAACAGGAACGAGCCGGTCGGCCTGCTCGGGTCACTCAGACCAGCGCGAGTGCGTCGAACAGCATCGCTGACTGCCTTAACAGCATCCTTCTGTCCGATCAGTCGTTTGGCCAACTCTGCCTCGAGGTGAAGCAGACGTTCGGTCTCTCCCTGGGTGAGCTTGTCAACAGGGATTCCTGTCCAAGCAGCCACCACCGCGGCGATATCCTCATCCGTGACCTGGTCATTGACCATCCGGTCGTCGCTTTTCTCTTGTGACTCCGCAGCTGTAATGGCTTCTTCAATTCCCGGAATCACTTCGTAGTTCAGCTTTGAGGCCTCCTGATACTGGCCCTCTCGCATCGCGCGATCTAGGTCAATTCGGGCTTCGTTGAGTTTGGTCTTCAGTTCTCCGACGTCTTGGAGCGATGCTTTTTCTTTTGCCCATCGCTCCTGCAGTGCACCCAATTGTGCTTCTTTTGCGCCAAGGTCTTCACGCAACTTGCTGAGGCGCTCTTTTGACGCGTCGTCTTTTTCCTTTTTCAGCGCCAACTCCTCAATTTTGAGGCGGTCCACACTTCGGCGAAGCTCATCAATCTCGACGGGAGATGACTCAATTTCCATCTTCAGTCGACTGGCTGCCTCGTCAATCAGGTCGATGGCTTTATCGGGCAGCTGACGGGAGGTGATGTAGCGGTTGGAGAGTGTTGCGGCGGCCACGAGAGCGCTATCGGCGACGACGACTTTGTGATGGGCTTCGTAGCGCTCTTTCAAACCGCGCAGGATCGCCACCGTGTCTTCAACACTGGGTTCACCGACGAAGACCTGCTGGAAACGGCGCTCCAGGGCAGCGTCCTTCTCGATGTACTCGCGGTATTCATTGAGCGTGGTGGCGCCAATCAAGCGCAGTTCGCCGCGGGCCAGCATCGGTTTCAACATATTGGCGGCTGCGACAGATCCTTCTCCGCCACCAGCACCCATCAACGTGTGGAGTTCATCAACAAATGTGATGATCTCGCCCTCGGCATCATTGATCTCTTTCAAGACTGCTTTGAGGCGCTCTTCAAACTCACCCCGATACTTCGCGCCAGCAACCAAGGCCGCCATGTCCAGGGAAATCAATTGCTTTCCCTTGAGAGAGTCCGCAACGTCTCCGGCAACAATTCGCTGGGCAAGTCCCTCAACCACAGCGGTCTTCCCCACACCGGGTTCACCGATCAGCACGGGGTTATTTTTGGTGCGGCGGGTGAGCACCTGAGAGACCCGTCGGATCTCCGAATCGCGACCGATCACCGGATCGAGTTTTCCTTCCCGAGCGATGTCGGTCAGGTTCATTCCATATTGCTCCAGAGCGCTTTTTTGCTCTTCTTGCTGCGGGTTACCGTTAGGCATTGTTGAGTCCTTTACGCGTCATGTTGGCGGGAAGGTGGAAGTATGCCTCGAAGGGGGTTCCACAGCACCACTTGATTGGATTTTTTCGCTCGCTCTCCGGCGCGCAGCGGAATAACGTCGCCTTCGGCGCCGGCGGCAAACACGCGGCGTCCGGTGCGAACGAGAATTTCGTCAGCCAGCGTGGATTCAAGATCTCGCACTCGTTTGGTGAGGGTGTCGACCTGCTCCTCCAACTCCACAATTCTCTTAATGCCCTCGAGGTTGAGCCCCTCCGAGCTCAGGCGCTGAACTTCCCGAAGCTTCACCACGTCCTTCATGGAGTAGCGTCTGGTGCGCCCGGCCGTGCGCGTGGGAGAAACCAGCCCGAGTCGGTCGTACTGGCGCAAGGTTTGCGGGTGCATGCCGGCAAGCTCAGCCGCAGCTGTGATGGAAAAGAGCGGGGTTAGCTCATCCATGACTCACCTACCCTTTCGCTCGCTTAACCAAATCCTCACGGGGGTTCTCATTCGGCAGTGCCGCCATCAGCTTTTCAAGGTGGCCTTTTGCCGCTCCCGATAGGTGTGATGGGACCGCGACCTGCAATTCAACAAGCAAGTCGCCCAGTGCTGCTCCAGCCCGCACACCCTTGCCTTTGACACGTAGGACTTTCCCGCTCGGAGTGCCCGCGGGGATTTTCACTTTGACGATCTCGCCATCAATCGTGGGGACTTCCACCGTTGCGCCCAGGGTGGCCTCGCCGAAAGTGATGGGAACCTCGATACGCAGGTGATCACCATCTCGCGAATAAATCTGGTGCTTGGGCACTCCCACGGTAATGATCACATCACCGGCTTTTCCACCATCAGGGCTCGGGTGGCCTTTGCCCCGCAGTCGCACTTTTTGTCCGTCTTTAACTCCCGCGGGGACGCGAGCGGTGATTTTCTTACCGCCGGGTCCTTCGAGGGTGACGTCTGTTCCGGCAAGAGCCGTTTTCAGGTCGATGGTCACGCGCGAGACAACGTCGCGACCTTTGGTGGGTTCGCGATAGCCGTTGAAGCCACCACCCCCGCCACCGAAGAGACCAGAGAACAGGTCGCCGTAGTCTCCCGTGGGAGCGCTGCGCGGCATTCCGCCGCCAAACATTCCGCCAAAGACGTCCTCAAAACCACCCTGAGAACCTCCGGCGCTAAACCTCGGTCCACCCGATTGCATCGTGCGAATTTGATCGTATTCTGCGCGTTCGTTCTTATCCGAGAGCACCGAATACGCCTCCGACACCTCTTTGAAGCGGGCTTCAGCGCTCGGATTATCCCGGTTCACGTCCGGGTGATACTTCCTGGACAGCGAGCGATAGGACTTCTTGATTTCTGCGTCAGAAGCAGTCTTGGACACACCAAGAATCTTGTAAAAATCCTTTTCTAACCAATCCTGGCTAGCCATCGCACACCTCCTTTAGGTTTACTCGTCAGCCGGTACTTTGACGGCCACTTTGGCGGGACGCACGAGCTTGTCACCCAAGATGTAACCACCCTCGATGACATCGGCAACCGTCTCACCTTCGGCTCCCGCTTCAGGCAGCCGGACCATCGCCTCGTGCTTGGCAGGATCAAAAGCTTCCCCCACCTCGCCTACGGCCACGAGACCGTAACGCTCGAAACTGGACCGCAGTTTTTGTGCCACGAGTTCCAGAGGCCCGCCCGCGAGGTCCCCGTGGGCATCCGCGCGATCAAGGTCATCCATTACGGGCAGGAGAGCACGGATCACTTCGGCAATCACAGCTTCACGATTTGCCTGGCGATCCCGCTCCACACGCATGCGGAAGTTTTGGAGCTCAGCCTCGGCTCGTGCGGCACGGTCACGGTATTCCGCCACCAGGTCACGCTCCGCTTCGGCAAGCAGCTCGATATCTTCCTCGGTGATGTCGTCCCCTGAGGCAGCTTCCGCTGCCTCAGGTCGGACATCGCCTGTTTCAGGATCAACCCGTCGTTTGTCGGTGAAGAGGGGTTGCTCTTGCTCCTCTTCTTCGCGCTCGGGCTTGTCTGATTTTGGCATTGTGTCTACTTCTTGTCGGAACTGTCGTCTGCTTCGTCGTCAACAACCTCAGCGTCAACAATGTCTTCATCGTCTTCCGCGGGGGCGTCTCCGGCGTCAGCGGGTGCTTCAGCGTCTTCCTTGTACAGCGCCTCACCGAGTTTGGTTTGGCTCTGACTCAGGGTTTCCATGGCCGTCTTCACTGCCTCGTCATCCTCGCCAGCAAGCGCGGTCTTCAGTGCATCCAAGTCGGCCTGCACTTCTGATTTGACGTCGTCGGGCAGCTTCTCGTCGTTGTCTTTGAGGAGCTTCTCCACCGAGTAGGCAAGCTGTTCGGCTCCGTTACGCTCCTCGGCAGCTTCGCGACGCTTTTTGTCTTCAGCGGCGTGCTCTTCTGCCTCTTGGACCATGCGCTCGATGTCTTCCTTGGGAAGTGAGGAACCACCGGTGATCGTCATCGATTGTTCCTTGTTCGTTCCCTTGTCCTTGGCAGACACGTGAACGATTCCGTTGGCGTCAATATCGAAGGTGACTTCCACCTGAGGGATCCCTCGAGGAGCGGGTGCAATATCGGTGAGCTCGAAGTTCCCCAAAGGTTTGTTGTCTTTGGTGAAGTCGCGCTCTCCCTGGAAGACCTGGATCGAGACGGAGGGCTGGTTGTCATCCGCTGTGGTGAAGGTCTCGCTGCGCTTGGTGGGGATTGCGGTGTTGCGCTCGATCAGCTTGGTCATGATTCCGCCCTTCGTCTCGATTCCGAGGCTCAGAGGGGTGACATCAATCAGCAACACGTCCTTGCGGTCACCCATCAGAACGCCGGCCTGGAGGGCTGCGCCTACGGCGACGACCTCATCCGGGTTGACACCCTTGTTGGGCTCGCGACCGCCGGTCAGCTCGGTCACCAAAGTGGTGACGGCGGGCATTCTGGTGGAACCACCCACCATGACCACGTGAGCGATGTCCGCAAGCTTGACGCCTGCTTCCTTGATCACGTCGTTGAAGGGCTTCTTGGTGCGCTCCAGCAGATCCTGGGTGAGCTCTTCGAACTTGGCGCGCGAAAGCGTCTCATCCAGGTTGGCGGGACCGCTTTCTGTCAACGACAGGTAGGGCAGCTGAACCTGTGTGCTCGTCGAGGTCGAGAGCTCCTTTTTCGCCTGCTCGGCAGCTTCCTTCAGACGCTGCTTCGCAATCTTGTCTTTCGACACGTCAACACCGGTGGTCTCCTTGAAGCGACCAGCGAGGTAGTCCACAACGCGCTCATCCCAGTCGTCTCCACCGAGTCGGTTGTCACCGGAGGTGGCGCGAACCTGAATGGTCGAGAACTCGTCATCCTTGCCCACCTCGAGCAAGGAGACATCGAACGTTCCACCACCGAGGTCGAACACCAAGATGAGTTCATCCTCTTTGCCCTTGTCCAAACCGTAAGCCAAGGCTGCGGCGGTGGGCTCGTTGATGATGCGCAAGACGTTGAGGCCAGAAATTTCGCCGGCTTCCTTCGTCGCTTGACGCTCGGCGTCGTTGAAGTACGCGGGAACGGTGATGACCGCGTCGGTCACGGTCTCGCCCAAGTACTGCTCAGCGTCACGCTTGAGCTTGGCGAGGATCCGGGACGAAATTTCCTGGGGGGTGTAAGCCTTGTCGTCTACGTCCTGTTTCCAGTCCGTACCCATGTGGCGCTTCACCGAGGAGATGGTGCGATCCACGTTGGTTACGGCTTGGCGCTTCGCGGTCTCTCCCACGAGAATTTCGCCATCTTTTGTGTACGCCACAACAGAGGGAGTGGTCCTCAAACCTTCTGCGTTTGCGATAACCGTGGGTTCGCCACCCTCGAGTACGGCCACCACCGAGTTGGTGGTTCCTAAGTCAATTCCTACTGCGCGTGCCATCTGGCCTGCTCCTTACGTCATGTCGTGGCCCATATATGAGCCGAGATGACTCAAGTTTGCAACATGAGTCGACCCTTGTCAAGTATTTTCACCAAAATATGAGTCACTTGCGCTCATATTTTGATAATTCACCGCGACGAAAGCCAGTGTTTAGGTAGCGCGCGGTCCTCCCGCTACGGTTATTGCATGGCCAATGACGGTTCACACACTCCCCGCCCTGCCCCCCTTGCCGACACGGACGCGCTTCCGATTGTCGGGCTCACCCTCAACCAGGACGCAGTCATCCCGAAACGTCGGGTGTGGTCGTGGGCGCTGTGGGACTGGGCAACTCAGCCTTTCGCGAGCGTCATCACAACATTTGTTTTCACCGTGTACATCACCAGCTCGCTCTTCCTGCCGGAAGACATTCGAGCGCTGGGTGAAGACAGTGACGCTTATCAACGCGGTCTCGCCGAGCTCTCCAGTGATCTGGGCTTTGCCATCGCCCTAGCGGGCGTCATCGTGGCACTACTCGCCCCGGTCTTGGGGCAGCGCTCTGATCGCGCGGGTCGCCGGAAACTGTGGTTGGGCGTCAACACCGGTCTCGTTGTCCTCGCCCAGGCCAGCATGTTCTTTGTCGAGGCAACGCCATCGTTCTTCTGGCTGGGTATTACTCTCGTCGCTGCCGGGAACGTGTTCGCAGAGATTGCGAACGTGAACTACAACGCGATGCTCGTGCAGGTTGCAAAACCCTCCACCGTGGGACGCGTCAGCGGGCTCGGTTGGGGCTTTGGATACCTCGGTGGAATTGTTGCTCTTCTGGTCTCGTATTTCGGGTTCATCGAAGGTGATGTTCTTGGGCTGGGCAGTGAAAACGGTATCGACATTCGTGCCATAGCCCTGTTCTGCGGGGTGTGGACGCTGATATTTTCCCTCCCCATCTTGTTCTTCGTTCCAGAGATTCCCGGCAAGCCGCAGGGTGCCAAAGTGAACTTCTTTGCCAGTTACGGGGTACTTGTGCGCGACATCGTCGGGCTGTTTCGCACCTCGCGCACCACGTTCTGGTTCCTGGCCGCCAGTGCAATTTTTCGTGACGGCCTTGCCGGTGTCTTTACCTTCGGTGGCGTGCTCGCAGCTGTCACCTACGGTTTCAGCGCCAGCGAAGTGCTGATCTTTGGCATTGCCGCCAACCTGGGTGCGGGTCTCAGCACCATGCTGTCCGGCCGCCTTGACGATGTCTTTGGCGCCCGGGCCATCATCCTTTTCTCACTCAGCGGACTACTCGTTGCCGGAATGTCGTTGTTCTTTTTCCGCGACAGCGGCGCGACAGCGTTCTGGATTGCTGGGATGACGCTCTCGCTCTTTGTGGGGCCCGCTCAAGCTGCAGCACGGTCGTTCCTCGCCCGCGTAACTCCCGCCGGTCAAGAGGGCCAAGTGTTTGGACTCTATGCGACAACGGGTCGCGCCGTGAGCTTCCTAACCCCCGCGCTGTGGGCGCTGTTTATCTCGATCGGGGGAGCCCAGTACTGGGGCATCCTCGGCATCATGACGGTGCTGGCGCTCGGGCTCATCTTGATGATTTTCGTCAAGATGCCTCGCTCGTAGTTGCTACGCAGCCTGCTGGGCCCACCACTCAAACAGCACAAGAAATACCACTGCACCCGTGATGAAGTTGAGCAGCAGAAACCATTTCCAACCGCGGTTAGCTGACTCGGCTTTTTCGTCGGTGACCCGCCACCAGGGCAGCACCGCCGCTATGTAGAGCACCACAGTGGGGGCGATGAGAGGCAGCGGCGGCGGGGTTGTCAGCATGACCAGTCCGGCTGCGGCGTAGGCAAAGAGGGAAAACCTGACCGCCCCGGCTGCGCCAATCGCAGTGGCTATCGACGAAAGGCCTGCCTCCCGGTCGGCGAGGACATCTTGAACCGCGCCAAAAGCGTGAGATGCCATCCCCCAGAGGAAAAAAGCAACAAGCAGCGTGAAGGCGCTCCAGCTCGGCGACGCACCGGCCACGGCCAGGCCGAAGACCGCGGGCATCACAAAATGAGCGCTCGAGGTGAGGGAATCAAGAAAGGGGATCTCCTTGAAGCGCAGACCCTTGGCAGAGTAGGCGACCACAAAGAAGAGGCTGAGCGCCAGAATTCCGGTCGACGCCACCGTCCCCCACCAGACCAGGACGGCAACGAAAGGAACGCTCAGCGCGACACTGGCAACCAGCGTCGCGCGGTGCAGATCCGGAGGTAGCAACGCTCCCTCAACACCCCCCTTGCGCGGATTGCGAAGGTCCGATTCGTAATCGAAGACATCGTTGATGCCATACATCAAGAAGTTGTAGGGGATCAAAAAGAAGATAGACCCGACGACGAAAATTGGATCAAACGACTCCGTCACCACGTAATACGCGAGCGCAAACGGCACGGCGGTGTTGACCCAGCTCAGCGGGCGCGAGCTTAGAACCAAGGTGCGCAAGCTCCGCATTACCCCCGCTCCTGGGGTCTCTCGAACGCGTGCCATAGTGCGGGGATCATCAGCACAGCAGCCAGCGTGTAAGCAAAGTCTTCGATCGGCGCCACACCGATTCTCACCCCGCTAATCAATAGCTCGTCGTAGTCGACAAGCCCAAAACCGATAATCGCGTTGTCAAAGATTGCAGTCAGAAGCATCATGACCGCCGCGGCAATCCACCAGGGTGCGGCCTGCACGCTCGACCCGCGTCGACTCGCAAACCAGAAAACCAAAAGTGCGATGAGCAGAAACGGCAGATTGATAAGGGAATAGATCATCGTGTCGCCCTCGAGAGCCACACTTTTTGTGCCAACAAATAGACGATGAGCGTGGAATAGCTGAGCAGTGTGAGGAAAAACGCTTCCTCCAAAGGCAGCTCTGGGCCCAACAACACTCCCGTCATCCACGGCCCCGTTCCGCGAAAGAAAACCCCCGTGGCAATTCCGACAACATCCCATGCGAGGAAGAACGCAACACAGAGCGCCACGATGAGGGCCGTGCGACCCGGTGCGCCGCCGAAAAGAGCTAAGCGGTGGCGAAAGTCCAGTAGGCCGGTGCCAAGAAGAGCCCCGACTAAAGCAGCAAGATAAACGAAGGACATCGCCCTTTTAGGACGCCGGCACGAGAGGCTCGGGTAGCGGTCCCGTGGAGACGTCACCCCTCACGCGCTTGAGCAGAACTTCCGCACTAATCAAACACATCGGCAGACCGATTCCCGGAATCGTCGAGGATCCCGCGTAGTAAAGACTGTCAACTTTCTTGCTCACGTTGCCGGCACGGAACAGCGCGCTCTGCATCAGCGTGTGCGCCGGACCCAGAGCTGTCCCCTTCCAGGCGTTCAATTCGCCCGCGAAGTCTGCCGGCCCCACGCTGCGGCGGACCACAATTCGATCCGCCAAATCGGTTGCGCCACTCCAGCGCATGATCTGCTCGATTGCTCGATCCGCAATCCCTTCGACCTGCGCGTCGCCGGTCCCATTGAGCCCGCCGCGCCCAAGTTCCACATCGGCGGGCATGGGGACAAGAACAAAGAGGTTCGTGTGCCCCTTCGGGGCAACGCTCGAATCCGTAGCGCTGGGTTTGCAGACATAAAGAGATGCGGGCGAGGGGACAGTGGGCTTATCGGCGAAAATCTGTGAGAAATTGGAATCCCAGTCTTGCGTGAAAAACAAACTGTGGTGCAGTAATTCTGGAACTTCACCCTTCACTCCGAGATAGAGCAGCACTGCACTGGGACCAGCGACCTTCTTGTCCCACCATTTCTGCGGATAGGTCTGAAGTTCCGGTGGCAGCAAGGTGGTTTCACTGTGGTGAAGGTCGGTGGTGGACACCACCATGTCTGCCGAAAGAGTGTGGGTGTGCCCGTCGGCGTCCTTGTAGGTAATGCCCGTGGCTTTTGCTTTCCCACCAGAACGCTCCGTGGCGATCGCCGTTACCTTGGTCCCGGTCATAATCGTCACGCCGTGGTCTTCAATGATTTCTCGCATCGAATCAATCACCCGCGTGAAGCCGCCCTCGGCGTAGAGAACACCGTCCTGCAGGTCCAGGTGCGACATCAGGTGGAACATGCTGGGCGCGATGTAGGGGCTTGAGCCCAAAAAGACAGCCGGGTAGCCAAGAATCTGCCGAATGCGGGGGTTTGCCGTGTACTTTTTCGCAAACGTCATGATGGGGGTTGTGAGCAGTCGGACCAGCGTTCCCGTGCGCGAAAGCACTTCCTTGACCAACAG
This sequence comes from uncultured Microbacteriaceae bacterium, assembly GCA_937124545.1. Classification (GTDB taxonomy): domain Bacteria; phylum Actinomycetota; class Actinomycetes; order Actinomycetales; family Microbacteriaceae; genus Pontimonas. Next base: position 46,237 of record CAKZKU010000011.1, on the reverse strand, counting down.
CGGACGCAGATCCTGAAACGACGTGTAGAGAAAGTGCTTCTTCGCGATTTCGTAGGTCTCTTCGGCCGAGTCGAGATACTTTTCCATGCTGGCCCGAGAACCAGGCTCCATTTCTTCGAGCAAGGCCAAGTTGTCCTCGCGAGTTGCCCGGATGTCGACAAACTCCGCGGGTTCGCTAGAGGATGGCTCGAAATATACGCGGTAACCCGGGTCGAGCTTGGTCAGCTTCAAGTGCTCCGCCGCTGAAGTACCCATCAATCGGTACCAGTGGTCAAAGACCTCGGGCATCAGGTACCAGGAGGGCCCGGTGTCGAAACGGAAACCGTCTTTTTCCCAGAGGCCTGCCCGACCGCCAAGTCGTGAGTGAGCCTCAACCAGAGTGACGTCATAGCCGTCTCGCGCCATCAGGCCCGCCGTCGCGATACCGCCAATACCGCCACCGACAACAACAACGGACTTAGCCATGATGATCCTCTCTCAGGCCACGGGGAGCTTGGGGGACAACGCCCACCAGGACTTTCAGTGCCAACCAGAACTTGCTGACTGTAGGAACACTAATACGGGTGGTCTGCAAAACCCCTGCGGGAGTCGCCCGGATACGCGCAGCCAGAGCCTCGAACAACGTATGGGCAAGACTCACCGCTCGGCGCGGGCCTGCCGGCAAAAGTGGCAAAGCCTTCGCCGACTGAGCCAAATCGCGGTCGATGTCATCGAGGAGCCGGGTCTTTACTTCATCAGTCAGCTCGTCGACCACAACATCCGGAAAATAACTACGGCCCAGTGCTTGCGCATCGGCTCCGAGGTCTCGCAAGAAATTAACCTTCTGAAACGCTGCGCCCAAGGCGCGCGCTCCGCGGACCATGATTTCGCGCTGCTCGGTGGTAACGCTGTGGCCCTCAAGGAACGCAGCGAGACACATAAGACCCACGACCTCCGCAGACCCGTAGACGTACTCCGCAAAAGACTCTGAGGTGTGTGTGGTTTCGCTCAAATCCATGCGCATGGAATGAAAGAACGGCGCGGTAAGTTCACTCCCCACCCCCACTTGGCGGGCCGAGTGGGCGAAAGCGTGCACGATGAGATTAGTGCTGTAGCCCACCTCGAGCGCACGGTTCGTGTCCGCCTCGAGAGCATCCAGCATCGCCGCCGCCTCGGCTACATCCACGCCTGCCTCATCAGCAACCCCATCCACAACTTCATCTGCCAACCGGACCAGCGCATAGAAGTTCCCAATGTGCGTGCGCATTTTCTTGTCCAACAGGCGCGAAGCGAGCCCAAAGGAGGTGGAATACCGTCGGATCACACCAGCAGAGGTCTCCTCGGCAACACGGGTATAAAGGTCAATGCGGGTATCCAGGTCAACCGCCATGGTTGTTTCCTCTCCCGCCGCCTCGTGAGCCCATTGGCTACACTGTTGTGGTCTGCCACGCAGGCAATGAACTCTTCACTTTACCGTCGCACCCGAGGGCAAGAAACCCATGACAACCCCCGAACTTGTGGTCCTCCTCGATGCCGATGAGAGACCCGCCGGTACCGCCGACAAGGCCACGGTCCACACCACAGACACCCCCCTGCACCTGGCTTTTTCCTGCCACGTGTTCAACAGCAACGGCGAAGTGCTCATCACCCGTCGCGCACTTTCGAAGAAAACCTGGCCCGGCGTCTGGACGAACTCGGCCTGCGGCCACCCGGGCCCTGACGAAAGCATGGAGGACGCCATCCGGCGTCGAGCGCAACACGAGCTAGGCCTAACCCTGGACTCCATTTCTATTGCCCTGCCAGACTTCCGCTACCGAGCAGTTGACGCCTCGGGCATCGTGGAAAACGAAGTCTGCCCCGTGTTTATCGCCACCACGTCCATGGACCCTTCCCCTGCGCAGTCAGAGGTGTGCGAATGGAAATGGGTCGCCCCCGAGGCTGTTCGCTCAGGTGTTGAGCACACCCCTTTTGCCTTTAGCCCCTGGTTGGTGGACCAAATGGCAGCGTGGACCGGTCCTTACGCTCCCGAGGTGTCGGAGCGGTGAAAATTCTGGAACGACCGCGACGCGGTCGGACCGCGTTGACCCTGATAGCGGCTACCGTACTTCTCTGAACCGTAGGGGTGCTCAGCGGCCGAGCTCAAACGGAAAAAGCACAGCTGGCCAATCTTCATTCCCGGCCACAAGGTGATCGGAAGCGTGGCAACATTGCTGAGCTCTAAGGTGACGTGACCGGAGAAACCAGGGTCAATAAAGCCTGCGGTGGAGTGAGTTAGCAAACCGAGTCTGCCCAGCGAGCTCTTGCCTTCTAGCCGCGCGGCCACATCGTCGGGCAGAGTAACAACCTCGAATGTCGCCCCCAATACAAACTCGCCCGGGTGGAGAACAAAGGCTTCCTGCGAGTCGACCTCCACCAATCGCGTGAGGTCGGGTTGATCGGTCGCGGGATCAATGTGTTGGTACTTGTGATTGTCGAACAATCGAAAAAATCGGTCGAGCCGGACGTCCACGCTGGAAGGCTGAACCATAGAAAGATCCAGGGGGTCCAGTCCTACACGGCCCGATTCGAGTTCTTTTCGGATATCCCCGTCTGAGAGCAACACCCTTCCACACTAGTAGACTCGGGGTTTAGTGCCGAGGCAATGCTGGGCTTCGCGAGTGTAGTTCAATGGTAGAACTTCAGCTTCCCAAGCTGATGGCGCGGGTTCGATTCCCGTCACTCGCTCGAAGAGAGCTTGAGTGTCACGAGACTAAATCAGGCGATTCGTCCCGCGATCTTGGGCCATAAACCGCACCACGTCCTGGTCAACGATGATGTCCGCGGGCGTGAGGGGCCTCTTCAGATACAGGCCGTCCAATGAGGTCAATCGGCTGAAGGCGACATACGTCTGGCCCGGCGCGAAGGCGCGCGCGCCCAGGTCAATTACAGCAGCGTCGAGGGTTTTGCCCTGAGCCTTATGAATGGTGACCGCCCACGCTAGGCGCAGAGGAAATTGAGTGAATTCAGCCACGACCTCTTGGCTGAGCATCTTCGTGGCCGGCGAATAGTCGTATTTCACTTTTTCCCAGGTCACCGGCTCCACCAGCACACCTTCTCCATCGACATCAACCAGCACAGTGTCGGTGATTTTTTCGACGATACCCAGGCTGCCATTGACATACCGGGGACCATCGGGCCCTGCGGTGTCATTTCGGAGGAACATCACACGGGCGCCGGGTTTCAGCACCAGCTGCTCATCGGCTGGGTATGCGGAAGTCGAACCAAAGTCGCCTTCAATGTCAGCGTGGGCGATTTTTCCTTTACCCCCGAGGCGCTCCAGCGCCGACTGGTTGATGCGTGACACCGCGGCATTCGTGGTCGAGAGGGTTATCAGGTCGGGGTCTTCCGGTGCGCGCATACCGTGCTCGTTGAGCATGCGTCCCATGTCAGGTTCCATTCGTCCCTCACGCAGAGCGTTGAGGACCGCGCGGAATTCACCATCTGCTTGGCGGTGAATGGTGTCAAGCTCTTCAATCTCAATCTCGGCTTCCGACCAGATTTTGGCGTCAAAAAACCAGGGCGAACGATAGTGATCTCGGTAGTAGGCCTTTTCCGCCTGTCCTGAAACCACCGGAGAGAGTTGATACGGGTCCCCGAACATGATGAGTTGAATACCGCCGAAGGGAGTGTGTCTTTTGCGCTTTGCTTGGCGAAGGCGTCGATCAATGGCGTCGAGCACATCAGCGGAGACCATCGAAATCTCGTCAATCACCAGGGTGTCGAGTGCGGCCAAAACAGCGAGTGATTCTTTGGGAATGAACCCCAGCTCACGTTTGCCGATGATGCCAATCGGCAAACGTAGAAGGGAGTGAATGGTCTGTCCGCCGGCAGCAAGCGCCGCAACACCTGTGGGGGCGCAGACTGCGACACGTTTTGACGTCGTGTCGACAAAAGCCTGGAGAAGTGTTGTCTTGCCGGTGCCCGCCCGTCCGGTAATAAAAATATGGTCGAGAGAGTTTTCCATTCGATCGAGGACGGCTTTTTGCTCGTCGCTCATGGCGATCTCGGTCACGGTGTCCTCTCGTCCCACTACCTGCCTCCAGGCTAGGCAACCAACCTAGGATGTCAGCTATGTGGTCAATTGTCCGGAGGTTTGCGGTCATTGCCCTGGGTGTTGTGGCCTCGTGGCTTCTTGTCGTTCTCGTACTCAATCTCACGGTCTACTCGCCCGCCCGTTCCGTGCAGCTCTACTTGAGCGCTCTTGAGGAAGGGCGCTTTGGCGAAGCAGCAGGGATTGCGGGTATGTCGAGCGTCCCCGCGGTCCTCCCCGAACCTTCGGGTTCGCTGAGCGAGCCAGAAGTTGTGGGCACACGGACACTGGCTTCAGGAAAAGTTGTCGTTCTGGCGGAATACGTCCTGCAGGGCGACACCGAGTCAAGTTATTTCACCCTGGAGCCAGCCGGCGATGTATTGGGGTTGTTCAACACATGGACATTCAGTACGAAACCCACCGCAGCGTTGGTCTATTCGGTAATCGGGGATGAGCGCATCGACGTCAATGATGTTCGATTGAGCACTCGAGCGCTTGGTGTCTCGCCTCGGAGCACCGTTTTGGTCCCTGGGGTCTACGAAGCATCCCTCAACACACCGTGGGTAACAGGCCCACCCACTCTTGCTCGCGTAACGCAAACAGACGCCGAGTATCCTCTGCGAGTCCGGGTTGCACCGACCAATGAACTAAAGGACACCGCCACCACCGCCATTGAGCGCTACCTCGAGGGTTGTGTCGCCCAAGAGATCCTTCAACCCATCGAGTGCCCGTTTGGCATCAGCATTTCGGACCGCGTGGTGGGGGTGCCCACCTGGACAGTTCTGGACTATCCGGTCGTTTCCGTCACGCTCGGTACCGACCGGGAATCGTGGGACGTCCTGGCCATTGGTGGCGTCGTTGAGGTAACCGTCTCGGTGCAGTCGCTTTTCGATGGGTCCATCAGCGAGTACAGCGAAATCGTCTCCTTTCTCGTCGAGGGTTCCCTACAAGGAACCTTGATCGACGAGCCCGTTCTCACCCTTTAGGTCGGGTGGGCTGCGCCTGAGAAAGTTTGCCGAGCATCTCGTTATACGCGTCGAGTTCCTGGTCGCCCTGCCGGTCAGCCAGTCGGTCCCGGCGTTTGTTGATTCGATCGTCACTCTTGCTCCACGCCCACGTCACCAGGATGGCCAACGCTAGGGTCGGGAACTCGCCCAACCCCCACGCGAGCTCGCCGCCGTTTTGTTGATCGAGAAGGGGCGGGTCACCCCAGGTTCTGCCCATTGCGCCAAACCACTCTGGCACCAGGAGGGAGGTGCCAAGAATGATGCTGAGGCCAAAGAACGCGTGGAACGCCATCGTCGCCAACACAATGATGAGTCGCAAGGGGTAGGGAGGGTCGTGGGGGCTGGGATCAATCCCAATTAACGCCTGAGCGAACAGGTACCCCGAGAAAACAAAGTGCGCGGTCATCCACATGTGGCCGAGGTGTTCGCGCAGCGCCCATTCAAAAAGCGGGGAGTAGTAAAAAACGATCAGCGAGACGCCGAAGATGACAGCAGCGACCAGCGGATGGCCGATGACGGCCAAATACTTTGAGTGGACGGCCACCAATAACCACTCGCGAACGCCTCTCGAGCCGTCCTTTCTCGCCGCGATGGCTCGGGAGGCCAGCGTGATGGGTGCACCTAAGACCAGCAGCAGCGGGACAGCCATGCTGAGCAACATGTGGCCCAGCATGTGAATGCTGAAGAGGTATTTTCCGTAGACGATCAGGCCAGAGTTGGTGGCAAACCCCAACAGCAGCATTCCCGACACCCAGAGCACGGTGCGGGATACCGGCCAGTGGTCTCCCCGCTTCGCTAAGCGCGCGTGGCCCCACACGTAATACACAATCCCAAACACGGCGATAATCGCCCACAATAAATCCAATTGCCAGACGGTAAACAGGCGTGACCATTCGAACTCCGGGGGCAAAGGCTCTCCGGTCAGAATCTCCGCTGGGGTCGCTTGAGCAATCTCACTCGCCGGAATCTGAGGGACAGGCGTCGGGGTCCTGGCTAGGGCGCTCGCGAGCCCCGAGGCTATTCCCATCAGGGCAAGCTCGGCGCTGACGACAAGCGTGGTTACTCTCACAACACCGCTCCGCGATGCTTTTAAATCCCCCAGTAGTTTCTTTCGGTAGACAGCGCCCATGAGCCCCAAAACGACCAGCGCACATGTCTTGGCGATAACCAGCGCGCCATAGCCGGTCGCCAAACCCTCAACACTCCCGACCCGAAGCCAAGCGTTCGTTGTGCCCGACAGTGCCACCACAATAAAACTCAGCAGAGCGATGCTGGAATAGCGCCCGAGCATCGCGTGATACTCCGCCGCTCGGGGTTTTTCGCTCCACGCCACCACCGCCATCATGATGAGCCCGCCGATCCACATCGCGGCAAAAACACTGTGGGCAAAAGAAGCGCTGACCGCGGACTCGTGATTAGCCGACCCAGCTGCATGGCCCTGTTCGGCCAGCGGCCACAGCGCGGCAACCGAAAGGACACCCGCGACAAGGACCCCACCGAAGCTTCGAACCACCAGTGTCAACACCGTTATGACGGCGCCCAGACCCATGGTGATGAGCCAACCCCTCCCAATCTCGGTGGATTGGAGGTAAAGCCACAACAAGTCACCAAACCGCTGGTCAATGCTCACTGGTTCCACATAAATCGCCATAAACGTCATGAACGCTGTCGCCGCGGAGGCAACCGTGAGGAGCGCTGCGCCGATTGATGCCACAAGAAGTGCCGAACTAAAAGCTTTTTGCCTCCGGGTCAGCACAAACGCTGCCACCATCAGAGAGCCGATGGAGAGCGCCGCTCCTAAATGCACCAAAGCTTTCGCGACCGGGATCCCCCAGCGCACTGTCGGCCCAGGGTCAACTATCAAGAGGGGTGCGGCACCACCGCCCACCAGCAGCCCCACCACTACGGCAATACCCAGACCCGCAAGAAAGAGCCCGCCCGCTGACGAGAGCGCAGGGGCAAGACGAGTGATCACGCTCAGAGTTTAGGCGAGCAACCCGAATACCCGACGAGAGCGCTTAAGTGGCGAAGGGGCCGCCGTTTCCGGCAGCCCCTTCGCGGTAAGTCTTCTGACTACTTGACGGCAGCCTTCAGCTTGGAACCAGCAGACACCTTGACGCCCTTGGAAGCGGCAATCTGGATGGTGGCACCGGTCTGGGGGTTGCGGCCCTGACGAGCGGCACGGTTGGTGCGCTCAAAGGAGACCCAACCGGGGATGGTGACTTTGTTGCCACCGGCAATTTCCTTCGACACAACGGCGAAGATAGCGTCAACGACACCGTTAACAGCGGTCTGGGGGTGACCCGTGTGCTCTGCTACTGCTGCAACAAGTTCTGAGCGATTCATAGTTATGTCCTCCTCGGACTTTTGTAGTTATTCCGGCTCGGCCCAGAACGAGTTCCGAGCCATCAAAAAGTTACCAGCTGGACTTCGTAATGCCCGGCAATTCGCCCCGGTGTGCCATATCGCGGAATCTCACACGAGAAACGCCATATTTCTTGAGGTAACCGCGGGGGCGACCATCGATCGAGTCGCGACCACGAACGCGGACAGGTGAAGCGTTCCGAGGAAGCTTCTGGAGCCCAATGCGAGCTGCTTCACGCGACTCGTCTGTTCCGGCCGGGTCTACCAGAGCTTTCTTCAGCTCGAGACGTTTCTCGGCATAGCGCTCAACAATAACTTTGCGCTGTTCATTCTTGGCAATCATGCTTTTCTTGGCCATGCTCTATCGCTCCTCGCGAAACTCAACGTGCTTGCGCACTACGGGGTCATACTTCTTCAAGACCAGACGGTCGGGATCATTACGGCGGTTCTTGCGGGTCACGTAGGTGTAACCCGTGCCGGCGGTGGAGCGCATCTTGATGATGGGCCGGACATCCTGTGCTTTAGCCATTAGAGCTTCACTCCTTTGCGCATGAGCTCCGCGACGACTGATTCGATGCCGCGAGAGTCGATGGTCTTAATTCCCTTGGTTGACAGCGTCAACGTGACACTGCGCTTCAGCGAAGGGACGAAATACGTCTTCTTCTGGATGTTCGGGTCAAAACGACGCTTCGTGCGCCGGTGTGAGTGCGAAATGTTGTGCCCGAAGCCGGGTTTGGCTCCTGTTACTTGGCAGACTGCTGCCATGTTTCCTCCTGTTAGTGGTTACCGTAGAGCGAGAGCCCTACCCAAGGTCACTTGTCGGCACGCGATCGTCAGGTTTCCATCCCGTAGGGATGAGACTGACGTGCGTACAAGGCACCCACTCGCGTGGGAGCCAACGCCTAAGACTACGCGCTCGCTTCGCGGGTAGCAACCCCTTGGCACCCTGAGCAAGACCCAAAGATGTCGACGATGTGCTGAGGATCTCCAAAACCGTGCTCGCGAGCCACATCGTGCGCCCAGGACTCCACGGCGTCGGCTTCGATTTCCACGGTCAGCCCGCACCCACGACAGATCAAGTGGTGGTGGTGCCCGGGAGAGCACGCCCGGAAGAGGTTCTCGCCCTCGCGAGAGAGGGCATCCGCGGCTCCCTCCTCCGCTAGTGAATTAAGGGTTCGGTACACCGTGGCAAGTCCAATGCTGGACCCCGCCTCCTTCAGTGTGTAATGCAGGTCCTGGGCGCTCACAAAGCTGGGGGTTTTTTCGAGAGCCCGCCACACTTCTTCACGCTGTTTGGTGTTGCGCTTCATGCTCCCCCCTCCCTGTGGTGATGCGTCGTGTCGTGGGCATCATCAATGATTCCACCCTCTCGAGTATGTCCGGGGTGAAGCAAACCCAAACCGTAAGCGGTGGCGAGATTGTCCTTGGACAGTGCGTGTTCCGGTGGGCCGCTCGCCACCACGTAACCGCTGACCAAAATGACATGATCGGCTGCCCGGGCTTCTTCCAAATCGTGGGTGGTGAACACCACCGAGCAACCGCGTGCCGGTTCGTCATGGATGATGCCATCAATCGTCTGAGCGGACTGGATGTCGAGGCCCGTCAAGGGTTCGTCCATCAACAGCACTGTGTGGTCTTGAGCGAGAGCCTGAGCCACAAAGACCCGTTGGCGCTGCCCACCAGAAAGCCGTGACACCTGGCGGTCGGCAAGATCATCAATCCGCAACAGCTCCATCGCATCCTGGACAGCCTGCTTATCGCTTTCAGCTAAACGCCGAAAGGGCCCCACAGTGGCGTATCGGCCCATGGTGACCACCTCTCGGACCGTCATGGGGGTGCCGGGGGAAACATTCATGTGCTGCAACACGTAAGCAACATCGTTTCTCGACTCAGCCGGTGAACGGCCTCCCACCTCCAAGGTGCCCTCTGAGAGAGGTAACAGCCCCGTCATGGCGTGCAAGAGGGTTGACTTCCCGCTTCCGTTGGGTCCAATGATGGCGGTGATAGCCGCCGCCGGCACAGTGAAATCGGAGGCTCGAAGCGCCATGCGTCCATCGCGTTCGACCACCACACCACGTCCCGTCATGATGTTCGTCATGCGCTCACCGGCTGTCGAGTCGAGCGAAGCAGGCTTTGGAGAGACAGCACAACGAAGAACAGGACAATGGGGACGAGTGCCATGGTTGCCGAAGCGGCAATCCCCCAGTGGTAGCTCAGTACTAGCCCCGCCCAGACGGAAAAAATGCCAATCGCTCCGGCAACGATCATCATCGAGCGAATCGTTCCCGTCAGCAGGCTGGCCGTGGCAGGCGGCCCCACCAACAGGCCAAACACCAGAAGGGTTCCCACCGACTGGTAGGAGCCGATGACGGCAAGCGCAATCAAAATCAACAGTGCAGCATGGGCGACGCGTGGTCGCATTCCTAACAGCTCAGCCTTGTCCCGGCTCAAACTCAACGCGACCAGTGGCCGATAGAGCAGCAAAGAAGCTATCAACACAACGCCGAGCACAATTAGTTGCCCGAAAATATCTGCTGTTGTCACCCCGAGCGCGTCACCAAACAGGATGCTGGTTAGTGAACCGGAATAGGAATCCATCCGCGAGATGATCACAACACCCAGGGCCAGCATGCCGACAAAAAGTAGCCCGATAGACGTGTCCTCCCCCAACACGGTTTTACGCTGAACCAGTTCGATGGCAGCAACCATTACGGCCGCTGCTACCGCGGCACCCAGGAGCGGGTTGATATCCAAGACGACCGCAGCAGCGACCCCGGGAACAACTCCGTGAACGAACGCGTCGCCGAAGAAGCTCATTCCTCGAAGGACTAGCCAGGTCCCAACGGTGGAGGCCATCAGGGCGGCTAACACACCGCCGAGCAGTGCCCGTTGCTGGAAGCCCAGCTCAAACGGCTCTACAAACCATTCCACTGGCCTAGTCTGTCAGTGCTTGCGCGATGAGAGTAGCGTTCGTTGTCATCATCTGGACATACGTGGTGGCCTCGGAGTCCGGCCCTCCCAAGCTTCCGATGAACAAGCTCACCACCTGGACATCTCTGCCGACCTCCCCGGCAACAACGTCCAGGACGTCTTGCCCGAGAGCGTTATTCCCAAAGATGGCGGGAACATCGCGATCCTGAATGACGCCGACGAGCGTCGCTAACTCTTGCGAGTTTGGCTCACCCAGTGTGGAGCCGCCAGGAATCACAACCCCCGCCACGGTGTAGCCGTAACGCTGCGCAAAATACTCCAGTGCATCGTGATCGGTGACAAGAACGCGCTGTCCCTCGGGCACAGAGTCAAGAATCTCGATGACCGACCGTTCGGCGCTTTCAATCTTCTCGCCAATCTCGTCACCACATACTTCGAATCCGCCACCGGCGATCGACTGAAGCTCTTCGCCAATCAGCTCAGCGGCATCGGCCATCCGGTCCATATCAAGCCAAAAATGGGGGTCCATCCCTCCTGCGTGGTCGTGGTCGTGCCCTTCGTCCTCCGAGTGCTCCTCATCAGACTCGTCGTCCTCGTGAGCGTCATCATCGTCGCGACCGTGATCGTCGTCAGCCTCTTCTTCCCCATGCTCCTCGTGACCGTGGTCGTCGTCGTCAGCTTCTTCTTCCGAATGGTCCTCAAAGGAGTCGTGATCCTCTTCTTTTCCGTCCGCACTACCGCCACCCAAAACAATGGGGTCTAGTTGCGCAGCAACTCTCAATACGGCGGCGCCATCGGCTTCGATGCTCTCGAGCGCCGGAAGCAAGCCCTCCTCGAGGCCCAGTCCATTCACGACGACTAAGTCAGCAGCGGCCATCTGCGCTACCTGCGCGGAGGAGGGCTGGAAATCATGCGGGTCGGTGCCGACGGGCATAACGGTGGTGACGGTCGAATCATCGCCGGTCTCGCAGCGAACAATGTCTCGCACCACATCGCCCAGGATTGTGGTGCTCACCACTACAGACAGACCGAAGCCTTCCGTGACAGTAGTGGGGGTGGGCTCTACCTCAGCAGGCGAGCCCATAGTGCAACCGGTCACGGCGAACGCGGAGGCAACTGCGAGGGTGGAGAAAGCCCTGATATTTGTCATGGCAGCGATTCTAGACCTTATTGAGAATGATTGTCAACATCAGTCTAGGAGCAGTGCAGGTTCCTCCATCACGCTGGCCACATCAGCCACAAAGCGGCTTGCTACGTCCCCGTCCACGACCCGGTGGTCAAAGCTTGCGGCGACCGTCGTCACCATCCGTGATCGAACTTCGCCCTCAACAATCCAAGGCTTGGGCTTGATGGTGCCCAGTGCCACGATGCTGACTTCACCGGGGTTCAAAATCGGTGTTCCCGTGTCGACGCCGAAAGAACCCAAGTTGGTGATCGTTATGGTGCCCTGCCGCATATCCTCTGGCGCGGTCTTACCTTCACGCGCCGTGGTTGTCAGATGCTCCAACGCAATCGCTAGCTCTTTCAAACTCAGTGTCTGGGCTTCCTTGACGTTAGGCACAATCAGCCCCCGTGGCGTTGCCGCAGCAACGCCAATATTGACGAAATGGTGAACGATGATTTCCTCGTCCGTCCACGTCGAGTTCACGGTGGGATTGCGCTGAACTGCCCAAATCATGGCCTTCACCATGACCAGGAGGGGGGAAACCTTGATGCCAGCAAAGTCCGGTGATGCCTTGAGTCGCTTGACGAAGTCCATCGTTCGGGTCGCGTCCACGTCGACGAAAACGGACACGTGAGGAGCGGTGAACATGGAGGTAACCATCGCTTGCGCAATGGCTTTTCGAACGCCCTTGACGGGGATTCGATCCTCCCTGTTTTCCGGCCACGCCGGCGTCTCAAGATTCTTGAACACGGTCGCCTGGCCGGCATCGCGGATCACGTCTTCGCGGGTGACCTCACCGCCGGCACCGGTAGCCGTCACGCTGGCAAGGTCGACACCCAAATCTTTCGCAAGCTTTCGGATCGGCGGCTTGGCCAGCACCGCTTCGCCAGGCTGAGTTGCCACAGGTGCAGGAGCGGGTTCAGCGGACGCCGCTGGCTGGCCCCGTCGTCGCCTGGAAACGGTTTCTTTCGGTCCGGTTCCGTAACCCACAAGATTCTTCACCGGCGCAGCGTCGTCGGCACTCACGCTACCGGCAACATCGGCAACGGCCTCGTCGACAACGGGGTCTTCGGCGGCTTCGCCCTCACCGCGAACAGAAATGATGGGAGCGCCCACCTGAACCGTGTCCCCCTCCTGGGCGAGCAACTCGTTCACCACTCCCACAAACGGGGAGGGCAGCTCAACAAGCGACTTAGCGGTCTCGATTTCGCACACAATCTGGTTGACCGCAATCTCATCACCAGGTTTGACCCGCCACTGAACGATTTCCGCCTCGGTAAGTCCTTCGCCGACATCCGGCAGCGGGAAAGTGAAATCAGCCATTTCTGCTCCTTACTCCTGCACCGCTAGTAAGCCATGCTCCGGTCGACGGCATCCAGAATTCGATCGACGTCAGGCAAATAGTGGCTCTCCAGCCTCGCCGGCGGGAAAGGCGTGTTGAAACCACTGACGCGCAGCACCGGCGCCTCCATCAGGTAAAAAGCTCTCTCGGTCATGGTCGCGGCGATCTCGCTGCCGAGGCTGGCCTGAGAGGGTGCCTCCTGCGCAATGACCAGTCGTTGGGTTTTGGTGACTGATTCTTCGATTGTCCGATAGTCAACCGGCGACAACGAACGCAGATCCACCACCTCAGCGCTGACCCCTTCGCTCTGCGCGACATCGGCTGCCTGCAAAAGCATGCTCACCATCGCGCCATGCCCGACGAGCGTCACATCAGATCCCTCGCGCACTACCGCTGCCTGGGTCATCACGGGTGCGGGTGTGGCGTCATCAACGGGGGCTTTGTGCCAGTAGCGGCTCTTGGGCTCCAGGAAAATCACCGGGTCTTCGCTGGCGATGGCCTGTTGAATCATCCAGAAAGCGTCGTTAGGGCTGGCCGGCGAAATCACCCTCAGGCCTGCGGTGTGCGCAAAATACGCTTCCGGGCTTTCCTGGTGGTGCTCCACCGCGCCGATATGTCCCCCATAAGGAATACGAATCACGACCGGGAACGACTGGGTCCCCTCATGGCGGGCCGTTTGCTTCGCAAGCTGAGTGACAATCTGGTCAAAAGCCGGGTAGACAAACCCGTCAAACTGAATTTCACACACCGGGCGATAGCCGCGCATCGCCAAACCGATAGCGGTTCCCACAATTCCCGACTCGGCCAGGGGGGTGTCCACCACCCTGTTGGGCCCGAACTGCTCCTGCAATCCCTCGGTCACGCGAAAAACTCCGCCGAGTTGGGCGATGTCCTCACCCATAACCATGACCTTGTTGTTCTCGACCATTGCGGTGCGAAGGCCCTCGTTGATGGCTTTAGCCATAGGAAGCTCGTGCATTACTGCCCCTCTTCCAGCGACTGGGTGTATTCCTTGAGCCATTCCCACTCATCGCTCATCAACGCGTGGTCTTCGGTATACACGTGACGGAAGATGTCTTCTAAGGGCGGGTCTTCGATCGCCAACGTTCGACGCCGAATATCGGCTGCGTAGTCTTCGGCTTCTTCGGCTACCGAGTCAAAGAATGTGCCCTCAACGCCTTGTCCCTCCAGGAACGCGCGGAACCGGTCGATAGGGTCATGCGCCTGCCAAAACGCCAACTCGTCTTCGTCACGGTATTTCGTCGGGTCATCACTCGTGGTGTGGGCGCCAATGCGATAGGTAAGCGCTTCGATGAAATGTGGTCCCTGGCCCGCACGGGCGGCATCCAGTGACAGTCTGGTTGCCGCGTAACTCATCAACGCGTCGTTGCCGTCGATCTGAACGCTTGGCAAACCAAACCCTGCTGCCCGCTCAAAAAGCGGGGTGCGCGACTGCACACGAACAGGGACAGAGATTGCCCAATGATTGTTTTGCAAGAAGAAGACTTGAGGCGTCTGGTAGCTCTGAGCAAAAACGAGAGCTTCGTTCGTGTCCCCCTCGCTGCTGGAACCGTCGCCGAAATAAACCATGACCGCTTCGTCCGTATCGGGGTTCCCGCTCGAACACGCTCCGTCGTAACCGATGCCCATGGCGTAACCAGTGGCGTGAAGCGTCTGCGACGCCAACACCAGGGTGTACAAGTGGAAATTGTTGGTCTTCTTGGGGTCCCAACCGCCGTTGGTCACGCCACGAAGCATGCGGATGATGTCCAGGAGGTCAAGGCCTCGAACATATCCCACCGTGTGTTCACGGTAGGCGGGAAATATATGGTCCTGAGGTCGCGACGCAAAAGCGGAACCAACCTGCGCCGCCTCCTGGCCAATGCTCGGCACCCACAAAGCCATATGGCCCTGCCGCTGGAGGTTTCCCGCTTCGACATCGAAGCGCCTCACCACGGTCATCACCCGATAAAACTCACGGAAATCTGCCTCAGTCAAATGAGAGATGGCCTGGTGATACTGGTCAAGTCCGTCACCTTGCACCAAGGTGCCATCTTGATTCAAGAGCCGAAGCGTCGAATCCGTGTAAGGCATACCTCTAACCTAGCGGCGGCACTTTCGCAGGGCCGCCATTCCTCCCCCACAAAGCACCCGGACCAACGTCGTCTTTGCGGCACAACCCGCTAGCGAAATGTCACGTAGCCAGGCATAGTTAGGGGATGCTCCGCTTCTTTGCTCGACTGCTCATCAACTCTCTTGCACTAGCCGTAGCGGTGTGGATTGTTCCCGGTCTCACCATGGTTCCCTACGGAGACGGAGCGGAGCTTTTTGCTGGCGGACCCAGTCTTCCTCTCGTTTTGAGCTACGTCCTCTTCGCCTTCATCTTTGGTTTGATCAATGGCGTTGTGGGCAACGCCATTCGTATTGTGGCTTTTCCGATCTACCTGCTCACACTGGGACTCGTATCTCTGGTCGTAAACGGTGTCTTGCTTCTCTTGGTGAACCTAGTGTCCGAGGGGCTGGGTTTTGGCCTCTTCGTCGAGGACTTCTACTGGGGCATCATCGGAGCATTGGTGTTGAGTCTGACCAGCTGGATTATCGGGATGGTCCTGCGGCCACTCGTTAAAAAACGCCGCTAGCTTCCTTCCCGGCGAGCGGAAAACATCTGGGATTTGCCCTCTGCCGGGTCCCATTGGGGGAACGATTCTCGGGCCGGGCTGGCGTCCACACGTTCCGCGGTGTGAGCGTAACCTTCCCGCGAGTGGGCCCCTGCCACATCCAGTGGGTACGAACCGCTGTGGGTTTCGATAAGGGTGCGCCCGGTCGGTTCTTGAGCCCCGGCCACCCCCGGCACCAAATCGTCGGTGTGCGCTATAGCGAGTGCCGGATAGCTCCCATCAGCAGGCGCTGTGCCGAGAGGTGCGCCGACGGTCAGAACGCTCCCGGTGAGATACCGACCGCTCTGTGCAAGGCGGCTCGCCAACAGCCCGCCCTGGGAGTGACCCACGTAATGAACGCGGTCTGTCGCTCGAACACCGGCTTTCTTCATGGCTGCCTGCACCGCCACCAGGGACGCCGCCGACACCCCCGCCACCAGGGCGAGATTGCTTTCCATGTCGAAGGGTTCCGCGCTTGAGCCAAGCCCCCAATGCTGCGTTCCGGCTATGTAGACATCCGATTCCCAGGAACCAGAGGACGTCTGGTATCGCTCAATACGGATCGGGCTCTCACCGTCAGGGATTCTCTCGACCCGCTCAGACAGAGACGTGGCGCGGTCCACTGCTTGCCCGCCGGGGCTCACCGATTGCACTACGACGGAATGCGGGCCCGGATTACCGAGGAGGACCTTGGCCGCTGGCGAGATATCTCTCGTCAACACCGCGCTGGAGAGATCGCCCCGCCCGAGGACGACGGTCATCAAGCTCAGTAACTGCTCGCGCGGCACCTCCCAGGAGGCAATCCGCCAACGCTCCTGATCCGCTGTTGCCTCGGCGTAGTGGCGCACGGCAAGCCCCAACGCTTCCGCATCCTGCAGCAAGCGCTCGAGCGATCCCGCAATCGGACCCAAAGACACCGCCGGGACACTCCGCAATGCTTCGGTGAAGGGGTCCCGCTCCGAAACCTGAATTGCCGCTACTCGCTCGCTGAGCCGAAGAAGATCTGCCTGGACGTTCTTCAGTGAGGTCGCCAACGCAAGAATCTCGTCTTCCGATACCCACAGCATCCCTGCCGTTGTCACGACCAGGCCATTGCTCATAGTGATTCGGCTCGCGCTGACGCCGCGCCCTCCTGATCTGCCCAGATTTCTAGCCTCCGCGCAATGGTGTGCGCCGAGCGCTCCAGGGCCACAAGCTCCGCCTCACACGCATCCTTTGCTGGCGAGCGCCAATACGTCCCCAGGCTATGGGTCGCAAGCTCTGCCGAGATCCGGCGCAGAGCCGCGGCCGCTTCTCGAGCCTCCGTTGCAGCCGCCATCGTTCTTGCCCTTCCGACAGGGCATCATCCCTAAGGTGCGAGGCGTTCCCCGCGGCTTCGCTCGCCCTCCCGAAAACCTCAGCAGCGCAATGCTCCGTGGACAAGGATGGATAGGGGAGAATAGAGGAAGAGAAGCTTCGCTGAGAGAAAAGGTGACCATGTCAGCGTTAGGCCACCAACCGCTCAGTCCTCTCGATGGGCGCTACCAGAGCGCTATGGGCGATCTCCCCGAATATTTTTCCGAAGCAGCGCTCAATCGCGAACGCGTCCATGTCGAAATTGAGTGGGTAATCGCCCTCACCGCTGCCGGTTTTGCCGGCGTCTCTGCTTTGTCGCCGGACACCATTTCGAAGTTGCGTTCTGTTGTTACCAACTTCGGCGAGACCCAGCTGCGCCAAATTGCGGATTATGAAGCAGTGACCAAACATGACGTCAAGGCAGTCGAATACTTTGTTCGGGATGTGTTGTGCGAAAACGGGCTGGAATCACTGGTGGAGCTCGTGCACTTTGGTTGCACGAGTGAAGACATCAACAATGTTTCTTACGCTCTTCTTACGAAAAATGCCCTGCACAGTGTCTGGTCACCAGCGCTAGAAGGCGTTCGTGACCGCCTAAAGGAGCTCGCCCAGGAATGGCGCGAAGTTCCGATGCTCTCGCGCACTCACGGGCAACCCGCCACCCCCACCACTTTTGGTAAGGAACTAGCGGTGTTTGCACATCGCGTAGACCGAATCTCTCCGGTGATTGCCAGGGCCCAGTTCCCGGCAAAATTTAGCGGTGCCACCGGAACTTTTTCTGCCCACGTCGCCACCGATCCAACCCGCGACTGGGCAGCACTCAGCGCGTCCTTCATCGAGGGCCTCGGTTTGGAATGGAACCCCCTCACCACACAGATCGAGTCTCATGATGGTGTTGCGCATGTGTTGAGTGCCGTATCGCACGTGAATCGAATTCTGCACAACCTCTGCACCGACGTCTGGACCTATATCTCGCTCGGCTACCTCACGCAGATTCCCGAACCCGGCGCCACCGGCTCCTCCACAATGCCTCACAAAATCAACCCCATCCGCTTCGAGAACGCAGAAGCCAATTTCGAACTTTCCTGCGCCCTTTTGGACTCGCTCGCGAGCACGTTGGTCACCTCCCGATTACAGCGTGACCTCACCGACTCCACCACCCAGCGGAATCTCGGAGTTGCGCTGGGACACTCGCTGCTGGCCCTCTCGAATGTGGCAAAGGGTTTGACAGAAATAGCCCTCAACCGCGAACTGTTGGCAGCCGACCTCGAGGCGAACCAGGAAGTCCTTGCCGAGGCTATTCAGACCGTCATTCGGTCCGAGATTGTCCAAGGCCGCTCAAGCATCGAGGACCCCTACGCAGTAGTGAAGGAGCTCACCCGGGGTAACAAACTCGACCAGGAAGCGCTCCAGGAATTTGTCGCCGGGCTGGACATCTCGCCCGAGGCGAAGAAGTCTCTCAGCGAACTCACCCCGCAGGGATATGTCGGGTTAGCGGCTGCACTGGTTGACCACCTGCGCTAGCGCCTAGTCGTTCCCCGTTTCCGGTTTTTCCCATTCACCTTCAGGCTGCTTGTTGGGGGTCATCGCCAACACCATCATGGCAAGCCCAATAACGACGATGACAAAAGCCCCTCCGACCACGACCGTCGCCATCAGTGCGTCGCGGGTGACCATCAAGAAAATTGCGCCGGCGAAAAGAGCCACAACGCCTGCCAGGCCGACGTACTCGATGGGCCGGAGAGCATTGAATGCGCGTGACTTCGTCATGATGACACCTTCTCGTTCATAGCTTTGTTCATGCTGTGGTGGGTAATGGCAGCAATGACCAGGTAGACACCCATGACGATAGCCCAGGCGCCAAAGAATCCCACAACAGCGACACTGTCGGCACTCTGGGTCAAAACGACCAAGGCAAACAGAACGGTCAGAGTACCTTGGGTCACCCAGTCTCGGCGCAGAACATCTCGCTTCGGCAGACGGAGTCCAGCAAGAATCTCCGAGGCACCCATCAAGAGGGCCCAGACCACGACTGCCCACAAGAGCAGGCCTATTCCGTAGGAATTCAAACCCAGCGCGAGTGCACCAATCACGAGCGAGACCAAAGCTTGGAAAAAATAAAAGCCCCGAGCGGGGTGATCTCCCAGCACTCTCCAGGCCAGACCTCCCTGAACCGCCGCAAGCACCAGCCCCGTTACGCCCAGCGCAACCAGCCCAAACTGGCCGGTGTGCCCGGGCGTAAAAGTGATGAAAAGCCCCGGGACGATAAGAACAATGGCCCGGGAAAGGGCCGCCGCCCCATAAGAATTCGAGGTCTGGATGTGAGCTTCCATTACCCCCACAGTGTACGAGCAGACACCTGGGTGATCGGGGCTAGACCCGAGGCATATCCGCGAATCGCGAATAGTGACCCTGAAAACCGACCACGATGGTGTCCGTGGGCCCATTGCGATGCTTGGCCACAATGAGATCGGCTTCGCCCGCACGGGGATTTTCTTTCTCGTAGGCGCTCTCGCGGTGAAGAAGGATCACCATATCGGCGTCCTGCTCGAGCGACCCCGATTCACGGAGGTCGCTGAGCTGCGGCTTTTTATCCGAGCGCTGCTCGGGCCCACGGTTCAGCTGTGAAAGAGCTATGACGGGCACTTGGAGTTCTTTCGCCAAAAGCTTCAGCGCCCTGGAGAACTCACTCACTTCCTGTTGGCGAGACTCCACGCGCTTCCCCGAGGACATGAGCTGTAAGTAATCGATCACAATCATCTTGAGGCCGACTCGCTGCTTGAGGCGACGGGCTTTGGCCCGAATTTCCACCAGGGTCATGTTTGGACTGTCATCGATATACAGCGGCGCCGCCTCAATGCGTCCGCGGGTTGCGGCAATCGTTTTCCAATCATTGGCTTCAATCTGGCCCTTGCGCATTTTTTGAAGCGGAATCGATGTCTCCGCGGAAAGTAAACGCATAGCGATCTCTGACTTACCCATTTCGAGCGAAAAGAGAATGGTGGGCTCTTTGTGCTTGATGGACGCTGCTCTCGCGAGGTCGAGGGCCAGAGTCGACTTACCCAACGCTGGGCGAGCAGCGATAAGAATCAACTGTCCGGGGTGTAATCCGTTGGTCAGCGCGTCCAACTCAGCGAAACCTGTGGCTACTCCCACCATTTGTCCATCGCGGCCTCGCGCGGCCTCGATTTCATCAACGGCTGACGTGACGGCATCGGTCAGAGGCACGTAGTCTTCCGATTCGACACCGCCCGCAACCTGGTAAATCTCCGTCTGAGCGTCGTTGACCAGCTCAGAAACTTCTCCTTCGCTCGCGTAGCCCAGGTTGGCAATCCGTGTGCCCGCATCCACGAGACGCCGCAGGACCGCCTTGTCGGCGACGATGGTGGCGTAATGGCCAGCACTCGCAGCGGTAGGAACGAGGCCCACCATGGTGTGAAGGTAATCGACGCCGCCAGCTCGCGAGAGCATTCCGGTCTTCGTGAGTTCGTCCGTCACCGAAATCACGTCGGTCGGCTCACCGTGAGAGTAGAGGTTGAGCAGCGCATCGAAGATAATCTCGTGCTTGGGCAAGTAAAAATCGCGCCCCTTGATCACCTCAATAACATCGGCGACGGCGTCCTTGCTCAGAAGCATGCCTCCGAGGGTGCCCTGCTCGGCCAGTGTGTCGTGAGGGGGCGTCCGCTCGCCACCGTAACTGCGCTCACCAGGGGAGTCGGGGACGAGACCAAGCTGTGCGATAGACACTAGTGAACTCCTCGATTTGCTCCATGACCAGGGCGAACTCACCCTCCACCCATAGGTCTATCAGCATCGACTGACACAGCGGGAAGGGCACTTTGGAGGCCTGGTTTTGCCTCCCAGCAACGAACTTCTCCAGGCTATGTTTGACCCTGACCGTTGGCAATCCAGCCTGTGGATAACCCTGTGGGCAACGCGCCGGAAATTCTCACAGCTCTGTGGATGGAGTGGGGATAACAGCAACCCAAAAGACCAATATTTTTCAACTTAATGTTGTTTTACCTAGGATGAAACTTTACATTTGTTCGAAAACAACTCTGGATAAAGTGCCGGTTTAGACTTTTGCCATTTAGCGCGGCGTGTGGAGAAACCGACCAGCAAAAAAATTAGGGCTCCCCTGTTCGGGGAGCCCTAATTGAGAAGAAATTTCCTACTTTTCGGCCACCACAGAGAGTTTCACGTTTGCCACAATTCCCTCGTGGATGGTGATCAGCGCCTCGAAGTTGCCGACCGTTTTCACAGCCTGCGGAATTTCGATTGCGCGCTTGTCAACACCCGTGATACCGGCAGCTTCAATCGCCCCCACAATGCTTGTGCGAGTAACCGAACCAAACAAGCGGCCAGTCTTACCAGCCTTGACTGCGATGCTGATCGGGCTCTTCTCGAGTGCGTCCTTCAGGGCGGCAGCATCTTCTGTGCTGGCTTGGGCTTTCGCCTGGCGAGCAGTCTTGATCTGGTCGACCTGCTTCTGTCCACCGTTGCTCCACGCAACCGCAAACCCCTGAGGGATGAGGAAGTTTCGGGCGTACCCGTTCTTCACATCCACGACGTCGCCGGCTGTTCCCAGCCCCTGGACCTCATTGGTCAAAATAAGTTTCGCCATGATGTCCCCTAGCGTCCGGCGCCTGCGTATGGCAGCAGGGCCATCTCGCGTGCATTTTTGATCGCCTTAGCGAGAAGGCGCTGTTCCTGAACCGAGACTCCGGTGATTCTGCGAGCGCGAATTTTTCCACGCTCAGAGATGAAGCGACGCAAGGTTGCGACATCTTTGTAATCGATAACTCCCACGGTGATGGGCTTGACGGGAGCCTGAGGCTTCCCGCCCTTACCCATACGGGGCTTGCGGCGGTCGCCGCTGGATTTTCCTGCCATGGTCTGTTCTTTCTTGTTAATGGCGCACAAGCGCCGTGAGTGTTAGAAGGGTGCGTCCTCGACGGGAGGTGCCGAAGAAGTAGCGGCATTGGCCCAAGGATCTTGGGTTTGGCCACCAGCATCCGGTGAACTCCAGGAGCCATCAACCGCGCCAGCGCTCTTCGCGCCAGATGACTGGCGCTGAACCTGTGCGGTGGCATACCGAAGGCTGGGTCCGATTTCGTCGACATCCAGCTCGATAGAGGTGCGCTTCTCGCCCTCTTTGGTCTCGTAAGAACGCTGACGCAAGCGGCCAGAGGCCACTACACGAGAGCCCTTCGTAAGCGACGACGCTACGTGCTCGGCAAACTCCCGCCACACGCTCGCGCGCATGAACAGAGCCTCGCCGTCCTTCCATTCACCGCTGGCGCGGTCGAAGGAACGAGGGGTCGACGCAATCGTGAAGTTCGCCACGGCGATGCCGTTTTGCGTGTAACGAAGTTCGGGGTCAGCGGTGAGGTTGCCCACCACAGTGATGATGGTGTCGCCAGCCATGGCTTACTCCGACTTGCGGCGCTTCGGGCCGCCGGAGAGGGACACCTTCTGGGCAACCGGCGATTCTTCAGGGGCGCCGAGGCGAACAACGGCCTCGTCCTGACGCATCACCTTGGTGCGCATAACAGCTTCGCTGAGCCGCAACTGGCGGTCGAGTTCCGCGGTTGCGTCAGGTGAAGCGTTGAAGTTGGCGACGGCATAGATGCCTTCGCTCTTCTTGTTGATCTCGTAGGACAGGCGTCGTTTGCCCCAGATGTCGAGGTTCTCAACGTTGCCACCGGATTTCCGGATGACCTCGAGGAAGCCTTCGAGACTGGGAGCGACAGTACGCTCATCGATGTCTGGGTCGAGAATGACCATCAGTTCGTAATCGTGCACGGTTACCCCACCTCCTTCGGACTAACGGTTACAGGATTTCTGCAACAGGAGGGATAGTGCTGTGTCTGCAAGCAGACAACTTGCCTAGTCTAGGCGGAAGAAACAGGGTGAGCAAGGCCTTATCGGCTTGCCCACCAGGACTTCAGGCGGCGCGTGGCTTCCTCCGCGCCAAGCTCGCCCTCGTCGAGGCGCATTTCGAGCAGGAACCGATACGCCTCACCGACTTCCCGGCCAGGGGAGATACCCAAAATTTGCATAATGGCCTCCCCGTCCAGGTCGGGACGCATTTTGTCCAGCTCTTCTTGCTCAGAGAGCTCTGCGATTCGAGCCTCAAGATCGTCATAGGCAAAAGAGAGCCGGTCTGCTTTTCGCCGGTTCCTCGTGGTCACATCTGCCCGAACAAGGATGTGAAGTCGCGCCAATTCACTCCCCGCGTCGCGCACATAGCGCCGCACCGCAGAGTCCGACCAGGCTTGGTCGGCGTATCCAAAAAATCGCAGGTGAAGCTCGATCAGGCGTGAAACCGCGTCAATCGTGTCGTTATCGAAGCGCAAAGCTTTGAGGCGCTTTTTCGCGAGCTTCGCGCCCACAACGTCATGGTGATAAAAGGTAACTCCACCGCCTTCGAACCGGCGCGTGGCCGGTTTGCCAATGTCGTGAAGCAAGCTGGCTATACGCAGCACCACATCCGGATCGGCGCCGGGTGTTCTGCGTTGCTCTTCGTCGATTGCTTGCTCGACCACGGTAAGGGTGTGTTGATAAACGTCTTTGTGGTGGGCGTGTTCGTCAGTTTCCAAACGAAGAGCCGGCAGCTCCGGGAGCACGAACTCGGCGATCCCGCTGTCCACGAGCGCCTCCAAACCGGGCCGGGGGTTGGCGGACGACAAAATCTTCACCAGCTCGTCGCGCACGCGCTCGGCGGAAATATCTGCAATCCGAGAGGCCATCGCGGTCATCGCTTCCGCGGTCGCCGGCGCGATTCGGGCCGAGAGTTGGCTAGAAAATCGCGCAGCACGCATCATCCTCAGCGGGTCATCATCGAACGACACTTCCGGCGCCACGGGTGTCGTCAATGACAGTGCGAGCAAGTCCTCCAATCCCCCAAACGGATCAACAAGCTGGAGTCCCGGGAGGGTCAAAGCCATCGCGTTCATGGTGAAATCTCGGCGCTCTAAATCCGCCTCCAAAGAATCGCCAAAAGCTACGTCCGGTTTGCGACTGGATCCGTCGTAGGAGTCGGAGCGGTAGGTGGTGATTTCAAAGGTTTCTGAGCCAATCTGCGCAGCGATTGTCCCAAAGTCGCGCCCCACGTCCCAGACGGCTTTAGCGAGCGGGCGAACGAGTCGCTCAATGTCATCCGGTCGCGCTGAGGTGGTGAAATCGAGGTCATGGACCTCTCGGCCGAGAAACGCATCTCGGACAGGGCCGCCGACCAAGGCCAGCTCGAATCCAGCGCTCTCAAAAGCTTCCGCAAGGCTTTTGATGGGCTCCCGAGCGACCAGCTCACGCAGTTTTTCGACTGCTTCGGCAACGCTCGACATAGTGTTCAGAGTCTAGACTCGAATGCATGCCAGCTCTGGGGACGGTGACTTCTAGGCGTGGGTAATCACCCGCTCTCCCTCCGGGCTCGCCTTGCTCGCTCAGCAGTCTCCGCAGGGTTTGCTTTCGGCCTCATCGCGGTCCTCACAACACCCGCTTACGCCGACACGGTGCGCTCTGCCGCTCGCGTGGACATCATTACCGAGGGCGGCGGCATCATCGACCCCCTCGTGGGCGGAAATCTCAGCATCCTCCTGCGATCCGATGAAACCGGAGCGCTCCGTGAGGGGGAAGTGCGACTCACCCTCACGGACACCGCATTTAGTAGCGAGGAGCAAATCCGCCGCTTTATCCAGGGTTCCAGTGACCCGGTTGCCACAGAGCTAGCACGGCTCGCCACCCCGGAAGTTCCTCAACTTGAATCCCGCGAACTGCCCTTCACCCTCTCGCCCGCTGATCTCCCGGATATCGCCACGGCCGTGTCGGAGGGTGAATCCGAGTCTCCACTAGACCTCGAGCTCCTTCCCGTTCCCCAGGCGGGGGTGTTTGGTGTCGAGGCCACCTACTTGCAACCCAGTAATCCCACACCCAGCCTGCGCCAGCTCAGTAATCGACAACTCATCGTCCTGAAGCCCGCCGAAACATCGTTGGGCACAGCACCGATTGCCCCAATCGTGACGCTGACGACCGCCGCTTCAGGGGGGGTCGCATTGCGGCCGGAGGAGCTGCAAGCGCTCACGATCGCCGGTGGTCCCCTCAACGTCGTGACCGATGCTCTCGAGCGCTACCCCTCCACTCTCGCGATCGATTCCCGTATCACCAGCTCCATCACGGTGCTGGGGGACCAGGCGCCCATCGAGTCGCTCCAGTGGGCTTCGGGACTGGGATCTCTCGGTCTCGCGCAGTTCGGTTTGCCGTGGGCCGACGCCGACCCGCTCGCCTCCCTCGATATTGACACCCTGGTGTACGCACGATTGGGCGAGTACCCATGGGTGCACGGCACCGCCATTAGCGACGCCCAAATCGCCACCCTCGCCACGCGGTCTGCCTCCGCGATTTTGCTCTCCAGCGAGAGCTTGCCTTCGGATCGCGCAGTGGTCTCCTTAGGGGACGCGCGCATTATTCGTGTCGATGCCGAACTCTCGGCGATTGCGCGAGACGCGCTGCAGGCCCCCACTGTCCTGGAAGCTCAAGCCGACCTTCAACGAGCAGCAGGAATCATCGCTTTCCGTGCAATTGTGGGCAATCCAGACATCCTGGTGTTTAGCACCGGACGCCTCCCCGCCACCGCCATAGCGCCGCGCATTGAATCGGTATTGGAGGGCTTTAGTGCGCTGACCGTTGCCGAAATTGTCGCAGTTCCACTGGAAACACCCGCGACGGAGACGCTCGATGGAGTCGTCACGGTGCCCCCCAGTCGGGATCGAACCGACTTTGTCCAAAGTATTAAGGCGCTGTGGGAGAGCGATGTCGCGTTTGCGACGATCGCCGCTGACCCCGAGGGTGCGGTGTTTGGGCGCTGGACGCGGTACCAAGCGTTGTTGTCGTCCACCTGGAGTGAAGATCCCAACGGTTTAGCCTCGGAATGGCAGCGTGCTCAGGAAGACTCGCGAGCGTTCCATAACTCGGTTCGCGTGGAGCAGGGCAGTGCGATCACCGTGCTCGCGGATCAAACATCACTTCCCGTATCGGTGCAAAACGACCTCCCCTCCGACGTTCGGGTGACTCTTGTCGTCCGCCCGACCACCGGAATTCTCGCTCTAGAAAATCCCCGTGTTGAGATGCTGGTCCCAGCCGGTAGTGCGGCGAGGACGCTGGTTCCCGTCCAGTCGCTCGCCAACGGAACGACTCCGGTGGAGTTCACCCTGCTCTCCCAAGGCGGCCAACAAATTGGGGAAGTGGTGACAATTCCCATCACGATTCGTGCCGGCTGGGAAGGGGTAATCTCCTTCATTCTCGCGATTGTCGTCGGGGGAACCTTTGCCTTCGGGTTGTTCCGAGCGATCCAGCGGCGTCGTAAAGAGACGGACATGCCCGCATGAGCAGCTCCGGTATCGGTAAAGCAAGCATGAGGTTGGCTTCGGGAACCGTGGTCTCCCGAATTCTCGGTTTCATCAGCGCCATCATCTTGGCCAGGACCCTGGGAATAGTGGGCTCCGGAGCGG
Source organism: uncultured Microbacteriaceae bacterium (assembly GCA_937124545.1). Classification (GTDB taxonomy): domain Bacteria; phylum Actinomycetota; class Actinomycetes; order Actinomycetales; family Microbacteriaceae; genus Pontimonas. Next base: position 19,879 of record CAKZKU010000011.1, on the reverse strand, counting down.
ACACTTTCGCCCTCGCAAACCAACTGCCCAACAATATCTACGCCCTTGTCGCCGGGGGAGTGCTGAGTGCCATCCTCGTTCCTCACATTGTGAAGGCGGGGTTGGACAAAGATGGCGGTCAAGGGTTCATCAACAAGATTGTCACGCTCGGCTTTGTTTTGTTCCTTATCGTCGCTGTCATCGCCACCCTTCTCGCCCCCGCGCTCGTTGCGCTCTATGCCCAGCAGGGTGGTGGGGGCGCGCGCGGTCTCTCTGAGCAGGAGCTAGCTCTGGCTACCGCTTTTGCGTACTGGTGTCTGCCGCAAATCCTCTTTTACGCGCTCTACAGCCTGCTCGGCGAAGTTCTCAACGCCCGCAAGGTATTTGGGCCCTTCACCTGGGCTCCCGCGATCAACAACCTCGTGGCTATGGCAGGGCTCATCGTGTTCTCCCAAATTTTTCCCGGGGTAGACACGGCCAACGCGTTTGCGTGGACACCCTCGATGGTCATGGTTTTGGCGGGTTCTGCGACCCTGGGTGTCGCGGCTCAAGCTTTCATTCTTTTCGCCTTCTGGCGGCGTGCGGGGCTCAGTTATCGGCCAGATTTTGTCTGGCGCGGGGTTGGCCTGGGCAGAACAGGGCGCGCAGCCAGCTGGATGTTTGGCATGATCGTGGTCGCCCAAATCGCCGGGATCGTGCAGGTCAACGTCGCCACGCTGGCGGCGGGCAGCGATGCGCCAAGCCTCGCAATCCTCCGTTTTTCCTGGCTCATTTTTATGCTGCCCCACTCGGTCGTGGCGGTATCGCTCGCGACAGCGTATTTCACCAGGATGGCCACCCACGCGAGGGACGGTGACGCGGCAGCGCTCGCCGGTGATATTCGCAGCTCCCTGGCACGCATCGGGGTGTTCATGGTGCTCGCATCCGTGGGCCTCATCACCGTCGCGCTGCCCTTTGCTCGGCAGTTTGGGACCAACCCGGCTTCAGTGGGGGACATGGCGTTGGTCATCATGCTCTACTCCGCGGGATTGGTTCCTTTTAGTGTCCTTTTTGTCGTACAGCGGGTGTTTTATGCACTCGAAGACACCCGGACACCGTTCTTTCTTCAGGTCTCCCAATCCGCGGTGTTTATCGCCCTAGCCCTCGTTGTTGCGACGCTGCCAAGCCCCATGATTGCCTTCGGTCTGGCGCTCTCCACCAGTGTCGCCGGCATTATTCAGACCATCATTGCCCTGGCTGTTCTCTCCCGGAAGCTCGGCGGGTTCTCGTATCGCAGCCTGGGGCGCTCTTACCTGGTGTACGCGCTGGCAGCCATGCCCGCATCGGTGGCGGGAGTTTCCGTATTAATGGCTTTCGGTGGCAGTGCTAGTGACGCTGTTGTCACCTCGGGTGCTATCGCTGCTATCGGAGTGGGAATGGTCATCACCGTCGCGATGGTCAGCGTCTATGTACTCGCTCTTTATCTGCTGCGGGAACCCGAACTGCGCGCCCTGGTGCACCAGGTTTCTTCTAGGCGCGCTTCACAGTGATTACCTGAACACTCGTCCTAGACTGAGGGCTTCGCACAAAGGAAGAAGCGTCATGCGAGAGCTTGTCATCATCGGTTCGGGTCCTGCCGGTTACACCGCCGCTATCTATGCCGCCCGGGCGAGCCTGAACCCATTGGTCGTGGCTTCCTCGGTCGAATTTGGCGGTGACCTCATGAACACCACCGACGTCGATAACTTCCCCGGCTTCCCGGAAGGGATCATGGGCCCCGAGCTCATGATGTCCATGCAGAAGCAAGCGGAGCGCTTTGGCGCAGAGATTATGTACGACGATGTTGTGTCTGTGGAGCTGGAAGGTCCCGTCAAAAAGATCACACTCGGCAACAAAGAGGTCGTAGAGGCCAAAGCAGTGATTGTTGCTTCTGGTTCGGCGTACCGCAAGCTGGGAATCCCCGATGAGGACCGACTCAGTGGCTATGGCGTGTCCTGGTGTGCAACGTGCGACGGAGCTTTCTACCGCCAAAAAACTGTGGCTGTCGTGGGCGGCGGTGACTCCGCTATGGAGGAAGCAACATTTTTGACTCGTTTTGCCGACAAGGTGTATCTCATTCACCGCTCGGAAAACCTCCGGGCCTCGGCGGCGATGCTGGATCGCGCGCGCAACGACCCGAAAATTGAGTTCATTCTGAACGCGACCGTCGAGCACATCTACGGTGACGACCTCGTCAGCGGTATCGGCATCGTGGATACCTCCTCCGGGAACGAAACCACCCTCGACGTCAGCGGACTGTTTATCGCCATCGGTTCTGACCCAAGGACCCATGTGGTCCACGGTCAGCTCGAGCTCACCGACGAGGGCACGATCGCCGTGGAGGGCCGCACATCCCACACCAACCTCACCGGGGTCTTTGCCGCTGGTGATGTCATTGATTCGACCTACCGGCAAGCCATTACCGCAGCTGGCTCGGGATGCACCGCTGCGCTCGATGCGCAGCACTATCTCGAGTCCCTTTCCTGAAACCCAACCAAGGAGAAAAAGATGAGTGAAGCCCGCTCCGTTACCGACGCGTCGTTTGCCAGTGATGTGCTCGCCAGTGAAAAGCCCATCATGGTTGATTTTTGGGCCGAGTGGTGCGGCCCCTGCCGCGCTGTCTCGCCGATTTTGGACCAAATTGCGAGTGAATACTCGGACAAGATCGACGTCGTAAAGATGAACGTCGATGAGAACCCCGACATCCCCATGCAGTACCAAATCACGTCGATCCCCACCATGAAGGTTTTCAAGGGTGGCGAAGTGGTGAAAACCGTCATTGGGGCCAAACCAAAGCCAGCTTTGGAAGCTGAACTCCAAGAATTTATTGGCTAGGGCCCTATTCGTGGGCCGCAAAAGCGGCTAGCCTGACGTAACTGTCCAACGACCACAAGGGGTGACGTGATGTCTAACCCATCGGGAATTTCTCTCGACCCGTGGTTCGAGAACTATGCCGAGCGCGCCTCAGGTCTTACGGCAAGCGAAGTTCGTGCGCTTTTTGCCGTCGCCAATAGGCCCGAAGTGGTCTCCCTGGCCGGAGGAATGCCCTTTGTTGCAGCGCTACCTTTCGACAACGTCACCAAGACGGTCCAAAGGGTTCTGGGGACCTCTGGTCCGCAAGCGCTTCAATACGGCTCCGGGCAGGGACTGCCAGAGCTTCGCGAACACATTATGAGCATCATGGCTCTCGAGGGTATCCGCGCCGGAGTGGACGACATTGTCGTCACCACGGGGTCCCAGCAAGGCCTTGACTTGATCAGCAAGCTGTTCATCAACCCCGGTGACGCGATTCTTGCCGAATCCCCCAGCTACGTTGGGGCCATGGGAGTCTTCCGCTCCTATCAGGCGCGCGTGGAGCACGTCGCGATGGACGACGACGGCATGATTCCCCAGTCGCTGCGGGAGCATATTGCCAACCTGCGGGCCCTCAAGGTTCCGATTAAGTTCTTGTATTTGATTCCCAATTTCCAAAATCCCGCCGGGGTCACGCTCTCGGCCGCACGACGACTGGAAATTCTCGATATTGCGCAGGCCGAAGGCATTCTGGTGGTGGAAGATAACCCCTACGGTCTGCTGTGGTTCGACCGGCCACCACCCCACGCTATTCGTTCAGCGGACGAGTCCGGAGTGATTTATCTGGGCTCTTTCTCCAAGACTTTCGCGCCAGGTTTGCGCGTCGGCTGGGTAGTGGCCCCCCACGGTATTCGAGAAAAACTCGTGTTAGCCTCCGAGGCCGCCATTCTTTCGCCCAGTTCCTTCTCGCAAATGATCCTTGCCGAGTATTTTGAAAGCCATGACTGGAAGGGACAAATCGATACCTTCCGCGGCTTATATCGCGAACGCCGAGATGCGATGGTCGAGGCTCTAGCGCAGTACGCGCCCGAAATCCCCCACACCACTCCCACCGGCGGGTTCTACTTGTGGCTCAGTTTGCCTGAGGGCTTGGACTCCAAAGAAATGCTCCCCCGCGCGGTGAAAGAACTCGTGGCGTACACCCCGGGCACAGCGTTTTACGCCAACGGTGACGGCCGCGCAAACCTCCGTCTAGCTTTCTGCTACCCGGAACCCTCGTTCATCGAAGAGGGGATTAAGCGACTCTCTCGCGTTATCGCCGAGGAGCTCGAACTGCTGGAAACTTTTGGTCCCACCAACACCTCGGTATCGGCGAGCTTGGATGCCCCGCCGCCTGAGGTCACCTGATGGCCGCCGCACGCCGCGTCCTCGTACTTTCCGGAGGCATCTCTCACGAACGCGACATATCGCTCAAATCCGGCCGTCGAGTCGCCGACGGGCTAATGGCCCACGGCCTAGATGTGTCACTGCGTGACCCTGACGCCCAGCTAATTGCCGCTCTCACAGCAGACGCTCCCGAGGTGGTGTGGCCTGTCCTTCACGGGGCGTCGGGCGAGGATGGAGCGCTTCGTGGGCTTCTAGACATGCTGGGCCATGCCTACGTGGGGTCGACAGGCGAAGCAACCCGTCTGGCATGGAATAAACCAGTCGCCAAAACTTTGGTCGAGCGTGCAGGGGTCTCCACTGCAGCGTCCATCACTCTCTCGCGTGATGCGTTTCGCGAGTTGGGCGCCGAGAGTGTGCTCGACACAGTCTCCGAACACCTCGGCCTACCGTTAGTGGTGAAGCCTGCTCTCGGGGGCTCCGCCCAAGGCGTGAGCTGGGTGGACTCCACCGAAGACCTCCGCAAGGCGATGGTTCATGCCTTCACATATGCTGACAGCGCCCTCGTCGAACAGAGGATCATCGGCACGGAGGCATGCGTAACCATTATCGACACGGGAGATGGCCCCACGGCGATCACTCCAGTAGAAATCGAACCCCTCTCTGGTCATTACGACTTTGAAGCCCGCTATACCGCTGGGGCCACAAAATTTTTCACTCCACCACGGCTTAATGCCACGACGGTTTCCCGCCTACAAGAATCAGCAACGCAAGCCTTCGAGGCCCTCGGCCTGCGAGACCTCGCCCGGGTCGACTTTATGGTGGATGAAGCCGGAACACCGTGGTTCTTGGAGGCCAGCACCATGCCGGGACTGACCGAGACATCAAGCACCGTGCTGGCGCTTGATTCCGCTGGCTATGACGTCAGCAGCGTGTATGCCGCGCTCGTCGAATCCGCTAGCCGTCGCTAGTTCCGAAGCCCGGCTCGCCCAGTTCTGCGAGGATCCGATTGAGGTCGGCTACCGTCGCAAAATCAATCGCCATCGTGCCTTTCGTCTTGGACAAGTTAATCGTTACCCGCGTATTGAGGCGGTCTCCCATACGCTCGGCAATCTCCGCGAGATGCTCACTACGACCGCCTCCACGCACCTTGTGCTTAGCGGTCGGAGTTTTCACTACCCCGGCGGCTTCCTCTGCCTGGCGGACCGTGAGGGCTTGATCCACAATCTTTTTAGCTAAAGCCGCCTGGGCGGCTGGGTCCTCTACCCCGAGCAACGCTCGAGCATGACCGGCGCTGAGAACTCCAGCAGCCACTTTGGTCTGCAAAGCCTCCGGTAAACGCAACAGTCTCAAGGTGTTCGTCACTTGAGGCCGTGAGCGACCGATACGGGTAGCCAGCTCGTCTTGAGTGATCCCGAAGTCCGACAGCAACTGTTGATAAGCAGATGCTTCTTCTAGGGGGTTCAAGTTCGCGCGGTGGAGATTCTCCAGAAGAGCATCTCGCAACATGGCGTCATCAGAGGTGTTCCTCACCACGGCCGGAATCGTCTTCAGGCCGGCTGCGATAGAGGCCCGAAGACGCCTCTCACCCATGATCAATTCAAAAGCGATATCACCCTGAGGTGGGTCCAACGGTCGTACGACAATAGGTTGCAGCACCCCAAACTCTCTGACGGAGTGAATGAGCTCCTCAAGTTCCTCTTGTCGAAACTCACTACGCGGCTGTTGTGGGTTAGGGCGAATTGATTGCGGCGCTACCTGAGCGAGCACAGCCCCAGGAACGGCAGCTAGGCCGCTATCTGACGGTGTCGGTTCGGGAAAAAACACGTCTACCGGACGGTCGCCAGCTTCCGGCGCTGACGGAATGAGCGCTCCGATCCCGCGCCCCAAACCAGATCGTTTTTGTGCCATTAGACCGTTACTCCTCTGCGTGCGATTTCAACGGCGGCCTCTTGGTACGCGACCGCACCAGGCGACCCCGCATCATAGGCAATCACCGTTTGTCCATAACTCGGCGCCTCGGATACCCTCACTGACCGCGGAATGAGGGTGTGAAGGGTCTGGCCGGCAAAGTGCTCACGCACATCGTCCACTACTTGCTGAGCCAGATTCGTTCGCGCATCAAACATCGTGAGAAGGATTGTACTCAGCGCCAACTGCGGATTGAGATGGCCCTTCACGAGCTCGATGTTGCGCACCAGTTGGGATACTCCTTCCAGTGCGTAATACTCACATTGAATAGGAATCATCACCTCTCGAGCCGCGACAAAGGCGTTTATCGTCAGCAAGCCCAGTGAGGGCGGACAATCAATAAGCACGTAGTCGAGGTCAGATCCCGCGTCCGATTCCCGGTAGCGCTCAAGCGCCCGAGCGAGACGGTATTCCCTGGCGGCCATCGTCACCAGCTCGATCTCAGCGCCCGCAAGGTCAAGTGTCGACGGGGCGCACAGCAGTTGGGAATTCTCTGGGCTCACCACCACGGTGTCCGCAATTTCCGAGGTTCCTACGAGCACGTCGTAAATGCTGGAGATATCGCCATGGTGGTCGATACCGAGCGCCGTAGAGGCGTTCCCTTGCGGATCAAGGTCAACAACCAGAACTTTTGCTCCAAAGCGCGCAAGGGCAGCCGCTACATTGACGCACGTCGTCGTTTTTCCGACGCCACCCTTTTGGTTTGCCACAGCAATAACCCGTGTGGCCGTCGGCCGAGGCACCGCCACATCGGCTAAAGCTCGCCGGCGGCGAGTGAGATCCGCCAGTTCTGCAGCCAGCGGCGTCGTTGCGTCAAAGCCTCGATCGCTCACCACAGCCCCCTCGATGTTTCACGTGAAACATTCATCGCGTTATGCCACTGTAGCCCGAAATATTCGAGTCTCTTCCGTTCCAAACTCGGGCCCGGTGAGCTCCACCCGAGGATCGGAAATTCCCGCGCGGACCAACTCTTTAGACGCCGCTCGAATCTCGTCATCCACCCGTTGGCCTTTCATCAACAACAGTTGCCCGCCGGGCTTGGCCAGAGGAACACACAAAGGAACTAACGTCTTCAAAGCGCTGACTGCACGAGCGGTGACGCTATCGACACTCACCTCTCCGCGGACATCCTCGGCTCGCTCGTTCATCACCGTCACGTTTGTGAGGCCCAAACGTTGTGCTTCCTCTTCGAGCCATGTTGCGCGTCGACCCAATGGCTCAATGAGTGTGCAGTGCACGTCGGGCCGCATTGCCGCGACCACAAGGCCAGGAAAACCGGCACCCGAACCTACGTCCGCCAGCGTTCCCGCGGGAACCTTTCGGGCAAGAAGCGCCGAATTCAAAATATGTCGCGTCCACAAACGATCGAGTTCTCGAGGCCCAACAAGCCCAAGCTCCTCGCCCCATTGAACAATGTGGTCAGCAAATAGCCTGAGTCTCTCGAGAGAGTCACCACAAATGAGCTCAGTGCACGCGGGCTCCGCTTCTCGGGCCGAAGGTTTCACGTGAAACATTCCCTACGAAGAGGGAGAAATAACCGTGTGACGGTCAGCACCTTCGCCCTGAGACCCAGACTGGTAGCCCTTTTCGCTGACCATGTCGTGAACAAGCTTGCGCTCGTAGCTGCTCATGGGAGGCAGAGCGGCGCTTTTCGCCCCACCCTCGATCTTCTCTACAGCGTGGGTGACGAGCTTCTCGAGCTCTTTCACGCGATTGTCGCGGGAACCCGCCACATCGAGCACTAGCCGGGCAAATTCGCCTGTCTTTTGCTGCACAGCGAGACGAGTCAGATCTTGTAGAGCTGCAACCGCGTCACCCGTGGAGAGCACCCTCAAGTCATCGTTATCGGGCGAGCCGACGGTTACGTAAGTGCGACCTGTCTTCACCTCAATCTCGATATCTCCGTCGAGATCAGCAATATCCAGAAGCGTTTCTAGATAATCCGCCGCGAGTTCACCTTCATCGGGCACGACAATCTTTTCTTCAGTGCTCGCCATTACTTCCTCTTCTTTTTCTTCTTCTTTGCGCGGTCTTTACTGACCGGCTGTTGACGTTGCTTAGGCTCTTCGGCTTCTTCTTCAGCTCCATCGTCCTCAATGAGAACAATCCCTTTACGCTCCCGTTTCTTGGCCAGGCGCGCGTCGCGCGCCTTGGCTGCGTCGCTGCCCGGCGTCGGCATGTTACGGATCACCACAAACTGCTGACCCATAGTCCAGAAGTTAGACACCAACCAGTAGGTCATCACACCGAGAGAGAAGTAGACGCCCGAGAACAAGAACACCAAAGGAAGCATGTACAGCAGGATGCGCTGCTGGCGATACATCGGGCTTTCTTTCATTGCCGGAGACTGATTCTTCGACATGATCTGTAGCTGTGTCACGAACTGAGAGGCGGACATCAACACAACCATCACAGCTGCCGTCGCAATAACCGCCACGGTTGCAGAGGACGACAGCGTAGACGCATCGCTGAACGCGAAAGCCATTGTGGCCTGCAAGGGTGCCAGGCCGAACAACGCTGCCTGGCCAAACTGCTCGGCCAAGTCCTGGGTCATGAACGATACGCCGGCACGCCCTTCCGCTGCGGTGCTCAGTACACGGAAAAGCCCGAAGAAGATTGGCATCTGAAGCAAGAGGGGAAGGCAGGACGAAAACGGGTTTGTCCCCGCTTTTCCGTATAAGGCCATGGTTTCTCGGGACATCGCTTCCCGGGAGAACTGGTCCTTCTTGCCTTTGTATTTGTCCTGAATTTTCTTGAGCTCTGGCGCAATCTCCATCATGCGACGTTGGCTGCGAATTTGGCGGACGAAGACCGGAATTAGTGCTGCCCGGACGATGAGGACCAAAGTCGCGATCGAAAGAAACCAAGCGGCTCCAGAGGTGGGCTCCATCCCCAGGAACTCAAGACCCTGGTGCGCTCCGGCGAGCACAGCCTCGATGACCCATCGAATAGGCCACAAAATCGTGTCGAAAAATTCCACGGGCTTACCTTCCCTTCGGACGCACGAACCCGAGCGCCGATATTTCGTATAAAGCTTTCAACTCTGAAGGAGGATCATCAATCCCGCCACGGGCCCAAGGGTTACAGCGGACGATGCGAATCGCTCCTAAGCCTATTCCCCACACGGCTCCCCTGTGTTGGATTGCCCTGAGTGTATAAAGCGAACAGCTGGGGTAGTACCTGCATACCTGGCCATACAACGGCGAGATCACCTTTCGATACGCAAGGAGAAGAGCCAGAGCCACGTTTCGCGGCAAGAGAAGAAACTCCCGCCCAAACCGGCTCACCTAGCTACCTGCGCTATCGCTTCGTCCCAGTCCTGGGCCAATTGGGCAAAACTACTCGCGCCGCTGGCGGGAAGCGCCCGCACCACACCGCGCATGCCTGTCGGGTGTGCTGTGAGAGTCTGTGCAGCTAACTCGCGAAGTCTGCGCTTGACACGGTTTCTCACCACCGCGTTGCCCACCTTCTTCGAGACAACGAAGCCCCACGTGGAAGGGAAATCGGGACCTGAGTGAGCGACCGCCATTACAAAGCAGGACGCCGAGACTTTGCGCCCGCGGCGTTGCACGTCACGGAGCTCCGCTCCCGAAACAATTCGATGGACCCGCGGCAACACGGGAAATAGCCCTAGGCCGAGAGGGAGGTGCGGCCCTTGCGACGGCGAGCGGCCAAAATCGCGCGACCAGCACGGGTACGCATACGCAGACGGAAGCCGTGCACTTTAGCTCGCCGACGGTTGTTGGGCTGGAACGTACGCTTACTCATGAGAACTCCTCGATACTGGCTTGGAGAAAATCCAAGAAAAACTGGCCCAACGGGCAACACTTCAGGATACGCGCCAGTCTCCGTGTGGTCAACCCGTCAGCGAATTTTAGTTATCCACAGCCTGGCGCTACTCTAATGTTCTGTTACCAGCCGTCATTTAGCGTTATCAAGATTGTTCTCCACAGAAATCCGAAGGGGTGATTCCGTGAGCTCTACCGAAACGGACGTCACTGAACTGTGGAACAGCGTTCAAAGCCACCTCACCACCGACACCAGGATCACCCCTCAACTGTGGGGATTTCTCGACCTTGTAGAACCTCGAGGTGTCATGGCCGGGGTTCTTTACCTCGAGGTCCCCAATGAGCTCACCCGCGGAATGCTGGAACAGCGGGTGCGTCTACCTCTGTTGACGGCCCTAGAAAGCACCGAGGATTCCGGGGTGAGCAGCTTTGCCATCGTCGTGAACCCGGACATTGAGAGTGACGTCCTTCAGCTTCCTGCCCACGATGATGTGCCGATGGAGGCCGTGGCCCCGATAGATCCGCCTCAACCAGCGATGGCAATGCCCGATCAGTCGCGCCTCAATCAGAAATACAGTTTCGATAATTTTGTGATCGGGTCCTCAAATCGTTTCTCGCACGCGGCAGCAGTTGCCGTGGCGGAAGCACCAGCAAAGGCGTACAACCCACTCTTCATCTACGGCGGTTCCGGGTTGGGAAAAACCCACCTACTTCACGCAATTGGCCACTACGCAACCAGCATGTTCAAGGGTTGTCGGGTGCGATATGTCAGTTCAGAGGAGTTCACAAACGATTTCATCAACTCGATTGCGAACAATAGGGGACCAGAATTTCAGGCGCGCTACCGCGAGATCGACATTTTGCTGATCGACGACATCCAGTTCCTTCAAGGTAAAGACTCCACACAGGAGGCCTTCTTCCACACCTTCAACACTCTTCACGACCACAACAAACAGGTGGTCGTGACCAGCGACCTCCCACCCAAACAGTTGACAGGGTTTGAAGACCGTATGCGGTCCCGGTTCGAGTGGGGTCTGATTACTGACGTCCAGGCCCCAGATTTAGAAACACGAATCGCGATTCTCCGGAAGAAAGCGGCTAGTGAACAGATAGATATCAATGACGAGGTCATGGAGTACATGGCCTCGAAAGTATCTTCTAACATTCGTGAACTTGAGGGTGCACTTATCCGAGTGACCGCGTTTTCCAACTTGAACCAGGCGCCAATCGATATGCAGCTGGCCCAGTCCGTTTTGAAAGATTTGGTACTCACCGAAGACACCAACGTGGTGTCGCCTGCCGAAATTATCAATATTGCCGCCGGTTTTTACCAACTCAGCGTGGACGACCTTTATGGCTCATCCCGATCACAGGCAATTGCTTTGGCCCGCCAAGTCGCCATGTATCTGTGCCGCGAGATGACGAACCTATCTCTGCCAAAGATTGGGCAGCTGTTTGGCAACAGAGACCACACCACTGTGATGTACGCCAACAAAAAAATCGGGGAGCTCATGAAGGAGCGCCGATCTATCTACAATCAGGTCACCGAGCTTACGAGCCGTATCAAACAATCAAACAGTTACGCGCCATAAACCTAACTTCAACTTGAAGGTTTCCCACACTGTGGATAACTTGTGGACGGTTGTGAGTCTTTAGTGGAAGAAACGCCACATAAGTCCACAGACCTCGGCGAAAGAAATGGCCCTTGCCCGTTAGGGCCATTTTTATCCACAACCTCTTGGACAGCCTCTCCACATCTAACAAGGTTGTAGTTTCCGCTTGGGAAGAGATCCCACTGTTGGTTCCACACTTATCCCCAACAGTTATGGCTATTAATCAAATTTAAATCTATTCATTCACCAATAACCCACTGGCGCACAGAAACCAGCTTTGTGGCACAATCAAGTACCCGCAAGAAGCCCCGACAAGTAGGTAACCGTGAAGTTTGAAGTCAACAAGGATGTTTTCAGTGAAGCTGTTTCGTTTGCTGTAAAACTCTTGCCCCAGCGCACTACGCTGCCCATATTGAGCGGTGTGCTGATTTCGGCTGCAGACGGTTCGGTGACGATTTCTTCATTCGACTATGAGGTTTCGGCAACTACAAAGGTAGCGGCGACTATCGATCAGCCGGGCAAGGTATTGGTCTCGGGTCGACTGTTGTCTGAGATTGCTCAGCGTCTGCCCGAGGAGAGCGTCTCGCTTACTTTGTCGGGCTCGTCAGTCTCGGTTGTTTCTGGTTCAGCAAAATTCTCGTTGGCGACGATGCCGGTTGAGGAATACCCCAACCTCCCCGAGGTTGACGGAGTCGCTGGAGTTGTGTCTGGTGAAGACTTCTCTCAAGCTGTAGGTCAGGTGGCCCCGGCCGCGTCGCGCGATGACGTCACCCCCGTTATCACCGGGGTTTTGCTAGAGGTCTCGTCGACGGCGTTGGTGATGATGGCTACTGACCGCTATCGAGTGGCAGCCAAGCAGTTGTCGTGGTCGGGGGAGGATGTGAGTGCTGAAGGGATCCAGGCTCTCATTCCGTCGCGAACCCTTTCGGAAATTGGCAAGACTTTTGCTCACACGCCGAAGCTCACAATTACTCTCAGCACCGGCGGGGACCGAGAGTTAGTGGCGTTTAGCAGTGAGCAAAGAACTGTCACGACCCTGTTGATCAAGGGTTCCTTCCCGCCAGTTCAAAAGTTGTTCCCTGAGTCCACGCCTGACTATGCGGTCGTCAGTACTCAGGATTTGATCGAAGCAACTCGACGCGTCGCGCTGGTGCTCGAGCGCGAAGCCCCCCTTCGGTATTCGTTCGGGCCGGATGGCGTCGCACTTGAAGCACTGGGTTCCGAACAGGCTCAGGCTTCTGAGGAAATTGATGGGCACCTAGTTGGCAAAGAGTGTGTTGTTTCATTGAAACCACAATTTTTAATTGACGGCCTTACTGCAACCCATAGCGAGTTCGTGCGGGTTGCTTTCACGCAAACCGATAATCCAAATAAGCCCGGGCCGGTTTTGTTGACAGCGCAAGCGGCCAAAGATGGCGATCACACAGAGGGATACCGCTATCTTTTGCAGCCTAATTTATTGATGCGCTGAGAGCTTCTCCGTGTGGATTAGCCAGTTAGACCTGGTCGGGTGGCGCAATCATCACCGGTCGTCACTGCTTTTTCAACAAGGTGTAAATGTTCTAATCGGGCCGAATGGTCAAGGAAAAACGAATGTTGTAGAAGCAGTACGGTTTCTCGCTCACCTCTCCTCGCATCGCGTGAGCGGGTCTGCTGCGTTGATTGGCGATGGCTCGGATCAAGCAACCATCTACGGGACCTTTGCTCACGGCACTCGTGATGTCTCGGTGGGAATCACCCTAAAGCGAAATGGTACGAACGAGGCAACAGTGTCGGGGAATTCGGCAAAGTTAGCTGAGGTTCCTCGATGGGTCTCCGCCGTGATGTTTGCGCCGGAGGACTCCTCTTTAGTGAGGGGAGAACCGGGTTTCCGACGACAGTTTCTCGACGACCTTGTGGTTGCAACCTCACCTGCGATGGCCGGTGTTTATGCGGATTTTGACAAAGTTCTGCGACAGCGAAACAGTTTGCTGAAATCTTTGAGAACTGCATCTCGAACAGCAGACACGTCGACCTTGGAGGTTTGGAACGCGTCATTTGTGGCTTTGGCGGCAGATATCGTCTATCACCGGATGGCATCCTGGGGTTATGTGGCGCGGCATATCTCCGATGCATACGAAAAGTTGGCGTCGGGGCAGTTGATTACCGCCAGTTATCAGGCAAAAGGCTTTGACGCCGACCTAGGAATGACAAGAGCGGAGCTGGAAAACCAGCTGGCCCAAGCGATCCTGGAGGTATCGTCTGCGGAACGTGACCGCGGGCTCACGTTGGTGGGACCTCAACGAGACGATATCGATCTTTTTATTGATGGGCGCCCGGCTCGGACCCATGCCAGTCAGGGTGAGACGTGGTCACTCGCTCTGTCATTGAGGCTTGGCGTTGCGGCATGGCTGAGGCAAGAGCGATCTAGTGGTGATCCCATCATTATTCTTGACGACGTTTTTGCAGAGCTAGACGCCCATCGACGAGCAAGGTTGGTATCCGTTGTCTCTGATTACGAACAGCTTCTTGTAACTTCGGCTGTTGAAGAGGACCTACCCGCGGAACTAACCGGCGTTTCGTTTGATGTTTCTCAAGGTCAGGTGACGAGGCGATGAGCTTTGATGAACCACGAGCGGTTTATCGCAGATTACGCCAAAAATTCGGTGGCTATCGTGCGACAACGCGAGGCACCGAGACCGAAGGGTCCCGCCCGTTTACTGAGGGACGAGATCCGGGGTCAATGGCAGAAGCCTTGGGTGTTCTGGAGCACACAATGGGGTGGGAACTGCCGCTGGCGCAGGCTGAATTGTTAGCAGAATGGGCCGATGTTGTGGGCGACGACCTGGCCCACCACGCCTCCCCAACCGGCGCTGCAGACGGTGTTTTAGAAGTGTCCTGCGATTCCAGCGCTTGGGCGACCCAGTTGCGATTGATGAAAACAACACTGCTTGATTCACTGCAAGCACGGTTCCCGCAGGCGGGAATTACCGAAGTGGCGATTAAGGGGCCGGGTGCCCCCTCGTGGAAACACGGCACCCGCTCGGTTCCAGGGCGTGGCCCGCGCGATACTTACGGCTAACGAGACGTAATTGGTGGGGAACAAAAAATTATCCCCTCAGAGACGCTAAATCCCGTTTCTTTGTCGCTGCGCTCGATAGAATGAGACAGGCGTTTGACGGTGGGAAATTTTCTACACCGAACGCGAAACTCAGGAGCTTAACAAATGACACCAGCTGCCAAAAAAGCTTCGGAAGAAGACTCGTACGGCGCCGGTGATATTCAGGTACTTGAAGGCCTCGAGGCTGTTCGCAAGAGACCGGGTATGTATATCGGCTCCACCGGTCCGCGCGGTCTTCACCACCTCGTCTATGAGATCGTCGACAACTCGGTGGATGAGGCGTTGGCGGGTCATTGCGACCACATCACGATCGTGATCATGCCCGATGGTTCAGTGACGGTGTCTGACAATGGCCGCGGTATTCCGGTAGATGAGCACCCTGTCGAAAAGAAGTCCACCGTCGAGGTAGTGCTCACCACCCTGCATGCCGGAGGGAAATTTGGTGGAGGCGGATATGCCGTCTCCGGTGGTCTTCACGGTGTTGGTAGCAGTGTGGTGAATGCACTTTCGGAGAAGCTTGATGTTGAGGTGAGACGTCAAGGCAGCACATGGGTGCAGTCGTATCGTGACGGTGTTCCTCAGGGACCGCTTACTGAATCAGGTAAGAGTGCTGAGACCGGGACGACCATTTCCTTTTGGCCTAACACCCAAATATTTGAGACGGTCGACTTCGAATACGAGACCTTGCGCACACGCTTTCAACAGATGGCTTTCTTGAATAAAGGTCTTCGTATTGATCTTGAGGATCAACGCCCCAACTCCGCCGGTCGAAAAGACACCTTCAACTATGAAAAGGGCCTTGTCGACTACGTGGAGTACCTCAACCAGGCGAAAAAGACCGAGGTGGTCCACCCGGACATCATTTCTTTTGAAGCAGAAGACACGGAACGCAAAATTGCGCTGGAAGTCGCTATGCAATGGACAAACGCATACTCGGAAAGCGTGCACACCTATGCGAACACAATCAATACGCACGAGGGGGGAACGCATGAGGAAGGGTTCCGTGCGGCCCTGACCACTCTGGTCAACCGTTTCGCTCGCTCAAGCGGCCTTTTGAAGGAAAAAGACGAGAACCTTACGGGTGACGATGTTCGCGAGGGTTTGACCGCAGTGGTGTCGGTAAAGCTAGGCGAGCCCCAGTTCGAGGGGCAAACAAAGACAAAACTCGGGAATACGGAGGCAAAATCTTTCGTACAGAAAGTGACCGGGGAGCACCTCGGCGATTGGTTTGAACGCAATCCTGCCCAAGGAAAAGACGTTGTTCGGAAAGCTGTTCAAGCCTCGCAAGCCCGAATCGCGGCCAGAAAAGCACGTGAGCAGACCCGCCGCAAAGGTCTCCTGGAGTCCGGGGGGATGCCCGGAAAGCTCAAAGACTGTCAGTCCAAGGACGCGGCCCTTAGCGAGATTTTCTTGGTGGAGGGTGATTCGGCTGGTGGCAGCGCGGTCACTGGACGGGACCCGGAAACCCAGGCAATCCTCCCGTTGCGGGGGAAGATCCTGAACGTTGAGAAGGCTCGTCTTGACCGCGCCCTGGGTAACAACGAAATCCAGGGAATGATTACCGCTTTCGGTGCAGGAATTGGTGAGGATTTCGACGTTGAGAAGGTTCGGTACCACAAGATTGTCCTGATGGCTGATGCGGATGTGGATGGCCAACACATCACGACATTGCTGTTGACTCTGTTGTTTCGCTACATGCGCCCGCTTATTGAACGCGGCTACGTGTACCTGGCGCAGCCCCCGCTGTATCGAATCAAGTGGTCAAATGCTGACCACGATTACGTCTTCAGCGACCGTGAGCGCGACGCTCTGCTCGAAGAAGGACGTAAAGAGGGGAAAAAGATTCCCAAAGACAATTCCATTCAGCGATACAAGGGTCTTGGAGAGATGAATCATCAAGAGTTGTGGGACACCACGATGAACCCCGAAACAAGAACGCTGTTGCAGGTAACGCTGGACGACGCGGCGGTTGCCGACGCTGTCTTCACAACGTTGATGGGGGAAGACGTTGAAGCCAGACGAGGCTTCATTCAACAAAATGCCCGCGACGTACGATTCCTCGACATTTAGGACCCCACGGTGACTGACTCAGACAACACCCCCGTTCGCAGTGATCGGGTAGATCAGGTCGACATTCAGGTCGAGATGCAACGCAGTTATCTCGACTACGCCATGAGTGTGATTGTCGGGCGTGCGTTGCCCGACGTTCGCGATGGCCTGAAACCGGTCCATCGCCGGGTGCTCTATGCCATGTACGACGGTGGCTACCGCCCGGATAAAGCATTCTCGAAGTGTTCTCGTGTTGTCGGCGACGTGATGGGAAAATTTCACCCCCACGGTGACTCGGCTATCTACGACGCGCTCGTGCGTCTTGTCCAACCCTGGAGTATGCGGTATCCGCTGGCGGCAGGTCAGGGAAACTTTGGTAGCCCGGGGAACGATGGGGCTGCTGCGCCCCGGTATACCGAGACGAAGATGGCCAATCTTGCCCTCGAGATGGTGCGCGACATCGAGGAAGACACCGTTAATTTCCAGGAAAACTATGACGGGCGGACTCAAGAGCCCAGTATCTTGCCCAGTCGGTTTCCCAACTTGTTGGTCAACGGTTCTGTGGGTATTGCCGTGGGTATGGCGACCAATATCCCTCCCCACAACCTCCGCGAGGTAGCCGAAGCAGCGCAGTGGCACCTTGCGCACCCCGACGCAACGACCGAAGAGTTACTCTCCGCGGCTCTCACCATTGTTAAGGGGCCTGATTTTCCCACTGGCGCCCAGATACTCGGCAACAACGGGATTGTTGATGCCTACAAGACAGGACGCGGCTCCATCACTATGCGTGCGGTGGTGACGGTCGAGGAGATTCAGAACCGGACGTGTCTTGTTGTTACGGAGCTTCCCTACCAAGTGAACCCCGACAACTTGGCCATTAAGATTGCCGATCTGGTGAAGGAAGGAAAAATCACCGGAATCGCCGACATCCGGGACGAGACATCGGGTCGGACCGGCCAACGCTTGGTGATTGTGCTCAAGCGTGACGCTGTCGCCAAAGTCGTGCTGAACAATCTCTACAAGCACACGTCACTGCAGGAGAACTTTGGCGCCAATATGTTGGCCATCGTTGACGGTGTCCCGCGCACCCTCACGCTTGATGCCTTCATTAGCTACTGGGTCGCACATCAGATTGAGGTCATTGTCCGGCGCACGCAGTTCCGGCTGGACAAAGCAGAGGCCGATGCGCATATCTTGCGCGGGTACCTCAAGGCTTTGGATGCGCTCGACGATGTGATTGCCCTTATCCGCAAATCGCCCACAGTCGACGAAGCAAAAGAAGGCCTTCAAAAACTGCTGGGGGTTGACGAGGAGCAAGCTCTTGCCATTCTCAACCTTCAGTTGCGTCGACTGGCGGCGATGGAACGCCAGAAAATCGTGGACCAGGCGGCTGAGCTAGAAAGACTGATTGCCGACTACAAGTCCATCTTGGGAAGCGAAGAACGTCAACGCACGATTGTTTCGGAGGAGCTTTCGGAGATTACCGATCGCTACGGGGATGACCGTCGGACCGAAATTCTTATGGGATTCGATGGCGGGATGACAAACGAAGATTTGATTCCTGAAGAAGAAATGGTGATTTCCGTCACTCGCGGTGGGTACATCAAGCGAACCCGCAGTGATAACTATCGAAGCCAACACCGCGGCGGTAAAGGGGTTAAAGGCGCCCAATTGCGAGCCGACGACGTTGTGGAGCACTTCTTTGTCTCCACAACGCACCGATGGTTGCTCTTCTTCACGAACACGGGCCGGGTTTATCGGGCCAAAGCCTATGAAGTCCAGGAAGCTGGGCGTGACGCGAAGGGACAGCACGTCGCCAACCTTTTAGCTCTTCAGCCCGGCGAAGAAATCGCCCAGATCCTTGATATCGCTGACTATGAAGCGGCCCAATATCTTGTGCTTGCTACACAGGGCGGGATGGTGAAAAAAACGGCACTCACCCAGTACGACACCAACCGGGCCGGGGGGATTATCGCCATCAACCTCAAAGAGGACGACCAATTAGTTGCGGCCATGCTGGCCAACGAGGGCGATGACGTACTGCTGGTCTCGCGCGCAGGAATGTCCCTGCGTTTCAGCGCCACTGATTCAAGTCTTCGCCCGATGGGGCGCTCCACTGCCGGTGTTCGGGGCATGCACTTCCGTGGAGAGGACCAGCTGCTTTCGGCCTCTGTCGTTACCGACAGCGGTTACGTATTTGTCGTAACCGAAGGGGGCTATGCCAAGCGAACAGGCGTGGAGCACTACAGGGTCCAACAGCGCGGTGGAATCGGAATTAAGGTTGCCAAGCTTTCCGAGACGAGGGGGGCGCTTGCCGGTGCCTTAATCGTCGGCGACGAGGATGAAGTTCTTGTGGTCCTCGAGAGTGGAAAAGTCGTTCGATCCGGTGTCGATGAGGTTCCCGCTAAGGGGCGCGACACCATGGGAGTGGTGTTTGCCCGAATGGCAGATGATGACAAGGTCCTCGGCATCGCGCCTAATTCCGAACGTAACCTAAAGGCAGTAGTCGATGAGGGTAGTGTCGAAGCTGAATCCGACAATGATGATCACAGTGAGGTCGCCGAGTGAGTGAAACAGGGCCGTCCCGTGGTGCTGCACGTTCGTCAGTGCCAGCAGCTAAACAGGTCCGGCTGAATCTCGTCTATGTCGATTTATGGGCGGCGGTCAAGGTGTCTGCTCTCGTATCAGCGGCGGTGTCGATATCGGTTTTCTTGGTTGTGTTGCTGAGCTGGACGCTATTGAGCGCAGTAGGAGTTATCGGAGCGCTCGAGGGAATTGTTGGGGACATCCTCGGTGATGGTGGAGGGGCCATCCTGGCTCTCCTAAGCTTTGGGCAAGTCGCGCTGCTGGGTTTGGTGGGGGCACTCATCAACTTTGTATCGCTGACCGTCCTGGGGTCACTAAGCGCGATTCTGTACAACGTGATTGCAAAGTTGACTGGCGGTCTTACGGTAGGTTTCACGAACCAGTAAGGTAGAAGCTTGTGCCCCGGTGCGGTATTCTCGTACGCGGACTCGGGGGCTATAGCTCAGGCGGTTAGAGCGCTTCGCTGATAACGAAGAGGTCCCAGGTTCAAGTCCTGGTAGCCCCACACAACTAAATAAACCCCCAGGGGCCTTAGCTCAATTGGTAGAGCGCCTGCTTTGCAAGCAGGAGGTCAGGAGTTCGATTCTCCTAGGCTCCAC
>CAKZKU010000010.1 GCA_937124545.1 uncultured Microbacteriaceae bacterium | reverse complement strand
GAGACCGAGGCCCACCAATCGGGCCAGTCTGAGTGCCTGAAAACCGACCTGTCGGGGGCGGCCACGCCACACGCCCTTTATGGTTCACGCTGTATCCCCCACCCGATAAGCCGATACCCTGTCCGACGCCGCAGACTCACGCCTCGCTATTCGGAATTAGCTGTGCGGATTAAATAGTAAGGGGTCTCTGGAGTTAATTCAAAATGAGAAAGGCCAAGACAGCTACGCCCAGTAACGCAATCGTCGTGATAATAAAAACCTTTTGACGACGACGCTTAGTCTCGCATCTACGACATATGGTTTTTTGGGACCCATCCATTATCGCCTGAAACTCGACCTCGGAGATCTCCGAAATTTCTGATCCAGTGAGGTTGAAACCACAGCGATAGCAATGTTCTTTATTTTCCCGACGGAGTAATAGCCAATCATTTTCAGACATTATATAGAAGGTAAATATTTAAGTCGAGGTGGATTTTCATACAGTCAAAAGATCCGGTCTCTACTCCTCTTCGCCCCCACCCCCGGAGTGTTCTATATTCAATGACCGGCAGTATGCTCGAATAGCATCTCGGTCCTTGATCCAACGCTCCCGAGTTTCCTTTTCCATAGTATGAAAGGGTGCTGACATTTTCAACTCGTCCAGTTTAACGTTGAAGAAATCGGGAACGCATTGTGGAGCATGGCATTCGATACACTTATTCCCTTCCAGGTGTTTCGGAATAGTTGCACGAACCGCTCCGGGTTCCCTGCCTGGTGGAGGGGAAAATTCTTTTCCAATGACAAAATAGGGCGAATCAAAGTCTGCAATGAGGGGCACGAGTGTTAATTCCGGATTCTTTGGATCTCGCACTTGGTCAATCCATGGTGAATGCAAAAACGGATCGGCCATGTGGCACTTCATGCACCCATCTGCGGCAACCACAGTCGGTGGCTGCCACGACCTATTATAGTCTGGCTCATCTGGAGTCGGGAGATCTTGTCCGCCACTAATTTCGTCTTTGATGGAAAGAAAACACGTGGCTCCTGTCTTCATGTTGTGACCAATTACACCCAAGCCGCCATCGCGAAAGAACGTCACGAAGGTGACATCAGGGTTGGTCGAGCCATCCGCTTTGATTCCGTGGTAACGTCCCACGCGATTACCCAATTGATACGGAGCGCCAAAAGCTGCTGGCTTGTCACCGGATCTTAGGTTCCGCCCGATATTTTCGGCTGTGACGATCACTCGCTCTCCGTTTTGAGTGATTGGAATCTCGATAGCATCCTCGTAACGAAACTTCGGGAACGGGCCAAGGTGCTCTTCACACTCACGCGCGTACGTGAGTGCTGTTCGTGCTGACCCATCTTCTTTAACACGGACTCGATAAAAGAACTTTGAATGATCTGCAGCAGCCCCGGGATCAGTAAATGATTGAATCTCAGACTGAGCCACCAGGGAGTCGTTCATTTCCAGCCATCCAGCTGAGGTTAGACTAGCAGGGCGCAACGTGGAGCTGCGGTCAATGGCATAGGTTTGTCCAACCTTTGCTGGGAAGGAGAACGTTATATCGTTGCTTTCTGGGTCAATCGAGATTTCCGTTATGGCAAAATCCTGGCGAGTTTCGGGCGGTGTGTCCCCCGATGCGATTTGAAAATATGAGAAAGCCAGTAGTGATACCACGGCCAAGCAGATGAGAGATCTGACTTGCATTGTGTTTTGGTTTTTTAAGTGTTGGATAAGGTGTGGGAAAAGTTGCTTACTTTGGCGCGTCTTCGAAGTGTGGATACCGATAGTCGGCTCCTGTTGCCTCATTAAAGAAAGACACCATAAGGTGACTGAATGATCGCTCCATTGCCTCATTCATGAGGACACCG
>CAKZKU010000009.1 GCA_937124545.1 uncultured Microbacteriaceae bacterium | reverse complement strand
GCTCGCCGCTTGTTGCGCCTCAAACTGACCTCCGTATTTCACGGTGTAGCCGAATTTTTGTACGATGGGATCGACCCGTTTTTGCACTTCTTCGACGAGGTCACCGAGGTTGTATCCTTCTTCTACGTTGAGAGTCACGACCGCCCGGCGTTGCGCATTTTCCCGGCCGATCAGGTTCGAGGTCATTTCGGGGCCGATGTCCGCGACTTCATGTAAACGCACCAGTGCGCCTCCTTTGCCGCGAAGCACCAGGTTCTTGATATCCCGCAGTTCGTCGCGTTCATCTTCCTCAAGACGAACTGCTAGGCTGTAGCGCCGGACTCCTTCGTTGATCTCCGCGACGGACACACCGAAAACGGCATTTCTTACTTGTTCAGCGGCTGAGCGAGGAGTGAGTCCGTAAGCGGCCAGATCAGCCGGACGATAGTCAACCGGCAGGGACTGGATCATGACTTCACGATTAGCGGCCACGTCCCGTGCTCCGTCGAGTGGTTTCAACGCCCCTTCGATCTCCTTGGCAATCACGCGCAGTTTCTCCAAATCATCTCCATAGATGCTGATCGCAATGGCTGCGGGAGTGCCGGATAGGATGTGACTAAGGCGGTGCTCAATGGGCTGACCAATGTTGGTGGTGATGCCGGGGGTTTTTCCCAAGATTTCCCTGATTTGCTTCCGCACCACAAGATCATCAAATCCAGGTTTCACGGTCACCTCGATTTCCGAATTACTGACGGGCTCCGCGTGCTCATCCCGCTCCGCTCGACCCGTTCGGCGCGTGGCACTGTTGACACCCTCCAGTGCCAGGAGTTGCTTCTCAACCGAGCTGGCCATGCGGTCACTGGCATTCAGCGAAGTCCCTGGAGGGGCAAAAAGCATGACCGTAAAGGTTCCCTCTTTAAATTCAGGGAGAAAAGATTTCCCAAAGGTCGAACTTAGCCAAAGGGCCAGGCAAGTTGAGATGATCGCGAGTCCAATCACAGTTTTTCTAAACTTTATCGCCGATCTCACAAGAGGTATGTAGATGCGTTTCAGCTTCCTCACGAGAGGTGGATCCGTGGAGCTGACGTGATTACTTTTCCCGTACATGAGATAGCGGCACATCGCTGGAGTCACCGTGAGGGCGATCACGAGAGAAGCGAAAATGGACACCCCAAAAGCGATTCCGAGTGGTCGGAAAAAGCGGCCTTCGATCCCCTCAAGAAACATGAGGGGGAGAAATGCCAAGACGATAATGATGGTCGCAAAAACCATCGCGGGGCGAATTTCGTTACTTGCGTCTAGAATGACTTTTAGTCGCGGCTTACGTTCGGACTCCGGCCTTGCCGCGTTTTCATTGAGCCTTCGAAAGACATTCTCAACATCGATGATGGCATCATCGACCAGACTCCCGACCGCGATGGCGAGTCCCCCCAGAGTCATGACATTGATGGTCATGCCCATCCAATCAAACACCAACAAACCGACCGCCAGCGAAAGCGGGATCGCGGTGAGAGTGATGATCGTCGTTCTGACGTTGAGCAGAAAAAGAATCAAAATGACCGCAACGATGATAGCGGCGTCGCGAAGGGCGTGAACGACATTGGAAACGGAAAGGTTGATGAAATCAGCCTGCCGGAAAATTTGACGGTTGATATTCAGCCCCTCTGGAAGACTCATCTCCAGCTCATCCAGCATTGAGTCAATCGATTCAGTCAGGGTCAGGGTATTTGTTCCCGGTGCCTTTTGAATGGTCATGACAACCGCGCTCTGCCCTCCATCGGCTCCGGTTCCCCGCTTGGGTGCCGGGCCGAGCTTCACGTTTGCGACTTGCCCGATCGTGACGGGAAATCCGTCGTGATACTTGATCAAGGTGCCTGAAATATCCTTCACCGATCGCACTCTTCCACTTTGTCTGACTGGCAGTTCAAGAGACTCAACGTCCGGCAAATAGCCCGCACTCAGCGTGCTATGGGCGGCTCCCGAGGCATCGATGACATCTTGAATGGTGAGGTCATAGAGACGCAAATCGTCCTGACGCACGAGCACTTGATATTCTGGAAGCTCACCGCCGATCACCGAAACTTGGGATACGCCGGCAATCGCCAGAAGCTTGTTTCGCAGATCGAATTCAGCATAGGCCCTGATCTCAAGATCGCTCATTTCCTTGCCGGGTGATGAGATGGCAAGAAGCATGATCTCTCCGGTAATCGAGGTGATCGGAGTCATCTCGGCATGGGCATCAGGGGGAAGATCTTCACGCACGGAATCGAGGCGCTCGGAGACGAGTTGTCTCGCGGTGTAGATATCCGTTCCCCAATCGAATTCGACATAGGCAATGGAAAGACCAATCGCGCTCGAGGTGCGAACACGTCTCACTCCGGGCACTCCGTTGACCGAACTTTCAATCGGAAAGGTCACGTATTGTTCGACCTCGTCAGCAGCCAGGCCGGGGGCTTCGGTCATGATGACGACGGTCGGAGCATTGAGCTCTGGAAAGACATCCACCGGAGTCTTTGCAAGGCGCAGTGCGACAAAGGCGAGCAACACCCCCGCCAGAATGAGCACCAAGGGCGCTCGCTCCAGCGAAAATTTAATCAGTTTACTTAGCATGATATCAGAGGGTTACTCGTCACTCCCGTGATAAGTTCCGTCAGCATGGAAATGTCCGCCCTTCTGGGAGGTTCCACTTTGCGAACTCGCTAATTTGAGTTCGTAAACTCCATTTAAAACAACTTCGTCTTTTGGCCCGAGATCGCTTTTGATTTCGATCCATCGTCCGTCATTCACGCCTAAATCAGCCTCAATACGAATCGCTTTGTTGGCATCAAGCGGATCGCGTTTGAAGAAGACATGAGTGATACCGTCCTTCACCACGGCAGAGCGCGGGATTGCCAGAACGATGCCATCAGTCGTTTCCTTCGCGATTTCCAGAAAGGCCGAAACTCCAGGAAGAGCCCATGACTTCAGCTCACCTGGCATGGCGAAAAGTCCCACCGTTCGCTGTTCAGGATCTGCCGTCAAAGCAATCTGTAGCGTCGCCTCAATAGATTCACTCAGGTCATTTCCAGTTCCCTGTGGGGGAACGATATTCACCGACTGTCCGTTTTTAAATTTCGGTAAATCACTTTGTAAGCCCATGGCATGAAAACGAACTTTCGTGGGATCGACGATGGTGAGAATCAAGCTCGTCTCCTCGACAAAGGTTCCGTTGGTCACGGCAAGCGACTCCACAAAGCCGGATTCCTTGGCGCGAACTTCGATCCAATCCCCGGAAGCAGTCCTTGCAGCCGGGTTCTCTTCAGAAGATGTTTGCGAGGCATTCCGAAGAGCGGCGCTTGCTGCGGTGAGTTCGGCTTCACGTTGGTCGATTTCGGCCTCCAACTCCGCTACGCGGGCGTCTGCCTTCTCGGCCTGCTGTCGCCACTCGTCGGCGGTGCGTTCGGCGTCGGCGAGACGGGTTTCGGTTTCGGTGTAGATGCGGTAGGCGATGTGGTAGGGGGATGAATCGTCGTGGGCGGCGTAACGGAATCGGCCATCGGCCCGGTACTCGTCGCCGTGCTCGTCGACCCACGGGCAGTCGGGGCAATCGTTTGCACGAATATCTAGCACCTCGCCGTCTCGCGCCTGGTAGGTGCCAGCCTCGGTGATCGGGTGCAGGGGCTTGATCTTGTCACCCATTGCCGTCCTCCTTCTGCCGCTCGGCGAGCATGGCGTCGGCCGTGTCGAATGCGATCTGTGTAAGTGCCGATCGCTGCTCGTTCGGTGCGTTCGTGTCGTTGCACGACCACTCGGGATTCGCCAG
>CAKZKU010000008.1 GCA_937124545.1 uncultured Microbacteriaceae bacterium | reverse complement strand
CAGGCCATTGGTCTGGTCGTATCGGTGGAACTGTGTTCGCTCACCATTCAATGGGATGACCCCTCCATGGCCAACATCGTCGGAACCGGTTTGTTTGGGGATGGTG
This sequence comes from uncultured Microbacteriaceae bacterium, assembly GCA_937124545.1. Classification (GTDB taxonomy): domain Bacteria; phylum Actinomycetota; class Actinomycetes; order Actinomycetales; family Microbacteriaceae; genus Pontimonas. The sequence continues at coordinate 7,852 of CAKZKU010000008.1, read as the reverse complement.
CCGCAGCGGTCGTGATGGTGGGCAACGAATCGCCGCATCGTGGAGGCATCAGCGTTCGGGCTTCGCGCAGCGCTGTGTACCCCGACAGCACCGAAGCGATTGGCTGGCGCATCGGAACGACGGGTTTTCGTTTGATGCTGAGCCCCGCCGTTCCCCACCTCATCGATACCCATTTGGCGAAAGACATCGATGCGCTCCTGGACGAGCAGGGACTAACTCGCGAGGACATCGGGTCGTGGATTGCCCACCCGGGGGGACCCCGGGTGCTGGAAGCGTTCTCGGAGGCACTGGATCTGCAACCGGCGGACTTGGCACCCAGCTGGCAGGTGATGGGGGAAGTGGGCAACCTGTCCTCCAGTGCCGTATTGCATGTTCTGGCGAAGTCTCTGGATCGCCCGCGAGGCCACAAAGCCTTGCTGTTTGCCCTCGGGCCCGGTGTCAGTGTCGAAATTGTTCTGTTGGAGTGGCCGTGATTGCTTATACCGTTTTTGTTTTCCTGACCGGTCTGGAGCGGCTGTGGGAGTTGCGGGTATCGCGCAAGAACGCTGCGCTCGCGTTTGCCCGGGGCGGAAAAGAATACGGGTTTTCGCATTTTCCGTGGATGGTGGCGCTTCACACCGGGTTGTTAGCCGCAGCGGTAGCCGAAGTGTGGTTATTGGATCGACCCTTCCTGCCGGTGTGGGGATGGGTGTTCCTGGCCATCGCCCTGTTGTGCCAGGTGGGGCGCTACTGGGTGATTTCGGCCCTAAGCGATCAGTGGAACACCCGAGTCATCGTGGTGCCGGGGGCTACCCGTATCCGCAAAGGTCCCTACCGGTTCGCTTGGCTGTCCCACCCCAACTATTGGATTGTCGCCATTGAGGGCATTGCGCTACCCCTCGTGCACAGCGCCTGGATCACCGCGATTGCGTTCACGGTGTTGAATGCCATCTTGCTACTGGGTTTCCGTATTCCCACGGAGAATCGAGCACTTCGGGAGCTCTCGTGACTACCCAGGCCCTCAACACAGTAGATCTGACGATTGTCGGCGCTGGCCCCATCGGTTTAGCCACGGCCATTTTTGCCGCCCAGGCGGGTCTTTCTGCCATCGTGTTGGACGCGGGTCCGAGGGATGGTGACAAAGCGTGCGGTGAGGGCCTCATGCCCGGCACCAAGCCCCTGCTCGACCAGCTGGGAATCGATCCACCCGGACACCCGCTCGAGGGTGTCGTGTATGCCCAAGGCGCACACCGGGTAGAGCATCGATTCCCTGGCCCTGCCGGGCGCGGTGTGCGAAGAACCGCCCTTCGAGAAGCGCTGCTGCGCAAAGCCGTGGACCTGGGGGTTCAGGTGCGAGAAGAAAAATACACGTCTCTGACCCAAACAAAAGATGAGGTCTGCCTCACCACCGAGCAGGGAGCAACCCTGACCTCGCGCTATGCGATCGGGTGCGATGGATTGCACTCGAAGGTGGCCCAGGACATGGGTGTGGTCAAAGAGGTGCCCCGCTCCGCCAAACGATACGGATTGCGCCAGCACTTTTTCACGAAGCCCTGGTCATCGCTGATTGAGGTGTACTACAGCAAGGACGCCGAGGTCTACATCACCCCGGTCTCCGAGGACACCGTCGGTGTGGCGGTGTTAGGCCGCAAGGGCGTCAATCTTGAGACCGCCGTTGCGGGTATTCCCCAGTTGCACACCCGATTGGCGGGGGCAGAACCTGCCTCCACGCTGCGCGGGGCAGGCCCCTTCCCGCACCGAGCGAGAACACAACGGGTGGGACGCGTGCTACTGGTGGGGGATTCCGGTGGTTACGTGGACGCGATTACCGGGGAAGGGTTACGCGTGGGGTTTGCGCAAGCACGCGCCGCCATCGAGGCACTAGCCATCGATACCCCGGCGGGTTACCCAAAAGCGTGGAAAAAAGTTACTCGCGAATTCAGGGTGCTCACCAAAGGTTTGGTGGCTCTCGCCTCATCGCCCCTGCGATCCTCCATTGTTCCCCTCGCCCACGCGCTACCCGGGCTGTTTGGCGTTGTCGTGAACCGTTTGGCCAGATAGTGGTTCGCGCGCTAGTGGCTTCCACCCACCCGGGGCCGTCATTTGCTGTTGCCGCGCTTGCGGGAATACTCGCCTGGGGGTTTCAGGTTCCCTGGCAGGTAGCACTGGTCGTCGTGGCCGCCGTGCTGATGAATCAGTTTTCGGTGGGTTTATCGAATGATGCGATCGACCTGGTCCGCGATCGTGAATCAGGTCGAACCGATAAACCTCTGGTTCGAGGAGATATTTCACCCGTGAGCGTGTGGGTTGCCGCCGCAATGTTGGGTGTGGCGTCCCTGGGGGTGTCCTGGTTCGTGCACCCGGGGGTTTTTGTGGCACAGATGATCTTCCTGGTGGCCGGGTGGACTTACAACCTAGGCCTCAAGGCCAGTGTGTTTTCCGCACTCGCGTATGCGGTGGGATTTGGTGCGCTGCCCGCGGTCGTGAGTTTTGCGGCAATCCCGGCTCTGGCGCCCCCCTGGTGGGTGGTGGTCATCGGGTCGGGCCTGGGTGTTGCCGCGCATTTTGGCAACGTCGTGCCCGATCGCGAAACAGACCAAGCCCACGGTGTCACGGGACTGCCCCAACTGCTCACCGCAAAAACGGTGGCCGTTTCGCTGAGTGTGCTGGTGGTCGCTATGGCGACAGTCTTGGTGGTGGGAGCGGGCGGCGGATCTCTTGTTGCCTCCGTGCCGGCTGCAGCAATCGCCACCGGCCTCGCCATCGCAGGGGGCACTCTCGCCCTGCGTCGCCCTGCCTCCGGGGGGGCGTTTAGAGCGTCCATTGCCGCTGCTCTGGTCTTGGCGCTCGGCCTGGCCATGGCCCTGGTCATGGGTGGGTAGCGGCACTACCTTTTTCAGCGACGCGGGCCTAGTGTGAGGTTATGGCTAAAGGAAAAGACACGAAGAAGAGCGTCATTCCGTCGCTGATGGCGGATCGTATGGAAGAGGTCTTCCACATTGTCCTTGGGGTGTTTCTTTTTGGGATTGCGCTAGCAGCGCTCGGCTTCTCCCTGGTCCGCGTGTTCACGACGGCGCCGTTTTTTCCTGACGGCATGATCCAGGCTATCAACGACATTTTGTTCATCATCATCATTCTGGAAATTCTGCGCACCGTGATCGCTCGGTACACCGATGGCGTATTCCAGCTTCAAAACTTCCTGATCATTGGGATCATCGCCGCTGTTCGGCACATTCTGACCGTCGGGGCGTCGATGACGCTCGGCGCGGAGAAACCCCGCGAAAGCTTCGATCGTGCAGTGATTGAGTTGGGAATAAGTTCCGCCATTGTCGTCGCGCTTGTGTTCGCCATTTTCTTGTCACGAGCAACCGACGGTGCGCTCTCTGCAAAGGCCCTGAAAGACAACTAGCGGCAACCCGGGCGGTCCATCAATAACCCCGCTAGGTACGATGAAGCATGTTCGACCACGTGCTTTCAGCGCTGAAAAAGTCCCGCTTAGGCGCTCTTGAACACGGGCAGGTGAGGCAGTCGGGGTCTGCCGGGTCTCTCTTTGCCGGTGACTTTGCCGGTGTGCTGAGTGTGGACGCGGAATTTTCTGGCTCCAGGCTCGGTATCGGGGTGATGGACAACCTGGAGGGTGAGGTGGTCAGCCTCAAAGGAACAACGTGGGCAGTCCCGTCCGATGGGAAGCCCCGCGAGGTCGCGGGGACTGACAAGGTCGCTTTCGGAATAGCTGCGCACGGCGGAATACGACACTCACTGCGCATTCCGGCCGGAAGCGATATTGCCGGGATTTCCGCGGCACTGGACAACACGCTCTCTCGGCACCACATTGATCACGAAGATGTTGTGTGTGCTGTGGAGATTGTCGGCTCCTTTGAAGATGTCGTGCTCCGCACCATCCATCGGCCCGACTATGAGGGGGAACCATTAGGGGAAATCATCGATGACGAGATTCGGTTCTCTTTTGCCCACTGGCAGGGAACGCTGGTGGGCTTTCGTTACCCCGATGCGACAGCAGGCATGACCATCCCTGGGCTTCACCTCCACGGGATCAGTGAGGACCGAAATTCTGGTGGCCACGTTCGTAACGTGGCCACCACCGAGGTCACCGCTCACGTCTGGCTAGATGACCTTGTGCTCGAGGCAGAACCAGAGGGCAGCCAGAAGGCCGTAGCGATTGATTTTGATCGGTATGAGGGCCCCGTGAGTAAAAACGCACAAGAATAGAGCGTATGAAAAACCTCGCCATTGTCGCCGGAAGCCTGCTGTTGGTCGGGATGCTGGGAGGGTGTGCTGCGGGTTCCGAGGAGCCCGTGTCCTCCACCGTTCTGCTGGATAAGGCGGACGCTACCGTGTTGGGGCAAGACTTCTCCTACCCGGTTGATTCGCCGGAGATTTCCTCGTCGATTGTTGTTCTTCAACCAGGAGCATCTACCGGTTGGCATTTCCATGAGGCCCCCATGTATGCGGACGTCCTGGAGGGCACTCTCGAGGTCACCTACGACGATGGCACCGGAGAAAAGACCAACACGTATAAGGCCGGAGAGGCCATCATGGAAGGCTTAGATGTGGCCCACAACGGTGTCAATGCCACATCGTCTTCTGTCTCGATTCTGGTGGTCAACATGGGCTCGAAGAACCTCGACAACACGGTGCTTCTCGACCGGTAGCTGCTGACCGAAAGCGCCTATCGATGAGGGAGCTGGTGAACTTCACCGTCTTTTAGGGTGAAGTGCCCGCCGACAATCGTGTGGACGACAGATAGACCTGCTATCTCGTCGGTCGGGCACCGCAGGGGGTCACCGGAGAGCACGACAACATCGCCCAGGAAACCTGGCCGAAGTTGTCCTTTACAGTGGGCCATCCCTGTCGTCTGAGCGGATCCGAGCGTGTATGACCAGAGAGCGTCCTGAATACTGACGCGCTCCTGTGGTCCCACCACAAAGCCATCCGCTGCAAGACGCTCCACCATGCTTTGGATGATGGACAGCGGTCTTCCCGTCGCAACCGGGCGGTCGGAGCTTCCGGCGACCATGACACCGGCATCCAAGAGTCCTTGGTGGCGGTGAATAAGCGGTGTTCGCTCCGGACCCATGGCTTCGCTCATCTGAACCCCGAGCTCGGGCATGAAGCCCGGCTGGGTCACAATGGCGACCCCCAACTGGGCGGCCCGGCGTGCTTGCTCGTCCGTAACAACACCGCCGTGTTCGATGCGGTGCGGGATGGTGGGTGCGCCGTAGCGGGAAATCGCTTCGTCGAAGGTGTCGAGGGCGAGAGCAACGGCTCGATCGCCAATCGCGTGGGCACCAATTGACCACCCTGAAGCACACGCCTCGAGCATGGTCTCGCGCAAGTCAGAGATTTCTGCTTGGAAGTATCCATAGTTATCGGCTGGCCCCGCGGCAAAAGGCTCGGACATGGCGCCGGTCCAGGCGAGCATGGACCCGTCCAGGAAAATCTTGATACCGCCGAGTGAAAGGTAGTCATCGCCCACCCCCGTGCGGATGCCGGTATCGAGGCCCCGTCGATGAGGGTCCTCCGTGTGCCCGCCGATCGGATGCAGCACATCGGAGACGGGCATGAGTTGAGCTCGTGCGCGCAGCACCCCAGCTTCCCGGGCAGTTTGGTAAGCGGAGAACTCCAGGGGGCTGTGGCCAATCCAACCACCCGCAATTCCGGTTTCCGTGAAGCTGGTGATGCCCTCGGTTGCATAGACCGCAGTCGCGCGGTCCAGTGCTGCGACCATCTCGGACTGAGACTTTGGCAACAGTAATTCCTGAATGACGCTTTGCGCGCGCTCCTCGAGCACGCCGGTGGGTGTGCCGTGGGCGTCCTTCACGATGACGCCGCCCGGGATATCCGGTGCGGTGTCGCCGACTAAGCCCGCAATCTTCAGTGCAGCGGTATTCACGATGCACGCATGACCGGAGGTGTGACGCAGGAAGAGGGGGTTCTCGGGTAGCAACCGGTCGAGAATCTGGATGTCGGGGTAGTGCCCGTCAAAGGCTTCTTGGTTGTATCCCGTCGCCAGTACCCAGGCCCCAGGCCCTACCTCCCGCGCGCGCTCGACGAGGGCGTCATAGACGGCATCCAATGTTCCCTGGGACTTGCAATCCACTTCGGCCAACGAGAGGCCAAACCACATGGTGTGGCAGTGGGCGTCGTTGAAGCCCGCCAGGATTAGCCCGCCGTCCGCGTTCAGCACCTCCCGCGCAGCGGGTGGTTCCCCCACCCCCACAGCGGTGACCACACCCTGAGTAATGGCGACCCAGTCGGCCTGGGGGAGGCTCTCGTCCATCGTGGCGACAGGGCCACCGGTGACCACCAGGTCGTGCATCATCACAATGCCTTGACTTTAGACCTCGATTGCTCGTTCACCAAGCACGAGAGAGTTCGCTGGGTTGGCGGGGCTTTTGTGCCCGAGAAATATTCGTGAAAATATTTTTCTATGAGCATTGGAACGGCCCCCCTTCGAAAAGTTGCCATCACTGCGGTCATCCTCGCCTCTCTGGGCGTGAGCGCTTGCTCTGAACCGCCTCCGCCAACCCCTCCTGTCCCCGAGCAACCTCCGGCGCCCTCGCCCCAGCCCATGGACGAACCTCAGGATTCCGGGCCGGCGGCTGTCGAAAACTCGGCGCTCGGCGAGTTTTCTCGCCTCTCCGCCGAAGGCGTGAGCCCTCACCTGGAGGTGGTTGATGAAGACACGTATCGACTGTTCTATTCCTCCATCACAGCGGGCGGACTGGTTGTCGCAGAGTGCAGCACCAGCTTTGAATGCGAAACCTCCGCTGTGTTGCAGCGTATGTCTGATCTCACGGTGGTCACCACGGGTTCCGGAGATCGACGCGGATATTGGGTCGAGATGAACCCGGAGACCGGGTTCAAGGAGATCTACACCGGACGTGTTTCTGATGATGGAACTTCTGTGAGTGATTCACGCTCGCTTGGCTACTCGGAGGAGGGCCAGGTTGGTTGGGGTGTTCCCGATGCGGTCACCCTGCCGGATGGCCGGGTGAGGCTCTATTGGGTGGTCTCTGGTGAGGGACGAGCGCAAGAGCGCATCGTCTCCGCCACCTCGATTGATGACACCGGTGTCAGCTTCGAAGAAGATGATGGGTTCCGTCTCACCGGTGGCTATGTCGATTTTGAAGTTCTCGAAGCTACCGAGAGCGGTTGGGTGGCGATTATGGCTTCATCACCCGAGAACCTTCCCGAGAGCCCCCAGGGATTTTTTGTTGCGACGTCCCCCGATGGTCTTGAGTGGTCCACCAGTGGTGTGAGCATCTCGCCAGAGACTGAGTCGTATCTTGACCCGACCGGTGTTGCAAACCCGGATGGGACCTACACCGTGGTGGTTGCGGTTGCCCCTAACGAGATGGGAACCAGGGAATACGACCTGCGGCACGCGCAGCTGACCGTTTCGCTTCCCTAGATAGGCGCTTCAGCACCCATCGGCACGAATTGCCGGCGGCTGATTATCCGCGGGTGAAGTGAAAGATGATCCCAAGGACGGTAATAATCACACCGGAGATACCCAGCATCGGGTGGGCGTTGCCCTTCCACATCAGCTGGGCACGCTTCACGAGATAGATGAAGGGTTTTGCTTCCGATTGTCGGAAGCCCCCGTCGGCGAGATACGCGCCGATCGCTGCCATCACGAGAAACCAGGACATGCGCACAGCATAGTGATGGAGGCCCAGTGAGTTTAGGCCTGGGCCCCCGGTGACGACGTGGGCGCTAATCTGAGGCCGTGAATCTTCGATCAAGCGCTCTCGCCGTCATCACCCTCAGTGTCTTGGCGGGGTGCCAAAGCATCAACTTCGCGGACGTTCCCGCTGAATACGTTGTTTCGCCGAACTCGGAACGAATC
>CAKZKU010000007.1 GCA_937124545.1 uncultured Microbacteriaceae bacterium | reverse complement strand
TCCAGAGAGCCGACGCTGGTTAGGCTTTGAACTCTACAGTCCATCGCGTTGCCATTTAGACTCCTATCCGATTCTACCGCAATCTTGATACTGCGAGCACCATCCTGCGAAGCATAAGCGTTCAGAGATCTCTGCGAAACCCTGTCAGACTGCCTTGACACAATAACAATGATTTTGAACATCAAAGTAGTCAAACCCTGTTGCATTGCGCCGTCGTAATCAATACCCTCAAGCTCGACAATCGCCACTGGCGGATTCGGGTTATCGGGCACCTCTGAGTCAGTCCTCAACCCAGAAATAGTCGCAAGGTTAGTCGCAATCGCTTGCCGGAGAGCTGTAATGTCCGTCATTACGCCATCCGCACCTTGCAGAACGGTTCAATGAGCGTCGCAATGTCCGGGTCGATCCTCGACAACCGAACCACGCCCATAGCATCAAAGCCAGCCACCCCCATCGGGCTGTCGGCACGCTTGTAGTACCTAGACGACTGAAGAATACACGCCTGAGTGATCGCTGTCGGGATTTCGTTCCAACCGAAAGTTCCCACAATCTGCACAGTGGCTTCTCCGCCAGAAAGGGGGAACAGGTAGTCGCCCACAGCCCTAATGCTTGTGATAGGCGAAACAATGCCGCCAGAGATGCCGTTCAAAGGCTCTGTCTGGAAATCTGAGGCGGTCCAGGTCTCATCGAAAACACCGTCAGCTGCGGTAGAAGTCTTCAAAGTAGTGATTGTGTAAATGTCGTCCGTTTCGACAACATAAGAGTCTCTTGGGGTGTAAATGCGCGTCGCGCTCACCTGAGTAAAAATGCGTTCCGTGAACTGCTCGATTTGACGCGAAGCTGACTCGATGCAGAGCTCCAACATTACGTCGTCAACCGAATCGGTCAAGTCCAAGTTAGTTTTGACTTGATCGAGAGTAGCTAAACCATTACTAATTGCCATGTAAAAAACCTCCGCATCCAGTCTATCGCCTTTGGGCACAAAAAGAAGGAGGGCCGGAGCAACCTACGACTCCGACCCTCCCGTCTTTTACTTCGTTATTAGCTTGCGCCTCCAACGAAGTGGCGGATGTGACCGGCGTGGGTCAGGTCTCCGTCAACACGCATCGTGAACCGGTAGGTCACGGTGTCAGTGTTGAATGCGTAGTCCGAAGACGAAGCAACCTGGAGTCCACCAGCCATACGCACCTTGTAAGAAGGCATGTGGCCGAAGAGGACCGACTTGGCGTCGAGGCCAGGAGCTGCGATGTTCGGGTTCTCCACTACGTCGAAGCCAGCGAAGGTATCGGGCTGTCCGATTCCGACCTGGTACAAGTAGTTTCCAGCAGTGTCTTTCAGCTTACGCATCTGACCGATCGCGGTGCCGGAAGCCATGTAAGCGGTTCCGGGCAGACGGCGAACCAGTCCATCAACACCGGTGTAAGCCAGGTCGATGAGCTCGTCAGCGGTGAAAGCACCAGCAACGCCAGTTCCACCAACAACACCTTCGGACGAAGCGGTCACGATGCCGTTAGGCTTCGACGAACCGTCACCCGTGGTGAGAGCGGTGTTCACAGCGGTACCGATTCCGTTACCAGCCTGCTGTGCGAGGTGGGACTCAATGTTGAATCCAGCGTCGCTTACCAGTTCAGCGGCAACGGGGATGAGCAGACCGTACTTGTATGCACCAAGGGTGATGCTGGAGTAGGTGGGCTCAGACTCGTCGATGGCTGCGCCAGCACCCTTGAGGGTAGCCGAGCTGTAAGCCGTGAGAGTCGGGATGGTCAGATCTTCACCAGAGGTGGTGTTGATGACGTCCGAGACCTCAAGCATGGGGCCAACGAGACGTGCAACATCCATGACCTCAGCGAAGAAGGACTTGGGGACGGTGTTTGCGGAAGGAACCAGCGTTGCGCGCTGTTCGAACTCATGTCCGCGAATCTCGCCACTTGCGATGCCGCGGAGGATGTCTCCAGCGGAGCGCTCTTCGCGAGCCTCTGCGGGAACAAAACCGCGAGCAGCTTCGTGAGCTTCGTTCTTACGCTCTTCCTGGCGCTGTGCAACAGCGATAGCCTCATCCGCGGAACGGATTTCAGCTTCGATAGCGTTTACCTTGTTCAGTGTCTCTGCGTCAAGTCCACCGCGCTCCTCAGCCGAGTCCAGGGTTTCCTGGATCTGAGCCGTGAGGTTGGCACGAAGTTCTTGCTGAGACTTTACAAACTCAGACAATTTATCTCCTAATAATGGGTTATATTTACCAGTCGCGCTAACGCAGACTCTTACGCAGACGTGCTGACACTGCCTACCCTTTTATTCTACCTAATACTTTGTCAACAAGAAGAAAAGACCCCCCAGTTGAAGGGGGGTACTGGGGGGGAAACCCTCTCAGCGCGTCTCTGCGGCTGACAGAACTCGGGTTTCTTTGATCGGTTCCATGTCTTCGCGCTGAACTTCTGGCACTCCGACAGGGTGGTCCAACTGAACAATAGCGTCTACTAAAGATGGTACAGCATAGCCCAAGGAGTCCTTGACAGCACGCGCAATAGCTTCTCTAGTAGCCATGACTAAATGTTCTTCAGTAGTTGCTCTAGTTTCTTCTTCTTCAAAGCCAGCATGTCGGGGCTGACCGAATCTTCGACCGGAGTCTCTTCGGTTTCCTCTTCGACAACCTCGGTCTTCGGGGATAGCTCTTCGACTACCTTGCTAATGATGCCAACTTCCTCGTCGGTCAAATCGGCACCAGACTCAATTTTCAACATTGCGTCGGCAAGAGCGTCGCTGTCAACCAGAGCGCGCTGTGCGATGGTGTCAAGCCCGCGAACCATAGTCGTGCCAGTAGTGGCTTCGTAGGCCGGAGCGCCCACGATCGAAACTTCGAAAAGTCTGACTGACTTCAGTACCCGCTCGGTAGGGGAGACCCATTCGTCGCCACCCTTGGGGACAGAAAAACCAAAGCTCATACTTTGGACATCGGCCCTCTTCAAAAGATAGGCGGTGTCGCGCCCGAGCTGAGTTTCAGGCAAATCAGCGGTCACTCGGAGACCGTAAGAGTCTTCCTCAAGTCGCAAAGTGCCTGCGCGGGTTGAACCGAGAATAGATCCGCTTTCGTGGTTCCAAAGCATCTTGATTTCATTGCGAGCCGCTAGTGATCGTGCAAAAGCGCCACGCTCGATACGCTCGGTAAAAGGTAGTGGTTGGCTGGGGGAATCAAACACGGCGGCATAGCCAGTGAAGGTCATGCCGGTGCCATCTTCGCCTTCGCGTACCTCAAACTCTGTAGCGTTAGTTCGTGTTTCGATCTTTGCCATGTCTTTAGCCTCCACGCTGACAAGCGTTCTGTTCTCTTCTTCTAGTTTAGCCACAACTCTTTCAGCGAAGCCCATAGCGCGCTGAGCTGCCCTCTTAGATGGTCCAGAACCCCACAGAAGGTGAGCTACTACCCCCGGGGAGGGGTATTTTTCGTTGTCAGGGTTTGCTGCGGGCGAATCAAGATCAGGCATGTGACGCGCAATCCAGGCTGCTATGCGAACCCACTTGTCGGCAGTAACATTGCCCTCAGCCATCGCCCTAGCCTCACGGACAGTCTGCGGGCGCAAACCATCGCCAGCCAAACCCTCTTCGTAATACTTCAAACCTTGGCGCGCGGCTGCCCTCATGTAAGCAGGAGGTTTCAGGTTCACTTGCCTCTGCTCGTCGTTCTCGACAGGCTCCCACGCGTTGCAGTATTGTCCGCCTTCAACATATTCGTCCCAGCGCTCACAAAAAGCGCGACCCTCGGCGTCCAAGTTCTCCTCGTTGAAGAAAATGCAGTTACCGCAGGCGCGACCCTCTGGAACGTCGTCGCTTGTAGCGGGACGATAGTTGTCAGGGAGCTCTCTTGCTTCAGTCATTGTTTTGAATATCTAGGATGCCCACCTCAAGCCCGTCCGGATTGGACATGCCGTACAGGACGTCGCCGGGGCGCAAGGTCAACTGAATGGTCTGACCTGGGTCAATGTGGATACTGTTAGCCAGGGTCATATCGGCGGGACCAATGTGAACATACTCGTTCGAGCTTTTAGTCATGTTGTGGATCGTGACCTGGTGAGGCATGTTGTCCCCGCCCACAATCGCCGTTGCCGTCGTGTTAGACAGTGTGGTTGCGCTTGTAATAATCGGCATTACTCCACCTCGTATTCGCTAGACGGATCTTCGGGGTCGATTTGGCTGATCGGTTGCAACTGCACTGACGGCAGGCCCGTGTGAGCCATTTCGGGCAATCCGAGACGGTCCAGAACCTCGGCGGGATCAAACCCGACCTGAATTAGCCTCTGAGCCATGTCTACACGCTCTGTTTGCTCTTTCAAGTTGGCTGCGGACACGTTCACGTTCGCCAGAGGTACTCTGACAGTCGATGCCGAGTCGTCTTGGATGTCTGGCAGGTCTTCGAGGCGTCGCACGTCGTTGATGGTCATAAAACCAGACAACAGGGCGGTGCTGTAAGCCGTGTAACGACTTTGGATGTCTGCGCGAAGCAAACCGTCAAGGCGGAACCGAATAAACGCTGTCTCGCCACCCGTGTAACGTGCCATGAGAGGCGACAGGGCGCCCTCTAGCTTCTGAACAATGGGTCGGAGGCAGTGTGTTACCCAAGCAAGGTTATTTTGCTCCACAGAGGCGTATGAGTTCGTTCCGGGAAGACCCAAAAGGTGTGGTGGCACGTTGAAAGCGCGTGCGACGTCTTCAATGGCCATGCGACGCGAGTCCAAGAACTGTGCTTGATCGTTTTGGACCGAAGTGGGCTTGTAAGTTGCCCCTGCCGACAAGATTCCGGTCTTGTGAGAGCGCCTCCAGCCCCGGTGACGGGCATCAAAGCCCTCCTGAAGCTGTTTTGCTTGCTCTGCGGTCAATTTGCCAGGATATTCGATGATTCCCTGCGTCGAAGCCCCTTGAGAGAAGAACTTAGAGGCAAACTTCTCCAAACTAAGAGCTAAACCGAAGTTTTCCTTTAGCGCGTTGACTCTAGAGACGCCTCGCATGTTTCCTGGGCGCACAACGTCCGCAATGTGGATGCACTCTTCGGAAGAGAGCAGTTTTTTCTCTCCCTCGACCTCGAACATGACGCGACCGACGCCGTTGCGCTTGATCTGCACGTCTTGAGGGTTCAAAACCACCAGGTTTGCGATTTCTCCGGTGCGGGTTGCGTAAACGCGGATAAAAGCGTTGCCGTCAAGAAGCATAGAGACAATGACCGAACCGTAGAACGCCTCTTTGGTCATATCTACGTCTGGTTTTTGAACCCAGGCTGGGCGCGGACGGAAAGTAGTGCGCTGACCGTCACGGCGAATGTAAGAATCAACCGGCAGAGTAGAAATCGTGTCGCTGATAAGGCTGACAGCCGAGAAGATTGCGTTTACCTGAAAAGCGGTCTCGTTATTGATAACGGTTCCCGCGGTGGTCTCCACGTCGGCGATGTCGCCGGAGCCCCAAATCGTTTGGAACGATACGGCACGTTCCTCGCCGAACAAACCACCAAGCATTATCTACGCTCCAAACTGAGACCGAATAAAAGGGCGAAAGCTCCCGCTGCGATAATCCCGGCGGGTGGGAAAATAATAAAAGCACCGGCAGAGACTAGAAGCGCCCCGCCTATCTGTAACAAGTTTACTAACATCATGTCCTTAGAAGAAAAACTCTGGAACTCCATCATCTATTCTACCTGTCGTCGCTCTGTCATATGCGATAATGAACGCAATCGCCGCGTCGATCTTTTTTCGCGAGTTTGACGACTCTTTTGTGACCCTCTGGCCGCGGTGGTCCATCTTGATAACACAGTTGTTGATGTGGCGCGACAAAATCGGGTTTCCGTCGTGCATAAACTGTTTCTCCGTGACAGCCTCAAAGACTTTCTGCGTAGCCGGGATCATCAAGTTCAGCAAGTTGGTTTTGTATTCCACGATTGGTAAATCCATCTCGTCAAGCTCTTGCATCATCGACGCCCAGCGAAACGGGTCACACGCGATCTCCCTGCACTTCGGGAACTCCTGCACATAACGAATAATTGTTTGCTTCACGTCGTCAATAGACACGCGCCAAGAATCGTCATCTCTGTCAAAGTCTTTCTCCCACACCTTGATTAGCTTCACCTTCGGGGGTGAGTCATCGGTTGGCAGCGTGACCGCACAGATCGCTGTCGAGTCGTTTGCGTAAGAACCGTCAAAGCCAAGCACATAGTCTTCGTCCGGAGAAATCTCCACATCGCCATTGAGCTCATCCCACAAGCCCGTCGGCAACCAAGCCTGCTGCGAAGAAACCCACTGGTTGCAGCGCTTAGTCCTAAACTCTGCCTCCGGTGTCCTCTTCACCGCCGACTCGAAATCGGATTTAGCCACAATGTCGTCAAAGCCAGGGTTAGCTGCTTGCCAAGTGCTCTCAAGGTGATGGTCCGCCTCAGCCGGAGCCTCCCACCAAGCCATAAAGAAAGTTTCGTCTTCTACCTCCTTTTTGGCAATTTTTTTTCCATAATTGTAAAGCGTGTAAGCGATCGAGTCTTTACCGGTCTGCGATTCTGTTTTGACCCCCGCAGTCGTAATCGCTATCAGAGTTGCCTGCTTGCCACGAGCACCTTGAGCAAGTGACATAACGTCAAAAAGTTTTCTATTGGGTTGAGCGTGGAGCTCGTCGAAAAGGACGAGTGTGGGCGAGAGGCCCTCATGCCTAGGGGCGTCCGCAGACAAAACGCGGTACACGTTGTTCGTCGCGGGCACCATAATGCTGTCGCGGTAAATCTTGACGTGCTCTGCAAGCTCAGAGTTCTGAATCATGCGCTTCGTATCCTCAAACACAATGCGAGCCTGGTTGCGGTCAGCTGCGACCGAATAAATCTCCGCACCCTGCGTCTTCAGATCTACCAACGCAAAAGCGCAGATAAGAGAACCCAACGCCGATTTACCTTGTTTCCTCGGAAGCCCCAAAAGTGAAATGCGGTGACGCAGCCCACCGTCCTCATCACGCGCAAAAACCTGACCCAGCAACTCCTTCTGCCAATCGCGCAAAACCATTTTGCTACCAGACGGTCCAGCGATCGAGTCCTTCGTAATCGTCGCAAACGCGTCAGCAAACCGAGCAACAAAGTCACCGTCGCCACGAGCGATCGATTCCTCCGGTACTGGCGTCAACCAAGCCGGTGACGTCATTACGCTCTTTCAGCCATCAAAGTCTCAAACGCAGACTTCGCCTTTATCTCCGCCAAGCCCAAACGAGAACGCGCATCAACAGTAAACCCAAGCAAACCAAGATTCGACATGATCGCCTTCTCCAGTTCAAGCAACTGACGCAACAAGTGAAAATCATCCGGCGCAGACTCAACTTGCTCCTCCAACATCACCTGACGGTCCAACTGCTTACACACCATCAACAAAGCCTCAACATCCGTCTGCCGAGAAACCCAAGTCTTCCCGTGAGCAAAGACGCGATCCCACAACAACTGACCCGCAGCGCCAAGCGGACGGTGAGGCTCAATGTAACCGCCCTCCAGCTCAAACGTCTCAGACAACGCAGGCAACTTACGTTGACCGGGATTTCCTAAAAGTCTCTTCTGCTCCAAAGGCACTGCTGGGTTAGGCATTTTTCTACCATAGCATTTTTGTTTGAAGTGCAGGAAAGTACGTCAGCGCGGGGCCGGGGTGTCGAGCGATTTG
>CAKZKU010000006.1 GCA_937124545.1 uncultured Microbacteriaceae bacterium | reverse complement strand
CTTTAATATCGGCACACTCAGCAGCCACACTGTCGTCCGTCAGGAGGCCGTCATCCCCATACCCATCCTAAACGATATTTCCTTTTCCTCCGCTTGCATCGTCGGGTGTGGCGTCATGACCGGATATGGCTCGGTTGTGAATGCCGCGCGTTTGGCCGCCGGTAGCAGTGCCGTTGTCCTCGGCTCGGGAGGGGTCGGATTGAATGTCATCCAGGGCGCACGAATCTCAGGGGCCGAAAAAATCATCGCGGTCGATGTCAACGAAAAGCGGCTGGAGATGGCTGCTCAATTTGGATCAACCCATCAGGTGCTTGCACCAAGAGATGCCCTCGGATTGCTGAAAGCTGCAGAAGAAGTCAAACAGATCTGCGATGGGCGCGGTGCCGACTACTCCTTCGAATGCACCGGCATCCCCTCCCTCGGGGCCGCCCCCCTTGCGATGATCCGCAATGCCGGAGTGGCGATCCAGGTTTCAGGAATCGAAGAGACCATCGAAATGGACATGAATCTCTTTGAGTGGGATAAAATCTATCTCAATCCCCTCTATGGAAAATCCAGGCCGGAGCACGATTTCCCTAAGCTCCTCAATCTCTATCAACGTGGCCTTCTCAAACTTGATGAGCTGATCACCCGGACCTACTCGCTCAATAACCTCCAGCAAGCCTTCGATGACATGCTTGCAGGTCGGAATGCCAAAGGGGTCATCGTTTTTAACTGAGCCATGTCCGAGGAACCAAAATCCTACTTCCGCACCATCGAGGTCGCTCCCGTCATCGGAGCAAGCTCTCAAGGTGAGCTTAAGTTCATCACGGTCAAGTCCAGCTCATTGGCCGGTCGGGGCGACATCACTCTCTACACCCCGGCCCAATCCGAAGACGAAAAAGAATTGCCCGTCATTCTTCTTCTCCATGGTGTCTATGGCTCGCACTGGAGCTGGGCCATGCAAGGCTCCGCCCACACCACTCTTCAATCAATGATCGATGAGGGTGTCATTCCGCCCATGATCCTGGCCATGCCCTCGGACGGATTGTGGGGAGATGGCAGCGGCTATCTGGCGCACTCGGGGAAGGACTTCGAACACTGGATCGTCAATGATGTCCCGAGGGCGGTCAGTGAGGTCACGGGTAACTCGCTCGCTGCACCTCATTTCATTTCCGGACTCTCCATGGGAGGCTTCGGAGCAATGCGACTGGGCGCAAAACACCCGGATCGTTTCCGGGCTTTCACCGGGCATTCCTCCATCACCGATCTCGCGCAAATGAGCCTCTTCGTGAAAGAGGATGTGAATGAGTATCGTTCGGACAACACCACGGATCACAGCGTTCTCCGGACTCTTCTGGAAAACCGCTCCACCCTGCAGCCATTCCGTTTTGACTGCGGAAAAGATGACCTTCTAATCGAACAAAACAGGGAACTCTCAAAGGAACTGAAAGCCAGCGGAATCGACTTTGTTTACGAAGAATTCCCCGGCAATCACGACTGGCCTTACTGGATCGAGCACATCCGAAAAACCTTCTTCTTCTTCGGACGCACCTCCTCAGCCCTTCTCTAATTTTTCATTCAACAATTGACGAAACATTTAACTGAAATCTCCAACCAAACTATGAAATACCTCGTACTACTCCCCCTTCTTCTCAGCCCGCTTGGCGCACAAGAAGTGCATGATGTTCTTCCGGAAGCGGCTTCCGATTGGAAGATGGTCGGCCCCGGAAACTTCGAACTGATGGATGGCATTGCCACCGCGAAAGGAGGCATGGGCCTCTGGTGGTACGGCGCGAAGCAATTCAAGAATGCCTGTTTTGAAATCGAATTCAACGCCCCGGAAGAGGCCGATAACTCCGGCATCTTTGTCCGCTTCCCCGATCCAGGTAATGACCCTTGGGTCGCGATCAGACAGGGATACGAAATTCAGATTTGCGGAAACCAGGCCGACAAACTCCACACCGGCGCCATTTACGACATCCAGCCCGGCATCGCCCCTGAGATGAAGGTCGGCGACTGGAACACTTATAAAATCATCACCGCCGGGGACCAAATCGCGGTCATTCTTAATGACAAGCTC
>CAKZKU010000005.1 GCA_937124545.1 uncultured Microbacteriaceae bacterium | reverse complement strand
TCAGCGGTTTTACGTCCGCATGGACAATACCCTTTTCGTGCATGAGCGAGAGAGCCATCAGAACGTCGTGTGCGAGGTTCCACCAATCGTAGGGAAACAAAACCCCCGTCTCCCGGACCTCCTCTTCAAGGTTGTCGCCGTTGACAAACTCCATAACAATGAACTGGACTCCCAGCGTGCGATCGCGAATCTTGACAGCATCGCTACCGCTATCTATCACCTTTGGTAGGTAGGGAGAATTAACTGCTTTCAACATGTCGAGCTCGTGGACGATAAGTTGCATTTGCTGTCGGTCGACGTCTTTGGAAAGTGTCAAAGTCTTCATCGCCCCGCGAATTGGCTTTCCATCAATCCCCGGCTTGCGAACAAAGTACAGCGCACCTTGAGCGCCCGAGCCGATGTGCTCTTCGACTCTCCAGCCACCAAGAACTTTTCCCTTGAGAGAAGGGGTCGTCATAGGTCTCCTCTGTTTGGTGAGACTTTCGGAGTTTCTGTCATCTCATTATGGCAACTTTCTCGAATGAGACACCGCTTGTCGAGTTCGCTGGGGAGCAAGGCCCCGAATCTGCCTAAAGACCGACACCTCTTTATCAACCGCGCCAAACTGCTGCATCGTTGCCTTGGTAGACAAGGCTTTAGCAAGGTCGCTGTTCTGCCTTGTTAAGCATCATCACCATCTGGGCGCTCTTTAGAGCATCACCGTCATAGTCGACATCAATCGCGCGAAACAGGTCGGCAGCGTGATCGGCAGTAATGTCGTGCTCGCATTTCAGTCCGCTGTCGCAGCCTTCCTCAGGCGAGCCCTGCTCGCCCTCGACGAAGCGAATCGTGACATGGCGACCATCGGGTAATTCGAGTGCAAATTCCCTCAACATGAGTTCTCCTTCCGCCACTAACGCTACGCAGCACCCCCGACACCCTCAGCTCAGCACGTCGAGGTGGGTCTGCCACGTGGCGAGAATGTCATCGTCTTTTCGCAACCTCACCTCATCAGGGCCGGAACTGGGCTCTCGGTGCAGTTCTAGATATGTTTCGTCCAACCATTCATAGGCCTCCGTTCGGTCAGTGACGATAACTTCCGTCAGCTCGATCCGGTGGTCTTGGTAGTAGACGAAATCACACATATAACGCTCAAACATGGGCCTCCTGGGTTGTAGGGACCGAGAAACATACACCCCACCACCGACACGGGTCGTGTCAGTGGTGGCAGATATGTTGCTTCCTCAATAGAGGAAAGGGGACTATGAAAGACCAGAAAGCAGAACTCAGCCTGGATGACGCGATTGGAGATGTCGTTCAACAGGGAGATCCTGGAGCAATAGTCACGGGGTGGGTAATCAGCATCAGTGTGAAGCACCAGAACATGCCCAAAGGGGATGGATACATATACCTCCACTCAGAAGCACTCCCCCATCACTCGCAGATAGGCCTTCTGCAGACAGCCCTGGACGATAAAAGCAACACCATCTTGGTGAACACCCTGTTGGAGGCCGGTCGTGGTTGAGAACGAACCCCAGTACTGCCCGGAATGCCGTGCGCCCTGGGTGTGGAGAAACGACTTCTGCGTCCAGTGCGGACACGCCCTCATGAATGACGGGGACGTGCATAGCGGCCCGGATGGTTATTCACCCAACACCGCGTATCCCGAAACACAGTACGGAAGCGGCTTTGATGAAGAAGCCGAGTGGAACCAGTAGGAGGAGATGTGATGGATTCCCTTCTCTATGGATTGTTGTGGTGGATGGCCATGAGCGCTGTCACAGCGTTGATGTGGTTGCCGGTCTTCCTCTACCAACGCGCGCGCGATAAGAAACGCCAGCAGCGCAAATGAACAAGTTCTTTGCGCTGGGCGTTGCCGCGTTGGTGCTGATGCCGGTCGGCTTCGTGGCATTCGTTGGGGCAACCACCCCACAGGGGACGACACCCGAGCCTGGAGGGGAAGCCTCCGCTTTTGATTACTGTCCAGCGCTGGAAACCGAGCTGAGCCGGCTCGTGGTGAGCACCTACCAAGACAATGAAGAACAGGTCAGATCCAGTGTCGTGGAGGTCCGGACAATCACCCGTAGGGCTAAATCTGACGGAAGTGACTTGAACCACCCCTCAAGCCAATGGCTTCTCGAGCTTGACCGCAGCTCGGAGCTCTTTCTTTACCTTCTGAACAGCGGGCAAGCAGAGTTCACGGATGAAGAGTTCGCCGATTACTTAGACCGAATTGCCTTCTGGTTTCAGCACGGTCTTTCGGTGTGCAGCAATCGCCAGGTGTGAGACATCCTCTAGGCAGCCAATTGGGCAACCACATGCTCCTCCGGGCATGCCATTTATTTGATGATGGGGATGTTCGCACCGATGCTGGTGAATTGCCCTAATCCTCCGATGGTGACTTGGGACGTGAGTTGCAGGGTTGACCCATTCACATGGGTCCCCACCATTTGCACGTTATAGGTTCCAGGGGCGAGGGCGGGTAGACGTGTCATGGATGAGAAGGACCCGTCCGCATCAATGGTGCCCTCTGCCAACGTGGTGATCGTGGGTGTGACGTTAGACACACGAGTAACCGTGAGGAGGTAGGTGGAGGTGACAGAGACACGGTCAGCACCGTAATAGACAGGTGCTTCAGACGCACTCCTACCGACAGGTCCCGCGACAGTGAGGAAAATCCCTGGCACACCAGCCCCGACGCTTGAGTTCGGGCTGTAGCTAGCGTCGGCGTCAACACTGCGCATCACCCGGTTCGTTCCGCCGAAAGCGACGGCAACCCAGACACCATTGCCGTAGGCGACCGAGTACCAATCGTTGGCCGCAGTCGCTGCGACTGCAGTCCAATTCACTCCGTCATTGGTGCTGCGCATCACCCGGTTTGTTCCGGAGTTTGCGACAGCAACCCAGACACCATTCCCATAAGCGACAGATCGCCAACTGTTGGCTTCAGTCGCTGCGACGGCGCCCCAGTTCACTCCGTCATCCGTGCTGCGTATCACCCGGTTCGTCCCGCTGAACGAGACGGCAACCCAGACACCATTCCCGTATGCGACCGAGAACCAACCGTTGGCCTCAGCCGCTTCGACTGCGCTCCACGTCACACCATCATCGGTACTGCGCATCACCCGGTTCGTCCCGTCGCTTGAGACGGCAACCCAAACACCATTGCCGTAGGCGACAGATCTCCAAACGTTGACTTCAGTCGCTGACAAGGCAGTCCAGTTCTCCCCGCCATCGGTACTGCGCATCACCCGATTCGTTCCGCCGTCGGCGACGGCCACCCTCTCACCTCTGCCGCAGGCGACCGCTCTCCCGGCCTCCCCAGCCGCGGCGACGGCAGTCCACGTCACCCCGTCATCGGTACTGCGCATCACCCGGTTGGTTCCGCTGTCGG
>CAKZKU010000004.1 GCA_937124545.1 uncultured Microbacteriaceae bacterium | reverse complement strand
AACAGGGTGAGTGTTGATTCTAGATTGTTGGCATAATATCTCAAGGGGTGGCTGACAGATTCCCCAACCGCTTTGAGCCCCGCAAAATGGATCACGGCTCCAATCGAATGCTCTTGAAAGATCTTTCCCAAAACCTCTTGGTCCCTCACATCGGCCTCTACAAAGGGAAAATCCACCCCCCCCGTAAGCTCGTTCAACCTGTCGAACACCTCCGGGCTGCTATTCGAAAAATTATCAATGATGAGCGGTTGATACCCCGCCTCGTGCAGCGCAAGGGCGGTGTGTGAGCCGATGTATCCAGCACCACCAGTGACTAAAATCTTCATAAGCAATGGGCCCGGGCAATTATGCTTTCACGATCCGCGCATTCCCTTGAGAAACCCCACGCATGGCACCTCGGGTGTCGATGATCAGCTGGGCAATCTGACCTAGTTTTTCGTAGTCAATGCTGCAGTGGTTGGTGGCGATGATGACAGCGTCAGAATCAGCAGCTTGGCTGAGCTGGACCGATTTCATCCCAGCGAGTTCCGGATGCTCCCGCATCGGTGGAACTCCCGGGCAGTGGGGGTCGTGATAATCGACTTCTGCCCCCAGCTTGCGCAGGCCTTCGATGAGGTGGGCGGACGGAGTTTCGCGGACATCATCGACATCGGGTTTGTAGGCGAGCCCCAAGATAAGAATTTTGCTCCCTTTGACCGCTTTGCCATCGTCATTCAGGGCATCTTGGGTTTTGCGCACGACGTGGGCGGGCATGGCTGTATTGATTTCACCCGCAAGTTCAATGAAGCGGGTGTTGTATCCATGCTCTTTGGCTTTCCAAGTGAGGTAGAAGGGATCAATGGGGATGCAGTGGCCACCCAGACCCGGGCCCGGCCAGAAGGCCTGAAAGCCGAAGGGTTTGGTGGCGGCGGCCTCGATGACCTTCCAGACGTCGATTCCCATGGGGTCAAGGATGAGCTTCAGCTCATTGACGAGGGCGATGTTGACGGAACGGTAAATGTTCTCGAGAAGTTTGGCGCTCTCGGCGATTTCGGCGGAGTCGACGAGAACAACCTCGGTCACCGCATGTCGGTAGAGTTCTGCGGCAAGTTCACCGGTGGCAGGATCGAGCCCGCCGACCAGTTTGGGGATCGTCTTGGTGTTGTGGTCTTTCCGGCCGGGATCTTCCCTCTCCGGAGAATAGGCCAGAAAGAAATCTTCTCCTACCTTGAGCCCGGACTTCTCCAGAATGGGAAGCATGACTCCGCGGGTCGTGCCGGGATAGGTGGTGCTCTCGAGGCTGACCATTTTTCCCGGTCGGAGGATGGCGGCGATGGTCTCACAAGTGCGCTCGATGAAGCTCATGTCCGGCTCGTTGTGCTCACCAAGGGGCGCGGGAACACAGAGAATGAGAACATCGGCGGAGACGAGATCCTGGGAGTCGCCGCTTACTGAAAAGCGGTCAGAATCCCCCTCAATCATGGGCCGGACGAGTTCATCACCAAGGTGTTTAAGATAATTCTCGCCTTTTCTGAGTTTTTCCAACTTGGCTTCGTCGACATCGAAACCGAGGACCGGGTGCCCGCCCTCCCAGAAGGCGCGGAGGAGAGGCAAGCCGACGTAGCCAAGGCCGAGAATGGCGACGCGAGCGCTGCGGTCTTGAATTTTTTGATTGAGAGACATGGGTCAAAAAGGGGAGATGGAATAGATGCGGATTGGAAATCAGAAAGTTAAGAGGCTCGATTGAAACCCTGAGACCTCCGAGCCCAAACACTCCGCTATCCAGCGGCCCGAGTCCCTCGCGTTTTTGCGAGGCGATTGACGAATGCCTGCATTTCGGACTCCCTCTTTTCGATCTCTTTGACAAGTTGGAACTGGGTGCGCGCGCGGTCTAAGTTTTGGTTCTTGCGCGAGGTCTTGAAATAAATATCGCCCAGTAGATGGTCAGTAAGGAATCGCATACCGGTCTCTAAAGCGATCAACCCTCCAGAGAAAGCGAGATTGTCAATCTCGCCCTCACAAAGGCAATTGCAGCCATCTAAATAACCCTCTACGAGGGCCTCGAAAATGGGCATGCGAACGGTTACCCTAGAAAGGTCTTGCTCATCCTCGGCGGCTGGGCTGACGGCGGTGCGGACCATGTCACCGAAGTCATAGAGCGAAAGGCCGGGCATCACGGTATCAAGATCGATGACACACACCGCTTCATCGGTTTCTGAGTCAATCATGACGTTATTTATCTTGGTATCATTATGGGTAATCCGTTCCGGAAGGACTCCAGCATTGCGCAAGTCAATGAGCCGGGAAATGGTCGCCTTGTTAGACCGGACAAAATCCAATTCCTTTTTCAAACCTTTAACCCGGTTGAGCGGATCTTCCGCAACGGCCTGCATTAAGTTTTTGTAGCGCTGTGGGGTATTATGGAAATCAGGAATGGTTTCCTCGATGTTCTCCAAGGGAATATCGCTCACCAAATCTTGGAAGGACCCGAAAGCTTTGGCTGCTTCGTAGGCCTGCCGTGGGCTCTCGACAACATCGAACGTACAGCAGCCCTCAATGAAGTTGTAACACCGCCAAATTCCATCTCCTTCGATCTCAGCATGAAAGCGACCTCCTCGTGCAGGGAAGAGATTGAGCGTTTGACCGCTCGAATCACGCTTCACTCGTAAAATCTTCCAATTAATATGGCGTGTGACGACCTCAACATTCCGCATTACCGCCCTGGGATCGGGAAATACGGCTTCGTTGATCCGCTGAAGAACGTAGCGGCTTTTTGATCCATCATCCGAGCCGAACTCGACAAGGTAAGTGGAATTGATATGACCGCTATCAACCTCCATCGCGGAGATGAAATTACCAGGAATGGCAAATTCATTTGCGATTTCTTGGATTTGGGTGAGGTGATTTTTCATTGGGGATATGGACAACCCGCATAGTCCGCGAAAAAGCCGCTAATTGGCTATAACGCTACCGCCCTTGGTTGTTTCTTTTTTCAAAGAATCCAATTGGCTTATTTGGGATGATGTCAGTTCGTCGCAGTCCATAGACAGCAACTCAATTAATTCAGTCGAGAAGACTGAGGGCTGGGAGGAGACCG
>CAKZKU010000003.1 GCA_937124545.1 uncultured Microbacteriaceae bacterium | reverse complement strand
AAGAAATGACGGCGGCGTTTCTCGGTGCACATGCAGGTATCATCGAGGATGAGTTTGAAAACTCAGCTACGTATCTCAAAAGTTGGCTCGACGTGCTACGCGTGAAGGACAACAAGCGCTGGCTGGTGCAAGCGGCCAGCGAAGCGCAGAGGGCGGCCAATTATATTCTAGGAGAATCAGGACGTTGAGGAGAGATATCGGGCACCCTCAGCTCAGCATAGTCGCAGTGCCGACGAAGAATGGGCACTGCGCGAGTTGGTTTTGTTGCTACGAGGCTCGTCCGAAATCTAATTGGTGAGGAAGATCTTCTGGCGCACTCCTTGGTGACAGAGCCCAATGGATTTTCATAAAAAACTTGACCACCAAGTCCTTCGTCATGAAGCTTCGTTTAAGTGTCTATTCGACGTTCCGTAGAAGCTTTGCTTCAAACTGTCTTAAGTCTTTCGATCGTTGTGGTCTATGGAGTGGGGTCGGTTGCTGCCATCGAGTTTGAACACGACCATGGAGACTGCCATTCGGTGGAATCTACCGAGGCTCCTAATGACCATCATCATGACCATGACGGTCATCATCACCACGATGACCACAATGGTGATGAAGGCGACAGAGGTGGAGAAGCTCCAGATGGCAAGGAGGATTCTACTTCGCACCACCACTCTCATCTAATTTCCTTCGATACGCAGTTTGCGACAGATTTAGTAAATCTGCTGCCCTCCGAGGTGGGAGAATTTTCAAATGAAAGGCTCGTCCCTGAAAAGGATCTGTGTCCCGATGGCCCTTTCTATGAGCTGTCGAAGCCTCCCCAATTGGGTTGAGTTGAGTGACAAAAATTGAGTTGAGTCGTATTTTTAGGCTTGCTCGGAATGGGCATGTCTGGCTTTGGCCAACATCCGGAAACGATATTCAAGTCGTTTTGCAGACCCACGGTCACTCCGATACAGAACGCTCCTTTTAGCGTCGCGACTCCTTTTGCCCTCGTGTCAACGAGAGGCCGGGAAGCTCTAGATCGCACGGAGGCATCTTTTCCAATTGACCCTTTCTACCCAGCCCATGAGGCACCATGAAAATTTATATACCAAGTAGTCGGGACGCTTTGTCCCATCCCAAGGGACTTCGTCCAAAAACATCTCTCCGAATTGCGGCGGCATCCGGTGCCGTTCTTTTGCTAGCTGGTTGTCAGACCTTTGAGAGTCGACCTCTCAATTTATCGACTCACGACCAGAAGTGGAGAGCGCAAGGCCCATCAGGCGAAAAGGTTAGTGCCTTCGCCAAGCGCCTTGCAAAAACACCTTCGGGTGCAACCACCTTCAATCCGTCCGACGGCGTTTCCCTCGGTGAGGGGAAAATGATCGCGCTCGTGTATAATCCAGATCTTCGGGTCGCTCGCCTGAAAGCCGGGGTGGCCAAAGCGGTCGCTGATCATGCCGGATTGTGGGACGATCCCGAGGTAAGCTTTAACGTCCTGAAACTTACCAAGAGTGTCCCGGATCCATGGATCGTCGGGCCTTCACTTGCTCTGACTTTGCCTCTATCCGGTCGTCTCTCGGCGGAGAAGAAACTCGCTGAGGCCTCGATGTATGCCGAGCTAGATCGGGTCGCCGAATCCGAGTGGCAGGTTTTGATTCATCTGCAGAAAGCCTGGATTGAATGGTCCGCTCTTCGCACTGAACTTGAGCAGACTCAGAAGATCGTAGAAACCTTGGTTGCTATCGTACAATCAACCACTCTTCTTGCTGAACAAGGTGAGATTCCGAGGACCGAGGCAGGACTTTTTACGATTGAGCAGACAAGTCGCCGTGTCGAAATGAAACGCCTGCAAGGGGAGGTCAAAGCGCAGGAACAGGAAATCCGTTCTCTGCTTGGAATCTCTCCTGGTGCTCCGATTCGCCTCGTCCCGCATCTGGCAGTGGCCAGTTGGCAGCCGAGTGAAGATCGCCTGAAATATAACAATCCGACGATCAATCGTCTCCAACGTGAATACGAAGTCTCCGAGCGAAAGCTGATCCGGGAAATACGGAAACAATATCCCGATCTTGTTTTCGGACCGCAAGCACAGAGAGAAGAAGGCCAATCGAGTATTGGTTTTATCAGCGCCATTCCACTTCCCATCTTAAACGCGAATAAAGGTGGCATCGCCAAGGCCCGAGCCGAGCGCGAAGTCGCCCAAGCCACGTTCGAGACAGAGTATGAGCGAAAGGTCGGAAAACTTGCCGTCCTTCGCGCCCGACTGAGGGGGATTCAAGCCCAACAATCGTCCGTTGAGAAGGATCTCATTCCCTTGGTAGATCGGCAGGCGAGTGATGCCCGGGATCTTGTCGAACTTGGAGAAGGAGGAAGCCTTGTCCTGCTGGAGAGCCTTGTCAGAGCCCACGAAGCAAAGCTGAAAGTCATCAATATCCAACTTCAACACTCCCAAGCGGAAACGGAGATCCAATCCCTGCTGGGACCCACAAATCACAAGTCGAACCCAAAGAAAGACTAATACCATGAACCATTTAAAAATTGTCCCGCTATTGGGACTCCTTTTCCTTCTTCCTTCCTGCAACCGTAAGGGTGAAGAAGCCGTTTCTGCTGCTGAGGAAGAGAGCGAACAACCCACCAATCGGATTGCAATTCCGACCACCGTCCGCAGTAATCTCGGGATCACCTTTGCCAAGGTGGAGCGGAGAAATATTGCGAATACCGTCCGTGTGCCGGGATCATTCGAGTTGAAGCCCCTCGCCAGGAACGAATACCGAATGATGCTTTCCGGCCATATCGAATTTCTCGTGAATCAGTTCGATGAGGTCAAAGCGGGAACTCCGGTCTACCGTTTCCGTTCGTTGCAGTTGTTGGATCTCCAACAACGCGTTGATCTCGCACAAGCGTCGTTGAGACAAACGGAAGTGAAGTTCGAATTGGCAAAAGCCAGGAAACA
>CAKZKU010000002.1 GCA_937124545.1 uncultured Microbacteriaceae bacterium | reverse complement strand
TTCTCCACTGGTGGGGGCGGCTTTACTTTTGAGAGCCGTGTTCAGTCGGCGTTTGTGGCCTTGATGCTCTCCCGAGGAGTCTGCCCCTGCATTGCCTATAGGTGGCCAATTGCAGAAGTAGCGCTGCAAGCACGACATAGAGGATACGAGACTGACGATGCAGTGATCGTTACGAGAAATGACAACACAGGGGAAGAATGTAAATTGCTACTCCAAATCAAGCACTCCATCCGGTTCACAGAGAAAGATTCTCAAATGCCTGATGTCATTGGAGCCGCTTGGAGAGATTTTAATAAAAGCACCCATTTCACCAAGAAGCGCGATGCAATCGCCCTAGTGACTGGCCCGATTAGCAAAACGGATAGCGAGAACGTCTGCCGCATTTTGAATGTTGCCCGAGGAGCAAGCGATAGCGCTGACTTTTTCAGCAAGATTAACCAGTCAAAAGCAGTCAGCGAGGCGCAGAGAAATAAGCTCAAAATCATTCGCTTGCATGTAACCAATGCGAACAAAGGGGTGAACCCTAGTGATGATGAATTTTGGAAATTTCTGAAATGCTATCACCTGATTGGGTTCGATATGGATTTGATGACAGGAGTAACTACCTCCTTGATTCAGTCTTTGATCGGATCTCATACGGACAGCGATGTTCAGAGTGTCTGGAACATGATCGTGCAGGAGGTGCAAGAAAAAGGCTCAGTTGCAGGAATACTGACGCTCGAATCAATTTCCGAGCCAATAAAGGATTTCTTCAAGCGAGATGAGGTGAAGCCAGTTGTCGCCATTGCTCCTAGCCCGATCAAGGAAACAATTGCATTGAACCTGATTGGAGGATGGGACGAGTCCACAGACGGTGATCGGTCTATCGTAGAATCCCTATCTGGCATGGCATTTCAAGACTGGCAGGCCAAAATCCGAGAAATTTGGAAGGATCAAGCTTAATGAGTATTCTCGAACAACGTAACGGCAATTGGAAAGTCACTGATAGACTCGCTCTATGGGAATCTGAAGGTCCACTTTTAACCAATGATTTGCTTGAAGAATTTGGCAAATTGGCTGTTCAGGTTTTGTTAGAACAAGATCCCGAGCTGGCTCTACCCAAAGAGCAGCGTTTCGCGGCAAGTGTCTATGGTCAATCAAGATGCTATTCGAAGAAAATGCGGAGAGGGGTTGCTGAAACTCTCGCCTTAATGGGGGCGAAACCAGATGCCCTTAAGACATGCTCTCAGGGCAAGCCGGAATCTGTAGCCTATCAAACTGTCAGTAAGCTCCTTGAAGAAGCGGATTCCGACCAATGGGCAAGCCTCAATGATGTTTTGCCCCTACTAGCCGAAGCTTCGCCCGACGCTTTCTTGAAAGCAGTTGGGGGAGCTAGTGAAAAGACCGATGAACCCTGTTCTGGTGTGTTTGCTCAGGAGGATGGAGGCATGATGGGGCGAACCTACTCAAGTGGCCTCCTATGGGCTCTGGAATCACTTGCATGGAGCCC
>CAKZKU010000001.1 GCA_937124545.1 uncultured Microbacteriaceae bacterium | reverse complement strand
TGACACGATCTCGACTCTCAAACATGACGAGGGAGAGTGTAGCACATTCCACGCTGGTTTTTCAACAGGCTGCTAGACCAGCGGTTCAAACAAGTTTCATCATGTGATGCTGCTTAGAAAGAAACTCCTGTACAATTTAAATAGAACTTAGAACTTAACTTAATTATGAAATACAAAGAAAACAACAAAACTAGCCCGATCACCAAGGTGATGAAGTGGAAGGTCTCCAAGACAGAGAACGTGACCCTCACCAATGAGCAGGTGAGACGAATCATGGACAATACCCCTAAAGAACTCAGGGCGGCATTTACGTTTATGACTTTTTGTGGAGTGCGGTGGAATGAAACCAAGAGAATTCGATGGTCTGACATCAACTGGGAAAAGAAATCGCTTCGAATCGCCGTAACTGGGACCAAGAATGGTCAGGATAGACATGTAGACATTTGTGACAACGCGATGGAGTGGCTTAAAACCGCTCTAAAGGGTGACGGTTTAATCGTCCCCTTCGGGACCAATACCCAATACGGTAAGGCCATCGCCAAGGTCAAAGAAGCTGCCGGATTCGAGGAGGGTCAATACCCGAGGAACGGATTGAGAACGACATTCATCTCGTGCCACTACGAGAAGCACGGGGATCTAAATTTTACAGCGAAACAAGCTGGAAACTCGCCTTCCGTCATTCGAGAGCACTACTTGAACCTAACTTCTAAAAAGGATGCAGACGCATTTTTTGAGATTAGGCCAACTAAGAAGAGCAAGATTTTCCAGCTCTTCGACACCAATGCATGATGCATTATCCCGTCTCGATCAGCCTCAAGACTAGAAAGCTTCTAGGAGGTGTGTTCCGAGCATCGATGTCACCGAATTCGATGCCCGGAGCTAGGATCGATGTCTGAGCATCACCTATCGGGCTCTCAATCATCGGAGAATAAGCCTTCAGGGGCGTCTTGAGCCACTCAATCCATCATGCCCGGGCGTCGAAGAGCCAACTTTTTTCACTACTCTTTTTATTGACTTGGCAT